>JBBSUR010000159.1:0-5626 GCA_038234255.1 Mycobacteriales bacterium | reverse complement strand
GTCCCGTCCTGCGGGCTCGACACGGTCGACTCCATCTTCATCGCCTCGACGACCGCCAGCGCCTGCCCCCGAACGACAGAGTCACCGACCGCCACCTTCGGCAGGACGATGCCCGGCAGGGGCGCCCCCACCTGCGCCGCATCGTCCGGGTCAGCGCGGCGGGCCGCAGTCTTCTCCACCCGCGCCGAGCGGTCCCGCACCTGCACCGGCCGGGGCTGGCCGTTCACCCGCAGGTGCAGCGTGCGCAAGCCGTCGTCGGAGACCTCGCCGACCGTCTCCAACTCGACCAGGACCTCGACGCCGGCCGCCAACGCCACGGTGACGGTCCGACCCGGCTGCAGCCCGTAGAAGAACGCCTCGGTTCCGATCACCGAGACGTCGCCGTACTCCTCGACCGCCGTCTGATAGTCCTTCCACGGCCCCGGGAACAGCAGCCCGGACAGCACCGCCCGACGCTCCGCGCCGTCCAGCGCGGCATCGTCAGCCGCCGACAGCGTGGGCTCGGTCACCGCCTCCGCCCGACCCGCGACCGCCCGGGTCCGGAATGGCTCGGGAAAGCCGGCCGGCGGCGCGCCGAGTTCCCCGCCAAGGTAGCCGAGCACACTGGCCGGCAGGTCGTACGCCCCGGGGTCCTCGCTCAACGTGTCGACGTCCACATCACCGCTGGCCAGGAAGATCGCCAGGTCGCCGACCACCTTGCTGGTCGGGGTCACCTTGATCGGCTTGCCGAGCAGCTCGTTGGCCACCGCGTAGAGCTCCTGTACGTCCTCCCAGCGGTTCCCCAAACCCACCGAGATCGCCTGCTGACGAAGGTTGGTCAACTGTCCACCAGGAATCTCGTGCCGGTAGACGGTGCCGGTCGGCGCCCGCAGGCCGGCCTCGAACGGGGCGTAGAGGTCACGCACCGCCTCCCAGTACGGCTCCATCGCCGACAGTGCGGCGAGGTCCAGGCCGGTCGACCGGTCGGTGTGGTCGGTCGCGGCGACCAGCGCCGACAGGTTGGGCTGGCTCGTACCGCCTGAGAACGGCGCCGCCGCGGCGTCCACCGCATCGACCCCGGCCGCCGACGCCGCCAGCAGCGTGGCGAGCTGGCCGCCGGCGGTGTCGTGGGTGTGCAGGTGCACCGGCAGGTCGAAGCGGCTGCGCAGCGCACGGACCAGCCGGTCGGCGGCCACCGGCCGCAGCAGCCCCGCCATGTCCTTGACCGCCAGCACGTGGGCGCCCGCATCGACGAGCCGCTCGGCCAGGCGCAGGTAGTAGTCCAGCGTGTACAGCTGCTCGGCCGGGTCGGCGAGGTTGCCGGTGTAGCAGAGCGTCCCCTCGGCGACCTTGCCGGCCGCCCGGACGGCATCCAGAGCGGGACGCATCTGCTCGACGTCGTTGAGCGCGTCGAACACCCGGAAGATGTCGACGCCGGTCGCCGCGGCCTCGGCGACGAACGCCTGCACGACCCGGTCGGGATAGGGCGTGTACCCCACCGCGTTGCGCCCCCGCAGCAGCATCTGCAGGCAGATGCCGGGGACGGCTTCGCGCAGCTCGGCGAGCCGCTGCCACGGGTCCTCATGAAGGAAACGCAGAGCCACATCGTACGTGGCGCCGCCCCACGCCTCCAGGGACAGCAGGCCGGGCAGCAACCGTCCGACGGCGGGCGCTGCGCCGAGGATGTCTGCGGTGCGCAGCCGGGTCGCGAGCAGCGACTGGTGGGCGTCGCGGAAGGTGGTGTCGGTGACCGCGAGCGGCGTGGCGTCGCGCAGGGTGCGGGCCCAGCGCTCCGGGCCCAGCTCGTCGAGCAGCTGCCGAGAACCCTTGCCCTCCATCGGCTCGGGCAGGTCCGGCAGCTTCGCCAGCGGGTCGAGCAGTGGACGTGCCGGCCGGGTCAGGCCGTTCACCGTCGCGTCGGCCAGCGCGTTCAGCAGGCGGGTCGTGCGGTCGGTCGGTGTCCGCGCGTCGGTCAGCTGCGGGTGCTCGGACAGGAAGGAGGTGGCCACCCCGCCGGCCAGGAAGTCCGGGTCGAGCAGCAGTCGGCGCAGGAACTCCACGTTGGTCCGCACGCCGCGGACCCGGAACTCCCGCAGCGCCCGGCCCGCCCGCCCGGCCGCGGTGACCAGGTCCGGGCCGCGCGTCGTGAGCTTGACCAGCAGGGAGTCGAAGTACGGCGTGATTTCTGCCCCGGCGTAGACGGCGCCGTCCAGGCGCACACCCGGCCCGCCCGGCGACTGGTAACTGGTGATGGCGCCGGTGTCGGGGCGGAAGTCGTCGGCCGGGTCCTCGGTGGTGACCCGGCACTGGATCGCGACACCACGCACCGAGATGCGGTCCTGCAGCAGGCCGATCCCCGCGAGTGTCTCCCCGTCGGCCACCCGCAACTGCGCGACCACGAGGTCGATGCCGGTGACCTCCTCGGTGACGGTGTGCTCCACCTGGATCCGCGGGTTCATCTCCATGAACGTGAAGGCTCCGTCGGGGGCGACCAGGAACTCCACCGTGCCGGCGTTGACGTAGCCGACCGACCGGGCGAAGGCGAGCGCCGCCTCGCACAGACCGTCCCGGATCTGCGGCGCGAGTCCGGGCGCCGGGGCCAGCTCCACGACCTTCTGGTGGCGGCGCTGGACCGAGCAGTCCCGCTCGTACAGGTGCACGACCTGCCCGGTGCTGTCGCCGAGCACCTGCACCTCGATGTGCCGGGGCCGCTGGACGGCCTGCTCGAGGAACACCGTGCCGTCCCCGAAGGCCGCCGCGGCCTCGCGGGAGGCCGCCGCCGCAGCGGCCTCGAGGTCCGCGGCGGTGGCCACCAGCCGCAGCCCCCGGCCGCCACCGCCGGCAGCGGCCTTGACGAACAGCGGGAATCCGACGTCCTCGGCCGCGGCCGCCACTTCATCCGGGTGCGCGCCCGGGTCGGCCAGCGGCCCGGAGGCGCGCAGCACCGGCAGCCCCGCGGCGACCGCCGCCTGGCGCGCGGTGACCTTGTCCCCGGTCAGCCGCAGCACCTCGGGCGGCGGTCCGACGAAGGTCAGGCCGGCCTCCGCGCAGGCCTGCGCGAGGGCGGCGCTCTCGGACAAGAACCCGTAACCCGGGTGCAGCGCGTCGGCGCCGGAGCGCTGCGCGATCGCGATCAGGGCGTCGATGTCGAGGTAGCCGCGGACCGGGTGGCCCGGCTCGCCGAGCTGGTACGCCTCGCCGGCCTTCGTCCGGTGCAGCGCCTGCCGGTCCTCCGGGGTGTACACGGCCACCGTCGCCAGGCCCAGCTCCTGCGCGGCCCGCATCACGCGTACGGCGATCTCACTGCGGTTAGCGACGAGAACCTTGCGCACGAGCGGCTCCCTGGAGCGACGGGCAGGACGGTCAGCCGAAGGCTAGATCAGCAGCGGCCTCGGGCCCGAACGCGCGTCAGCACCGCACCCGTGCGCCGGGTGCGGTGCTGCGGTGCTGCGGTCCTGGGGTCGTCCTGGGGTCCCGGCGCGGTGCCGGACAGAGCGGTCAGGCCTGGGGGCGCGGAGCCGGGATGCCGGCGAGCAGCGAGCGCACCTCGGCCTCCCGGTAGCGACGGTGGCCACCGAGGGTGCGGATCGAGGTGAGCTTGCCCGACTTGGCCCACCGGGTGACGGTCTTGGGGTCGACGCGGAACATCGTCGCCACCTCAGCGGGCGTGAGCAGGGCCTCAGCATCAGGGGTACGGGTGCTCATGGCGTCGTCCTTCGTCGAGATCGTGCGGCGAGCGATCTGCCCGCAGAGGTGATGATGCGCGATGTCCGCTTATGCCGGAATAGCCCGTCCTGACTATTTCCGGACTAGTCCCCCCTGCCGAGGCAGGCTAACCCGGCTCAGTTGGCCGACTCGACGGCCTGCAGCGCCTTCATCCGGACCGTCACCCGGGCGTACGCCGCGGCTGCGGCGGCCGGCTCCCCCGCTCCGAGCGAGGCGAGCGCGGCGGCGATGTCGCGCGCCGACTCGTCCCGGCCGAGCTCGGCATCGTCTAACAGGTGCACCAGCCCGCCGTAGTCCAGCTCGACCAGTGAGCGGGGGTGGAACTCCTCCAGCCAGCGGCCGAGGTCCTCGACGCCAGCGATGACGAAGCCGTCGTCCATGGTGCGCCGCAGCACCGCGAGCGCCCTGGCCACCCGGCGGCGCGCCCGCGACATCGGCGTGCGGTAGACCAGGCTGCGCCCCTGGATCTGCCCGGCTCGCGTGGTCCCGGCGCCGGCGGGCACCCCGAGCCTGACCTCCCGCTCCTCGGCGTCGACGAGCAGGAACCAGTGCAGCGGGACCCGCCAGGTGCTGCTGAGCTGGTGGCTGCGCAGCGCCGGGTGGTCGACCCGCCAGCGGTCGAGGTCCGCGCCGACGCGGTCGGCGACCCCGTCGGGGACGAAGGCCCGCGCCAACTCCTGCGGCTGCTCGGCGAGGAAGTCCTCCAGCGCCTCGAGGGCGCGCAGCCGCGTACGCCAGGGGCACACCAGCGTGATGCCGTCGACGTCGGTGGCGTAGGCGTGCTCGGCGAGTACGGGCAGCACCGCGGGTGGCCGGCCGATGAGCGCCCGCACCGCTGCCTCGCGCTCGCGCTGCTCGCCGACCGCCGCGGTCGACAGGTCCCCGGCGGCCAGATAGGCCTCCCAGCGGGCCCGCTCGCCCGCCTCGAACGCGGCCAGCGGCTCGTAGACCCGCAGATATGCCGCGTGCGACGTCATCTGCCGATGCTCGCACGCGCCGCGCCCTCGTTACGCTTGGACGCGTGAGCGTCTTCGACCGCAGCGACGACCAGGCGGGCGGGCACGAGCAGGTCGTCTTCGGCCAGGACGCCGGGACCGGCCTGCGGGCGATCGTCGCGATCTACTCGACCGCGCTCGGCCCGGCGCTGGGCGGCACCCGGTTCTACCCCTACCCGAGCGAGGACGCCGCGGTCCAGGACGTGCTGCGGCTCAGCCGGGCGATGGCCTACAAGGCGGCCTGCGCCGGCCTGGCCCTCGGCGGCGGCAAGGCGGTGATCCTCGGCGATCCCGGTCGGGACAAGACCGAGGCACTGCTGAGGGCGTACGGCCGGTTCGTCGGCTCGCTCGCCGGGCGCTACTACACGGCCTGCGACGTCGGCACGGACGTGGCCGACATGGACGTGATCGGGCAGGAGTGCGCCTTCGTGACCGGCCGGTCGCCCGCGCTCGGGGGGGCCGGGGACAGCGCGGTCCTCACCGCGTACGGCGTCTTCCAGGCGATGCGGGCTGCCGCCGAGCACGTCTGGGGCGCCCCGACGCTGGCCCGCCGACGGGTCGCCGTCGAGGGGGTCGGCAAGGTAGGGCGCCACCTCGTCGGGCACCTGCTCGCCGAGGGCGCATCGGTCGTCGTCTCCGATGTCGACCCGGCCGCCGTGGCCCGGGTGGCTGCCCTCGGCGTCGAGGCCCAGTCGGTACAGTCGCTGCCGACCACCGACTGCGACCTGTACGCGCCGTGTGCTCTCGGCGGGTCGCTGACCGACCAGCTCGTACCGCTCCTGCATGCGCGGGTGGTCTGCGGGGCGGCGAACAACCAGCTGGCGCATCCGGGCATCGACCGCGCGCTCGCCGACCGGGGGGTGCTGTTCGTCCCCGACTACGTCGCGAACGCCGGCGGTCTGGTCCAGGTCGCGGACGAGGCGCTG
>JBBSUR010000158.1:0-5698 GCA_038234255.1 Mycobacteriales bacterium | reverse complement strand
TGCACGGCGAGCTGCTGGCGCTGCGCCCGTTCGGGACGGCCGACGGGCTGGTCGCCCGCGCCGCCGCCCGGCTGGTGCTGATCGACCGGGGGCTGGACCCCAAGGCGGTGTCGGCGCCGGAGGTCGGTCATGCCGAGCTGCCCGCCGACTACGCGGCGGCGCTGATCGGCTACCTGCACGACGGCCCGGCAGGCGTCGCCCGGTGGATCGTGCACTGCGCCTCGGCGGTGTCGCTCGGCGCCCGGGAGGGGCTGGCCGTCTGCGAGGCGATCCGGCGCGGCCAGGGCTAGCGCTAGCGCCATCGTCTATGGCCGCTGTGCAGGGGCGGACACGGGAACGGCGGTCTCCCCGGGGGAGGCCGCCGTCGCCATGCGCGGGGGTCAGGTGATCAGAGCGTGCAGTCTGGTTCGTCGAGCGGTTCCCTTTGCCCTTTCGGGGAGCTGCGTGCCCTTTCGTAGAGACGGCGGGACCTCTGGACGTGCCTCTCGCGGCTGGTCGCACGTGGGTGCCTGGCTCTCGCGCACGGACCGCCGTCGAGGGGAACTAGTCCGCCCGCAGGCGGTGGTCCGTACCTGCTGTTGTACGCCTGGCCGGGCGGTAGCGCAAGGACTTCTGGTGATCCGGCTCACGCCCGCCGGCGCCCGGCCCACCAGGCCAGGCCGACGGCTCCGGCGGCGGCGGCCACCCCCGCGTACGTCCCGGGAGATCCCGGCGGCGTGGGCAAGCCGGTCAGCCGGGTGCGCATCCGGACCGGTCGCTGGAACTCGCGGAGCCGCCAACCCTGCGCGGCCGAGTGCCGGCGCAGCGCCTTGTCGGGGTTGACCGCCACCGGGTTGCCCACCAGCTCGAGCATCGGCCGGTCGGTGATGGAGTCGCTGTACGCCCAGGACTGCGCCAAGTCGTAACCTTGCCCGGCGGCGAGCTCGCGCATCGCGGCGGCCTTACCCTCCCCGTACGCGTAGAAGTCGATCTCCCCGGTGTAGCGGCCGTCGACCACGACCATGCGGGTGGCGATCACGTGGTCGACGCCGAGCATGGCGCCAATCGGCCCGACCACTTCCTCGCCGCTGCTGCTGACGATGACCACGTCGCGTCCGGCGGCGTGGTGCTGGTCGAACAGTCCGACCGCCTCGGCGTAGACCATCGGCTCGATGAGGTCGTGCAGCGTCTCGTCGACGATCGCGGTGACCTGTTCGACCGGCCAGCCGACGCACAGCACCTGCAGGTAGTCCCGCATCCGGTTCATCGAGTCCTCGTCGGCCCCCTGCAGCAGGAAGACGAACTGCGCGAACGAGCTCTTCAGCACCGCTCGACGGTTGACCAGACCCCCCTTGTAGAACTGCCGGCCAAATGCCAAGGTGCTGCTCTTGGCGATGACCGTTTTGTCGAGGTCGAAGAACGCCGCCGAGCGCGCTGGTGGGCTCACGACTGTTGAGAATAGGATGGACCGCAGTACGGGCAAGGTTTCTGGCTCCTCGGAGCGGGAACACTGCCGATCGCCCACCCGTTATCTCGGGTGCGCCCCCTGTACGGGCTCGGCTCAACCCCCCCGGAGCCGGGCCAAGCGCGACGACCCCCGCCACCCCCCCGGCGGGGGTCGTCCGCGCGTAAGGGCAGGCCCGCCCGTCCACCCCGTCCACCCACCCCGCCCGTCCACAGGGTGGGCGCTCTCCACAGATCCCCGAGCAGTCCTGTTCGACGGGCCATGAGGCGTTGCACGCTCGCCTCCCGCGCCGGTCCGGCGGCGCCGCGCCCGGAGGTCCGTGTTGAGTGCTCCCCCTGCTCGTCCCCTGCTCGTGACCTCCGATGCCCAGGCGCTCGACGACCTGCTGCGGCTCGCCGCCACCGCCGGCATCGAGGTGGAGGTGGCCACCGATGCGGGCGCGGCTCGACGGTCGTGGACCGACGCGCCGCTGATCCTGCTCGGTCCCGATGCTGCCGACGGTGTGCTGCGCCACCGACTACCCCGGCGCGATGCGGTGATCCTGGTCGGCGACCTCGATGACGCCGGCGTCTGGCAACGTGCGGTCGAGGTGGGGGCCGAGCACGTGGTCTTCCTGCCGGACGCCGAGCGCTGGCTGACCGACCGGCTCAGCGACGCCGGCGAGACAGGTGGCACCGAGGCCGCGCTGGTGGCCGTCGTCGGCGGCCGCGGCGGGGCCGGGGCGACCACCCTGGCCTGCGCGCTCGCGGTCACCGCCGCCCGCAACGACTGGTCGACCCTGCTCGTCGACGGCGATCCGCTCGGCGGCGGCATCGATCTGGTCTTCGGCGGGGAGCAGGACCACGGGGTGCGCTGGACAGAGCTCGGAGCGACCCGGGGCCGGGTGCCGGCCGCGGCCCTGGCCGAGGCGCTGCCGCGCATGAGCGGACTGTCCGTGCTGTCCTTTGATCGCGGTGATCCCGCTCCGGTTCCCGCCGAGGCCGTGCGCGAGGTGCTCGCCGCCGGTCGTCGGGCGCACGAGCTGGTGGTCGTGGATCTGCCCCGGGCCATGGACGACTGCGGACGGACGGTGCTCCTCGCCGCCACGACGGTGCTGCTGGTGGTGCCCCAGGAGGTGCGAGCCGCTGCTGCGGCGGCCCGGGTGGCGGCGCCGCTGTGCCTGCTGTGCCGCGACCTCCGGATCGTCACCCGTGGCCCGTCACCCTCCGGTCTGGGTGGTGCCCAGATCGCCTCCGCCCTCGGCCTGCCGCTGCTGGGCGAGCTCAAGGCCGAGCCCGGACTGGACCTGGCGCTGGAGCGCGGAGAGCCGCCGGGGGGCCGTGGCCGGGGGCCGTTGGCGACGGCCTGCGGGCGGTTGCTCGACGAGTTGCTCCCGAGTGTGCGACGGGCGGCATGACCTCCGCCGTGCCGACCGACGGGGGCCGGCTGGAACCCGGCCTGCTCGACCGGGTGCGTCGACGGGTGGCCGATGCCGGGAGCCCACCGACTGCGGCCCTGGTCGCCGCCGCGCTGCGGCAGGAGGGCGGGGCGCTGCGGGGCGACACCGAGTTGCGGGCGGTCCTGCGGGCGCTGCAGAGCGAGATCGTCGGGGCCGGACCGCTGGAGCCCCTGCTCCGCGACCCGGAGGTCACCGATGTCCTGGTCAACGCACCCGGTGAGGTGTGGGTCGACCGGGGCGCTGGGCTGCAGCGGGTCGCGGTGCGCTTCTGCGATGACACGGCCGTACGCCGACTGGCCCAGCGGCTGGCCGCCCCGACCGGTCGTCGTCTCGACGACGCCCAGCCGTGGGTGGACGCCCGGCTGGCCGGCGGGATCCGCCTGCACGCTGTCCTGCCTCCCATCGCGACCAGCGGCACGTGTCTGTCGCTGCGCATCGCCCGACCCCGGGTCTTCTCCCTCGACGAACTGGTGTCGGCCGGCTCGGTGCCTGAGGAAGGGGCTGCCCTGCTGGCCCGGCTGGTCGACTCGCGCGCCGCGTTCCTCGTCACCGGCGGCACCGGGACGGGCAAGACCACCCTGCTGTCCGCACTGCTCAGCCTGGTCGACCCGGGGGACCGGCTGCTGCTGGTGGAGGACGCCGGTGAGCTCGCGCCGGCCCATCCCCACGTGGTCCGGCTGGAGGCTCGTCCCGCCAACCTCGAGGGCGCCGGCGCGGTGACGCTGCGCGACCTCGTCCGACAAGCCCTGCGGATGCGACCCGATCGGGTCGTCGTCGGTGAGGTGCGCGGGGCGGAGGTCGTCGACCTGCTGGCTGCGCTCAACACCGGCCACGAGGGTGGGTGCGGGACGCTGCACGCCAACTCCGCCCGCGACGTGCCCGCCCGCCTGGAGGCCCTTGCCGCTGTCGCCGGCCTGGACCGCCAGGCGTTGCACAGCCAGCTCGCCTCGGGTCTGCGGCTGGCCGTCCACCTGATCCGGGAGCGGGCCACCGGCCAGCGACGGGTGGCCGAGATGTGCGTCCTGGAGAGGGGGGCGGACGGCTACGTCCACGCCCTGCCGGCCTGGACGTGGGACGGCCGGTCGGCAACCGGCGGGGCGGGGCCGGGTGCAGATCTGTTCGGTGAACTGCTGGGCAGATCCGGGCCGTGGTCGCCCTGACCGCGACGGCCTGGGCCGCGGTCCTGGCGGCCGCCGCGGTGGCCTGCTGGGTGCGACTGCCGAAGCCGGGCGAGCTGCGACTGGGCGGACTGCACGCCTCGCCGCCGGCGGCGCGGAGCGCACCGCCACGGTGGCTCGCCGTGGCTCTGGTCGCCGTCCCGGCCCTCCTTCTGTTCGGACCTGTCGTCGCCGCGCTGGCTCTGCTCGCGGTGGCTGTTGCCCAGCGCACCCGGGAGCGACGACGCTGCGCCGCGGACCGGCGGGCCGAGCGACGTCGGGCCGTCGAGGCCTGCGCGGCCCTGGCCGGGGAACTGCGCGCCGGGCGGTCACCGGGAGCTGCACTGGCGGTGGCGGCCCAGCTGGCGAGTGGTCCGAGCCGCGAGGTGCTTCGCGCAGCGGCCGCCGTCGCCCAGCTCGGTGGCGATGTGGCCGGTGCGCTGCTCGTACCGGAGTCGTCACCCGGTGGCCGGGTTCCCCCCATCACGGGTCGTCCCGGTACGGCGACTGCCGTGCCCGAGGTGCTGCGGGCGCTGGCGGCCTGCTGGGCAGTCTGTGCTGTCTCCGGTAGCGGCCTGGCGTCGGCGGTGGAGCGGCTGGAGGAGGGGCTGCGCGCCGACGCCGACCGACGCCGCGCCGTCGAGGCCGAGCTGGCCGGGCCGCGCGCCACCGCGGGGATGCTGGCGGTGCTGCCCCTCGCGGGTCTGCTGCTCGCCACCGGTCTGGGAGCCGATCCGGCCGGTGTCCTGCTGCACACCCCGCTCGGGCTGGCCTGCCTGGCCGGTGGCCTGGTCTTCGACGGACTGGGACTGCTCTGGACCAACCGGCTGGTGGACCGCGCCGGCGGAAGCAGCTGACGTGGCCCCGTGGGCCGCGGGGCTGCTCGCCGCGCTCGCCGTGCTCGTGTGGCTCGGCGGCCGGGACCACGGGCGACTCGCCCGGGCCGTTCCGGCCGCGCGGGCTCCGGCGAGCCGGCCTGCTCGGCCGTCCACCGCTGCGGTGGCCTGCCTGCTCGGCGGGGTCGCGCTGGCTGCGCTCCTGCCGGGTCCGACCGGAGTGGTCCTCGGCGTGGCCGCTGCCGTCGCCGGGCCGCGCCTGCTCGCTCGACTCGAGCCGCGGGAGCGACGCGCCGAGCGCGAACAACTGGCGGCGGACCTGCCGATGCTGCTGGACCTGCTGGCCTCCTGCCTCGCCGGCGGCGCGGCGCTGCCCGCGGCCGCAAACGCGGTGGCCCAGGCCGTTCCCGGACCCGCGGGGCGCCGCTTGGCGGCGGTCTGTGCCGCACTTGCCGTCGGCTGTCCACCGACCGACGCCTGGGCCGCCCTTGCCAGAGATCCGGCGGACCCCCTGGCCGGGCCGCCCGACGACCGGCGTGCACCCCGCGACCGTGCCCGGACGGGCCGGGACGACGATCCGCTGGCCGCTGCCGCGCGGGCTCTGGGCCGGGCCGCAGACGGCGGTGCTCCGGTGGCTGCCGCCGTCTCGCGGCTGGCGGCCGAGGGCCGCGCCGACGCTCGCTCGCGCGGGGAACAGGCTGCGCGGCGGGTCGGGGTGCTCGCCGTGGCACCGCTGGGGCTGTGCTTCCTGCCGGCCTTCGTCCTGCTCGGTGTGGTCCCGGTGGTGGCTGGCCTAGCCGGTCCGCTGCTGGCCTCGTTCTAG
>JBBSUR010000157.1:0-5745 GCA_038234255.1 Mycobacteriales bacterium | reverse complement strand
TGTTGTCCTTCGTCCCGCTGTCCGGCGCCACCGTGGAGCGCGTGATCGCGGCGGAGCCCGGTCCGATCTTCGACCTGCTCGCCGATCCCAGCCGGCACCGCGAGATCGACGGCTCCGGCACGCTGCGCGACGCCGTCGGTGGGGCGAGCCGGCTGTCACTGGGCGCGCGCTTCGGGATGGGCATGCGCGTCGGTGGGAAGTACGAGATGACCAACGAGGTCATCGAGTTCGAGCCGGACCGGCGGATTGCGTGGCAGGCGCGGCCGGCCGCGTCGATCGCCGCCAAGGTGGCCGGTGGCCGGATCTGGCGCTACGAGTTGGAGCCGGTCGCCGGGGGCACCCGGGTTCGGGAGAGCTGGGACATCTCGCAGGAGCGCATCCCGGCGCTGATCTTCGCGCTGAAGCCGATCACCCGCCGCAACATGGACAAGACGCTGGCCCGGATCGAGCGGATCGTCACGTGAGCGTGCCCTACGCCGAAGCGCTCGCGGAGTTCGAGCCGGTCATCGGCCTGGAGACCCACGTCGAGCTCGGCACCGCGAGCAAGATGTTCTGCGGCTGCGACACCAGTTTCGGCGCCGAGCCCAACACCCACACCTGCCCGGTCTGCCTCGGCCTGCCCGGCGCCCTGCCGGTGGTGAACGCGCAGGCGATCGAGTCGACGATCCGGATCGGCCTGGCGCTGCACTGCGACATCGCGGTGTGGTGCCGCTTCGCCCGGAAGAACTACTTTTACCCCGACATGCCGAAGAACTTCCAGACCAGCCAGTACGACGAACCTCTCTGCACCGATGGCTATCTCGACGTCGAGGTGCTCGGGCAGGCCGGGACGACCGCGACGGTGCGGATCCCGATCGAGCGGGTGCACCTGGAGGAGGACACCGGCAAGTCGCTGCACGTCGGCGGTGCGACCGGCCGCATCCACGGTGCCTCGCATTCGCTGGTCGACTACAACCGGGCCGGCATCCCGCTGGTCGAGATCGTCACAAAGCCGGTCACCGGCACGGGGCGCCGGCCGGCCGAGGTCGCCAAGGCGTACGTCACCGAACTGCGCGACGTGCTGCGCGGGCTGGCGGTCTCCGACGTACGCATGGAGCAGGGCTCACTGCGGTGCGACGTCAACGTGTCCCTCAACCTGCCCGGTGCCCCGTGGGGCACCCGGTCGGAGACCAAGAACGTCAACAGCCTGCGCTCGGTGGAGCGCGCCGTCCGTTCCGAGGTCGAGCGCCAGGCCGCGCGATTGCGGGCCGGCGAGCGGATCGTGCAGGAGACGCGCCACTTCCACGAGGACACCGGTCTGTCGACACCGGGCCGCTCCAAGGAGGAGGCGACCGACTATCGCTACTTCCCCGAGCCTGACCTGGTGCCGGTCGCGCCGGACCCGGCCGAGGTGGCGACGCTGCGGGCGGCGCTGCCCGAGGCGCCGTCGGTACGCCGGCGGGCGCTGACCGAGTCGCTCGGGCTGTCGGCGTTGGACTCGGCCGCGATGGTGAACGCGGGAGTCCTCGACTGCGTCCTCGCCACCGTCGCGGCGGGCGCGCCGGCGGCGGAGGCCCGCAACTGGTGGCTCGGCCAGCTGGCGCAGGCCGCCAACGCCCGCGGCGTGGAGGCCGGCGAGCTGCCGATCTCGGCCGGTCAGGTGGCGCGGATCGTCACGCTAGTGGCTGACGGCGCACTGACGGCGGGGCTGGCTCGGCAGGTGCTCGACGGGGTGCTCGCCGGCGAGGGCGGGCCGGACGAGGTCGTCACCGCGCGGGGGCTGGCGGTGGTGTCGGACGAGGGCGCTTTGACTACGGCCGTCGACGAGGCGATCGCCGCCCAGCCGGATGCAGCCGACAAGGTGCGCGCCGGCAAGGTGGCTGCGGTCGGCGCCCTGGTCGGTGCGGTCATGAAGGCCACCCGCGGTCAGGCGGACGCCTCCGTCGTACGCCGGCTGCTGCTCGAGCGGCTCGGCGTCACGCAGTAGCTGTTCCATCCGGTCCCGCGCCGCCCCGAGTGCGCTGATCTTCCGCGGATGGCGGCCGACACGCGGTAGGTCACCGCCAGGTGCGGTAGATCACCGCGAGGGGGACTTTCTGCCGCGCGCGTCAGCCGGTCGTACGTCGCTGGAGCACCGACTGGCGCGCGGCCGGCTCGGACCGGTCCGCCTCCACCGCAGGATCCGCCAGCGCGATCAGCTGTCCAGGCGGGTCGCCAGACCCGGAGGCATCCGCCTGCGCCGATCTGCGCGCCGCGGCCACCGCAGCCCGGTGCCGCCGCCGGGCCAGCAGGATCGCGTTGAGCTCGGCGCCCGCCAGCAGGGCGACGCAGAGCAGGTAGAACCAGGTCATCAGGATGAGTCCGCCACCGAGGGCGCCGAACAGCGGCGATGCCGTGACCACCAGGTCCAGGTAGAGGTTCAGCCCCCACGACGCGGCCAGCCACAGCAGCGCCGTGAGCAGACCGCCGGGTAGGTCGTAGCGCCACTTCGTCCGCCGGTCGGGCATGAGGTGGTCCATGGTGGTGGCCCACAGGACCAGCCCCCCGAAGGCCACCGGCCAGCGCACGTAGGACCAGAGGAACTCGTACTCCGACCCGAGCCCGATCCGACGTACGACGTCCGCCCCCTGCCCGAACAGCGGCCCGACCACGAGCAGGGTGAGCGCGACCGCACCGGTGAGCACGCTGCCCAGGCCGAGCAGAAGGCCCAGCCAGCGACGGCGCCACCAGCCGCGGGTCTCCGGTACGTCATAGCTGATGTTGACCGTGTTCACCAGCGTGGCGAAGGCGGTCGACAACGACAGCAACGCCAACAGCGAGGCAAAGGTCAGCGCGTTGGCGCCGGTGTCGAACAGCTGCTGGACGGTGTTGATCGCCCCGCTGGCCTTGTCGGTGAGCAGGCGATCCAGGAAGTCCAGGACCGCCTGCTCGACGCGCAGCGCGTTGTCCTCGCCCACGATGGCGCCCAGCTGGCCCAGTACCGCCGCGACGACCAGCAGCGCGGGGAACAACGTGAGCACCGCAAAGAACGCGGTCTCGGCGGCGAGGCCGAGCAACCGGTCGCGGTCGGCCTTGTTGATGACCTCGCGAAACAGCCGAAAGAACCAGAAGACCGGGTTGCGCGCGGGCGTACGCGCCGCCTCGCGAGCCGTGACTGCCGCCCGGAGTTCAGCGGTCTGCAGGCTGATCAGGCTGCTGGGGATGAGTTGTTCGGCCCCCGGCTGATCGGCCGGCTGGGCATGCCCGGGCTGTGGCTGGGCGCTAATCGGTTGGTCCCGCGACCGGGAACGAGAGCTCACCGGTCCATCGTCCCTGACGCCCGGGCGATCACGCTCAACGACTCGCGAGGCGCAGGATCCGGTCGTCGGCCGCGACCGGGTCACCGCGGCCGTCCCGGTTGCTGGTCAGGACCCACAACGAGCCGTCCGGTGCCCGCTCCGCCGCGCGGAGCCGGCCGAACTGACCGCGGTACAGCGCTTCTGACGGCCCTGCGCCGCCTCGCCCATCGAGCGGTACCCGCCAGAGCCGTTCGCCTCGCAGCGCCGCCACCCACAGGCTGCCGTCGACGAAGGCCGCGCCGCTGGGGGAAGACTCGGAGGGCTCCCAGGTGGTGATCGGCGCGAGGAACCGGCCGTCCCCGTCCCCCGGACCCTCGACTTCCGGCCAGCCACCGTTGCTGCCGGCGAAGATCTGGTTGACCTCGTCGAAGCGGTTCTGCCCGAACTCGACCGAGTAGACTCGCCCGGCGTCGTCGAAGGCGAGCCCCTGGACGTTGCGGTGACCGCGGGAGAACACCAGCGAGTCGCTGCCCTCGACCGGCCGGCCGTCCATCGTCATCCGCAGCACCTTGCCGCCGAGCGAGCGCGGGTCCTGCGCCAGGGCGGTGTTGCCGGTGTCGCCCGTGCCGACGTAGAGCATCCGGTCCGGGCCGAAGGCCAGCCGACCGCCGTTGTGGATCGCCGCTTTCGGGATACCGGTCAGCACCGGCGTGATCTCGTCGACCCGGTCCAGTCGGAAGCGCACGATGCGGTTGTCGTCGCGGGCCGTGTAGTAGGCGAAGACCAGTTGGTCGTTGGCGAAGTCGGGGCTGACCGCCAGCCCCAGCAGGCCGCCTTCGCCGCGCGGCACCACGTCGGGCACGGTGGTGATGACGCGCGGCTCCCCGCCGGCCGCCGGGATCCGCAGGATGCGGGCGGTGTCCCGCTCGGTGACCAGGGCGTCACCGCCGGGCAGGAACGCCAGTCCCCAGGGCGCCTGCAGCCCGGTGGTGAGCACCTGCGGCGGGCCGGTGTCCAGGCCCCGAGCGGCGGGGGCAGACGCGCGCGCACCCGGAGCCGATGGCGACGCCGACGGACCCGGTGCGGAGCTCGCCGCCGTCGGCGTCTCGTCCGCGTCCCCGCCACACGCCGCCAAGGCTCCGACGAGGACCAGCACCAGCAGCCGCCGCGACCGGCTCACGGCCGCAGTGCGCGTTCGGTCGGCAGGACATCGAGCGCCAGCAGGGCCAGCGACCACTCGACCAGGTGGTCCACCCGGTCCAGCGAGCGGCCGGTGAGCGATTCGAGGCGCCGGAGCCGGTTGAGCACCGTGTTGCGGTGGCAGTACAGCCGGGCCGCAGTCGGCCCGGCCGAACCTCCCGTGTCCAGCCAGGCCCGCAGGGTGTCCAGCAGCACGGTGCACTCCCCGGTGTCGAGTTCGAACAGGCCACCCAGCGCCCGCTGGACCAGTCGGGCCGACAGGTCCGGAGCCGTGACCAGCAACGCCCCCGGCAGCCGGGCGTCGAGCTCGGCCACCAGCGGTTCCCCGGCCGGAAGGGCCCGCAGCGCCGTCTCCGCGAAGCGATGCGCCACATCGACCTCGGCCAAACCCTCGACGGCCGGCGAGACTCCCGCGCGGAACCCGCCACCGGCGCTCAGCGCGTCCACGACGTCACCCGGATCCGAGCGACCCAGGGACACCAGTCCGATCTCCCGGTCGGTGCGGTTGCGCCAGGCGACCCGCAGGCCGCGAGCCCGCAGCGCCTCGGTGGCCGGTCGGCTGGCGTCGGCTCCGGCGAGGACGACCACGGCGTACCGCCCGTGCTCGGGCAGGTCCAGCGCCGCGGCGGCGTCGGCGGCGACCGACCGCTCGGTCCCGCGCCCCTCGAGCAGCGCGTCCACCAGGGCGTCGCGCCGCCGGTCGTCCCGGCGGGCGTACTCCGTCTCCGTGGCGCGGTAGCTATCCGCCACGGTGGAGGAGAACTCGTCCACCAGCATCCACACCTCGGTCGCGGCTTCGACCAGCCCCTCCACCCCGTCCGGGCCGTGCTCGCGGGCCTCGGCGACCAGGCCCTCCCAGATGATCCGGTAGCCCAGCCGGTAGGCGTGCAGGACCGACTCGAGCGGCATCCCCTGCTCGGCCCGCCGCTGACCGGTGGCGCGCGGGGCGTCGAACGGGTCGGTGTGGGCATCGGTCGTCCCGCTCAGCCACTGCAGGATGCGCAGCAGGTTGTCGTGACAGGACCGGTGCAGATCTTCCCGCGAGGTCCGGCCGGGCCCGGAGTACGACGGGTCCTCGCGCAGGATCGCCTCGACGAGCCGGTCGGTGAGCTCGTCGAGATCGGCCAGCACCGCCTTGCTCAACAGCACGACGCCCGGCGGCGGTGGTCGCAACAGGGCGTGCCCGGAGGCGCTCACCGCCCGAGCGTACGACCGTCCACCCCCGGCGTCCTGCGATCCCGCGACCCGGTGCAGGCGCCCGCATCAGACTCGCTCCCGCAGAATGGTC
>JBBSUR010000156.1:0-5760 GCA_038234255.1 Mycobacteriales bacterium | reverse complement strand
CGGCTGAAGCACCCCAGCCCCGTCGCCGGTCCGGGGGCCGACCCCGCCACCGGTCCGCTCGACGTGGTCGTCGCCCCGGTCCGCAGCGTCCTGCAGCCCCAAGTCCCCGGTCTCGCAGACCTCGAGCCGGTCCACCTCGTCGAGCGCCAGGACGTCGACGGCGGCCTCGACGCGACCGTCCGGCGACTGGTCGATCTGTCCTACGCCCGGGTGGAGCTCGTCGAGAAGCGCGGTGAGTTCGCAGTACGCGGCGGCATTCTCGATGTCTTCCCGCCCACCGAGGAGCACCCGGTCCGGGTGGAATGGTGGGGTGACACGGTCGAGGAGGTGCGCGCGTTCAAGGTCGCCGACCAGCGCAGCCTGCCCGCGACGCCGGCCCCCGCGACCGCGGCCGCGACAGCGACCGCGCACGGGCTGTGGGCGCCGCCCTGCCGCGAACTGCTGCTTACGCCCGAGGTCCGCGAGCGGGCCGCGAAGCTCGCTGCGCTGCACCCCGAGCTGGCCGAGATCTGCGACCGGATGGCCGACGGTCAGCCGGTCGAGGGCATGGAGGCGCTGGCCCCGGTGCTCGTCGACGAGCTGCGACTGCTGATCGACGAGCTGCCCCCGGACTCCAGCGTCGTCGTCTGTGACCCCGAGAAGGTACGCACCCGCGCGCACGACCTGGTACGCACCAGCCAGGAGTTCCTCGAGGCGTCGTGGGCCACGGCGGCCGTCGGCGGGGTGGCACCGATCGACCTGGGCGCCGCCGCGTACAAGACGTTGGTGGAGGTGCGCGAGCACGCCGCCACGATGAGCCTGCCGTGGTGGTCACTCAGCCCGTTCACCGCCGACGAGGACCTCGACGACGATGCCGTGGTGCTGGCCGCCACGCCGCCACCGGCCTACCGCGGCGACATCGACAAGGTCATCGGCGACCTGCAGGGGTGGGTCGCGCAGGATTGGCGCGTCGTGGTCACCACGCAGGGGCACGGCCCCGGCCAGCGCCTGCTCGAGGTGCTGAAGGACGCCGAGGTCGCGGCCCGGCACGACGAGCATCTGCCGGGCGAACCCAGCAGCGGCGTCGTGCACCTGTCGACCGGCTGTCTGGAGACCGGCTTCCGCAGTGAGCTGCTGCGCACCGTGCTGCTCACCGAGACCGACCTGACCGGCACCCGCGGCGCGGGCGCCAAGGACGTCAGCAAGCGCCTGCCGAGCCGGCGCAGGAACGCCGTCGACCCGGTGCAGCTGCGGACCGGCGACGTCGTCGTGCACGAGCAGCACGGGGTGGCCCGATACGTCGAGATGGTCCAGCGCACCGTGCAGGGCGCGACCCGCGAATACCTCATCCTGGAGTACGCGCCGAGCAAGCGCGGCCAGCCGGGGGACCGGGTCTTCGTACCGACCGACCAGCTCGAGCTCGTCACCCGCTATGTCGGCGGCGAGGCGCCGAGCCTGGACAAGCTCGGCGGCGGTGACTGGGCCAAGCGCAAGGGCCGGGCGAAGAAGGCGGTCAAGGAGATCGCCGCCGGGCTGATCCAGCTCTACAGCGCACGAATGGCCGCACCCGGCTATGCCTTCGGACCGGACACGCCGTGGCAGCGCGAACTGGAGGACGCCTTTCCGTACGTCGAGACGCCCGACCAGCTGGAGGCGATCACCGAGGTCAAGCAGGACATGGAGAAGCCGGTCCCGATGGACCGCGTCATCATGGGCGACGTCGGTTACGGCAAGACCGAGATCGCCGTACGCGCCGCGTTCAAAGCCGTGCAGGACGGCAAGCAGGTCGCCATCCTGGTGCCCACGACGCTGCTGGTGCAGCAGCACTACAACACCTTCCGCGACCGGTTCCAGCAGTTCCCGGTGCAGGTACGCGCGGTGAGCCGCTTCAACTCCGACCGCGAGCAGAAGGAGGTGCTGGAGGGGGTGACGAGTGGGCAGGTCGACGTCGTCATCGGCACGCACCGGCTGCTCAGCAGGTCGACCCAGTTCAGGGACCTGGGGCTGGTCATCGTCGACGAGGAGCAGCGCTTCGGCGTGGAGCACAAGGAGTTCCTCAAGCAGATGCGCACCGCGGTGGACGTGCTGACGATGAGCGCCACGCCGATCCCGCGCACCCTGGAGATGAGCCTCACCGGCATCCGGGAGATGTCCACCATCCTCACCCCGCCCGAGGAGCGGCACCCGGTGCTGACCTTCGTCGGGGTCTACGACGAGAAGCAGATCGGCGCGGCCATCCGCCGCGAGCTGCTCCGCGAGGGGCAGGTGTTCTTCCTGCACAACCGGGTCGAGTCGATCGACCGGATGGCCGCGCGGATCCGCGCGCTGGTGCCCGAGGCGCGGGTCGCCACCGGACACGGCCAGATGCCCGAGGAGGCGTTGGAGCAGGTCATGGTCGGCTTCTGGGAGAAGGACTACGACGTGCTCGTGTGCACCACGATCGTCGAGTCGGGTCTGGACATCCCCAACGCCAACACGCTGATCGTCGACAAGGCCGACGCGTTCGGGCTGTCCCAGCTGCACCAGATCCGCGGTCGGGTCGGGCGCGGACGGGAGCGGGCGTACGCGTACTTCACCTATCCACCCGACAAGCCGCTGACCGAGCTGGCCCACGACCGGCTGGCGACCATCGCGCAGAACACCGAGATCGGCGCCGGGATGGCGGTGGCGATGAAGGATCTGGAGATCCGCGGTGCGGGCAACCTGCTCGGGGGGGAGCAGTCCGGGCACATCGCCAGCGTCGGCTTCGACCTCTACATGCGTCTGGTCGGCGAGGCCGTGTCGGAGTTCAAGCGCGGTGGGGCGCCCGAGCAGGAGGCGGCCCCCGACACCCGGGTCGACCTACCGGTCGACGCGCACCTGCCGCACGACTACATCCCCGGGGAGCGGCTGCGGCTGGAGGCCTACCGGCGACTGGCGGCTGCCTATGACGAGGTGGCGATTGCGGCGGTGCGCGAGGAACTCACCGACCGCTACGGACCGCTGCCCGACCCGGTCGAGCGGCTGCTCGCGGTGGCGTCGTTCCGGGTCTTCGCCCGGAGCTTCGGACTGGCCGACGTCGGCGTGCAGGGCACCGCGATCCGCTTCTCGCCACTGCCCCTGCGGGAGTCCCAGACGATGCGGCTGCAGCGGCTCTACCCGCGCTCGCTGGTCAAGCCGCAGACCGATCTGGTGCTGGTGCCGCGGCCGACCACCGCCCGCATCGGGGGAACTGCGCTGCGCGACGGCGAGTTGCTCAACTGGTGCCGCCGGCTGCTCGAGGCTGTCGTCGGCGACAGCGTGACGGCGGCGTCCGCGGCGGCCATACCGTGACGTCACCGGCGCTCTGGCAACCTGCTGTCTGGCAACCTGTAGGAAACGGATTCTCTGAAGGGACCGCGTGCTCGTGACCCGCACTGTCCGCCGGTTGGCCCTGACCGCCCTGGCTGCGCTCCTGCTCGCCGGCTGCGGCGACGCGCAGCTCCGGCCCGGCGCCGCCGCTCTCGTCGGCGAGGAGCGGATCAGCTCCGACACGCTGCGCGAGGTGGTGGACCGGGGACTGGCCGACCCTCAGGCGGCGCAGCAGTTCGGCGCCGACCGGGCCGGCTACCAGCGTCAGATCCTGTCCCGGCTGGTGACCCGCGAGGTGCTCGAGGCGGCCGCCGCGGCCAAGGGCGTGACGGTGTCCCCGGAGCAGGTGGACGCACAGATCGAGCAGTTCGTCGAGCAGGTCGGCGGCCGGCCGGCGTTGGAGGAGCAGGCGGCGCAGAGCGGCATCGCCCCGGCGGACCTGACCGACTTCGTCCGCGACATCGTGCTCGACACCGAGCTCGCCGACGCCCTCACCGCGAACATCGTGGTGCCGCAGGCCGAGCTGGAAGCCGCCTACGCAAAGAATCTGGCGCAGTACGACCAGGTCCGCTCCGCCCACATCCTGGTCCCCGATGAGGCGACGGCCAGGATGCTGCTCGAGCAGGTAAGGGCGGACCCGAGCCGGTTCGCCGCGCTGGCCGCGGAGTTCTCCATCGACACCAGCAACAAGGACTCCGGGGGCGACCTGGGCCTGGCTGGCCGCGGGCAGTTCGTACCCGCCTTCGACGAGGTGCTGTTCAGCACGCCGCCCGGCAGTTTCGGCATCGCCCAGACCCAGTTCGGCTGGCACGTCATCGCCGTCGGCGAACGGCAGACCACCACCCTGGCCGAGGCCACCCCCGAGCTGCGCAGTGCGGTGCTGCAGGAACGGGGACAGCAGGAGACGCAGGAGCTGCTCAGCGCGACGGCCCAGCGGATCGGCGTACGCATCAACCCGCGCTTCGGTCGCTGGGACTACGACGCCAACGCCATCGAACCGGTGACGAGCCCCAACGGGGTGCTCAGCCCCGCACCGTCGGCGACCGGTCAGTGACCGGCCGGTGACCGGGCGGGTCATCCTGGTCGCCTGCTCGCCGCGGGTCCCGCCCGGACTGCTGTCCTGGCCGGCGTGGGAAGCCCTGCGCTCCGGGCCGGTCTGGACCGGGGACGCCGAGTGCGCCCAACTGCCCTTCCTGCGCGACGCCGGCATCGCGGTGACGGTCCTCGCGGCGCCCGACCCCGCCGCGCTGCAGACCCGGGCCCGCGACGGGGAGACCGTCGTCTGGCTCGCCCCCGACGCCGCCCTCGTCCGCGAGCTCGGCCTGGTCGCCGTGTCCGGCGGGGCGCCGGTCGAGCTGGTCCACGGCTCCTACGACCCGCCCGGCGCGCGGCTGCTCGACGTCGTCGCGGTGATGGACCGGCTGCGCTCCCCGGGGGGCTGTCCCTGGGACGCCGAGCAGACGCACACCTCGCTCATGCCGTACCTGATCGAAGAGGCGTACGAGGCCTACCAGGCGCTGGAGGACGCCAGCGCCGTGGACCTGCGCGAGGAGCTCGGCGACGTGCTGCTCCAGGTCGCGTTCCACGCCCGGCTGGCGCAGGAGGCCGACCCGCCCTGGTCCATCGACGACATCGCCGCCGACCTGGTCGACAAGCTCGTGCGACGCCATCCGCACGTCTTCGCCGACGCCGAGGCACAGGACCTGCCGGCGAGTTGGGAGGCGATCAAGGCGACGGAGAAGGGACGGACCTCCGTCACCGACGGGATCGCGCTGTCCCAGCCGGCGCTGTCGCTGGCCGCCAAGCTGCAGCGTCGGGCGACCCGGCTGGGCGCTTCTCTGCCGTCCTACGACGGGCTCGGCGGCCAGCTGTGGGAGCTGGTCGTCCGATGCCGCGAGGCGGAGATCGATCCGGAGGTGGCGCTGCGCACGACGGCGCGCATGTTCCGGGACCGGCTCGCGGCGGTGGAGGCGGAGCTGCTCGCGGCCGGTCGTGCGCCCAGCTCGCTGTCGGCAGGGGAGTGGGCCGAGCGATTCGACGGTGATGTACGTTGACGACGTACAAAGATTGTATGTCAACTCCGTACATGGAGGCACCGTGGCCCGGACAGCGCGTGCCCCGTCGGACGTCAGCCCGTTCCGCTTCGAGGGGCCGGTCGAACCCGCGGACCTGATCGGACGTGATCGGGAAACCACCCGGGTCGCTGACTACGCCCGGGCCGGACGGGCGATGAGCATCGCCGCGCCGCGTCGCTACGGCAAGACCAGCCTGTTGCGGGCGGTGGCGGCAGGACTGCAGGGCGAGCACGCCGTCGTGGCGAGCATCGACCTGCTCGGCCTCGACGGTCCGGCCGACTTCGCCACCCGCTACGCGACGGCGTGGCGGCAGGCGACGGAGTCCGACCGCCGGGCCCGGGCGACAGTCCAGCGGGTGCTGGCTGGCCTGTCGAGT
>JBBSUR010000155.1:0-5884 GCA_038234255.1 Mycobacteriales bacterium | reverse complement strand
TGCCCGCGCGCTCCATGCTGTCCGCACCCCCGCCTGCCGCGGCTTTCTGCGACAGGAACCCTCCACCTGACGCGCGCCCGGATGGCGCGCAGCGTGGCGCCTCGCGGTCACGGCCGAGGTGGAGGGCTGCCGTAGCACGCCCTGCCACGCCCGCCCGCCTTTCCCTGCGTGCGCTCCATCCCGCCCTGCCGCGACCCGCCCTGCCCCGCGACCGCCTGCGACGGGAACCCTCCACCTGACCCGGCCCGGATGGTGCGCAGCGTGGCGCCCCGTGGTCGCGGCCGAGGTGGAGGGCTGCTGTAGCCACCGCCCCGCCCCCCGGGAAGTTATGGCTCTCCAGTCGTTTCTGTGGGTCCGCTGTCAGTCCGCTGCAACCGGCTGAACGACAAACGACGAGCGGGCTTCCGCCGCTGAGGTTCTGGACTGTCGCGTTCGGGCGTGTCGGCGCGGGGTCGACATCGGTGACCGGGTGGTGTTGCCACAGAAGGCAACATCCGGCCGATGTTGCGCTCTCTGGCAACACCGCCGGACCACGCTTGCCCACCGGACCGCGACACGCGCGGGCCATGAGCCGTTTCACCGCCGGACCTGACCTGAGCGCCCGAACAGGTCCAACACCGGAACCGCCACACGGAACACCCTCGACCGCCAGCTCATCAACAGCGCGGATCCCACCCACGGGAGCAGCCGGAGAGCCGAAGTTATCCACATCATCAGGCGAGCGGTGCCGGCACTGGCCCTCCCGGGTCAGGCTGCGGGGATGGATGTCGTGGCACTGCTCGAGGACACGGGTCGGCTCACTCAGGGGTTGGCGAGCGCCGCCCGCCTCGCGGCTGCGGGTGTGCCCCGATGGGCGCTGGCCCGTGCAGTCCACCTGGAGGACATCGTCCGGGTGCGTTCGCGCGTCTACGCGTTGGCGGCGCTGCCGCCCCTTCCACGTTTCGTCGTGACGGAGCAAGGGGTGTCACCGATCTACGTGCTCCATGTCCGGGCGGTGCTGCTGAGCCTCGGTGTCCTGGCTGTTGGGTGTGGCCGAACCGCCGCAGCGCTCTACGGCTGGGGCTTGCTGGTCGAGCCGTCCCGCACGGTCGAGGTCTCGGTGCCGCACGGCCGCGGCTCCGTGCACGCGTCAGGGGTGCGCTGTCATCAACGCCGAGGTGCGCCGTGCGAGCCGGTGGCGGTGCTGCCGGAATGTGGGCCGTTGAGGATGACGACACCCGTGCAGACGGTGCTGGACTGCGCGCTGTGGCTGCCGCTCCTTCAGGCGGTGGTGATCTGCGACAGCGCCCTGCGGGCGAAGGCCGTGACGGTGGAGGAGCTGGTTCGGGCCTTCGCCAGCCTGCCCGGGGTGAAGCAGGCAGCTCAGGCACGTCGGGTGCTGGATCTGTGCGACCCACTGAGTGGCTCGGTCCTGGAGAGCGTGCTGCGCGTGCGCCTGCACCTCGCCGGGCTCACCGACTTCACCACCCAGGCAGTGCTGGCGGTGCACCCACGGCTGCTCCGGGTCGACTTCTGCTTCGCCGCCGCGGGTCTGGTCGTCGAGGTCGACGGCGCGCGCTGGCACCAGGACGCGGCGCGCGACCAGGGTCGGGACAACGTGCTGGCGACGCTCGGCTGGCGGGTGCTGCGTCTGTCCTGGGCGGAGGTCGTCCATCACCCCGAGCAGGCAATCTCCGCCATCAGGGCGGCGCTGGGTGCGACGCCGAGCCTCCACCTCGCCGCTCAGCTCGAGGACATCGCAGCCTGACGAGCGGCGTCGGCGCTGACCTGGCACCAGGTGGAGGGTGGATGTCGCAACCGGGCCGGAACCCGGGTCCCGCCAAGGCCGGAGGAGCGCCCTCGATAGGGTGTCGCGTGCTGAGCGTCGGCCTCACGGGCGGGATTGGCTCCGGCAAGTCGGCGGTCAGCGCCTTGCTGGCAGCGCACGGGGCCGTGGTCATCGACGCGGACCTGCTGGCGCGCGACGTGGTCGCGGTCGGCACTCCCGGGCTGGCTCAGGTAGTGGCCGAGTTCGGCACGCAGATCCTGCTCGCGGACGGCTCGCTGGATCGACCAGCACTCGGACGCCTCGTCTTCGCCGACTCCGACACCCTGCGCCGGCTCAACGCGGTGGTCCACCCGTTGGTCGCGGCGCGCGCCGCTGAGCTGGCCGAGCAGGCTCGGCAGGCAGGGACCCGGGTGCTGGTCCACGACGTCCCGCTGCTGGTGGAGAACGCACTAGTGGCGTTCTACGACGTCGTCGTCGTCGTGACCGCGACACGGGCCACGCAGCTGGACCGCCTGGTGCGGCTGCGGGGGATGACCGAGGTGGACGCCCGCGCGCGGATCGAGGCGCAGGCTCCGTTGGCGGGCAAGCTGGCGGTGGCCACCTACGTCGTGCGCAACGACGGCCCGGTGGAGGATCTCGCGCCGCAGGTGGACCGGCTCTGGGAGCAACTCACCTCCGGCCCGGCCTCCGATCCCGAGTAGCCGGGTTCTTACCGTGAGTGACAACAGTCCTGGTGTCCGATATGAGAGTCAACACCTCATTTGGGATACACAACCCTGACCTTCACGCCACACCCTGTTTGGCCCATCGCGTCGGTGGGTAGCGGTTAGAGTTTGTCATGCCCCCGACCCCGGTTCGTAATGTGCGGCTTCGTGCGGAGGCGGCCCTGGCGACCAGGGAGATCGCTGTGACGCTCACGGCAGTGCTGCTCATCGGGCTGGGAGCGATCCAGTCTTCGGCCGCCCCACCGGTGCTGCCGGCCGGCAGCGCGGTGGTCACGGCGTACGACCCGCTGCAGGTCGCTCCTGCGGAGGTGGCACAGACGCCGGTGCTCAACCGGGCCGACCGCCTTCCGATGATGGCGGCGCCCGCCGCCGCCGCCGCCGCCGCACCCGCCGTACCCGCCGTACCCGCCGTACCCGCCGCACCCGCCGCACCCGTCGCAGCGGCAGCACCGGCTCCGCCGATCGCGCGGTGGTTGCCGACCGGCACCGGCGTCTGGCTGCACGAGTGGCGCAAGTCCGAGAACGGCGACGCACGCGAGGTGGTGACCCAGGCCCAGCGGCGGGGACTGTCGCACCTCTACGTCCAGACCGGCAGCACCGGCAAGGGATGGATCGGCGAGGAGGTGCTCTCGCAACTGATGCCGGCCGTCGTCGGCACCGGGCTGAGCGTCATCGCCTGGGACTTCCCCAAGCTCGCCGATCCCGAGGGCGATGCCCGCCGGATGGCGCTCGCGGCCACCTGGAGCCGGCCCGGGGCCGCTCGAGTGACCGCCGTCGCCCCCGATATCGAGACGGCCTCGGAGGGCACCCGCATCTCCGGAGAGGCGGTGCACCGGTACTACACCGCGCTGCGGGCCGCCCTTCCGGCCGAGATCCCGATCCTCGCGACGGTGCCGTGGCCCAGCGAGAAGCGGATCGGCAAGTACCCCTATGCCGAGACCGCCCCGCACGCCGACGCGTTCGTCCCCATGGCCTACTGGTACAACCGCTCACCCAAGGTGGTGACCGACACGTCGATGAACTGGCTGCATCAGTTCGGCAAGCCGATCATGCCGGTCGGCCAGGGCTACGACGGCCGCATCGACTCCGCCTCTCTGGCTGCGGACCCGGACCCGGCGGGCAGCGTGCAGGCCTTCGTGGACGCGGCGCGGGCGGGTGGGGCGCAGAGCATCAGCCTGTGGTCCTGGCAGACCATGGGGCCGCAGCAGTGGGATGTGCTGGGACGCTCCGGGGCGGCCTTCGCGCCACCGGCCCCGGCCTCCGGGCCGGTCGCCGAGCCGGAGCCGTCGCTGGTCGACCAGTTGCTGCGCATCCTGGGTCGGTGAACGGGACCGGCGACGACTTCTGAGGACGCCACGGGAACTGTCACGCCCCCGACGTACCGTGGCGCAGTGACCAGAACCGAGCCTGCACCCCATGCCGCGACCCCCTCCGTCCCGCGGCTGGCGACCGACCTGCGCCGCTCGACCCGGCGCTTCGAGGTGGTCAGCGACTTCGCGCCGGCCGGCGACCAGCCCGCAGCGATCGACGAGCTGGAGCGGCGGCTGACTGCCGGCAAGCCCGACGTCGTGCTGCTCGGCGCGACCGGCACCGGCAAGAGCGCGACCACCGCGTGGTTGGTCGAGCGGGTGCAGCGGCCGACTCTGGTGATGGCGCCGAACAAGACGCTGGCTGCCCAGTTGGCGAATGAGTTCCGCGAGCTGCTGCCGCACAACGCGGTGGAGTATTTCGTCTCCTACTACGACTACTACCAGCCCGAGGCGTACGTTCCGCAGACCGACACCTACATCGAGAAGGACTCCAGCGTCAACGAGGAGGTCGAGCGGCTGCGGCACAGCGCCACGATGAGCCTGCTGACCCGGCGTGACGTGATCGTGGTGGCGAGCGTGTCCTGCATCTATGGCCTCGGCACGCCGCAGGAGTACGTCGACCGCATGGTGCGGCTCCGGGTGGGCGACAGCATCGAGCGCGACCACCTGCTGCGGCGCTTCGTCGACGTGCAGTACACCCGCAACGACCTGGCGTTCAGCCGCGGCACCTTCCGGGTCCGCGGCGACACGGTCGAGATCTTCCCGGTCTACGAGGAGCTCGCGGTGCGGATCGAGATGTTCGGCGACGAGATCGAGCGGGTCATGAGCCTGCATCCGCTGACCGGTGAGGTGGTGGAGGAGCACGAGGAGGTGTTCGTCTTCCCCGCTACGCACTACGTGGCCGGCCCGGAGCGGATGGAGCGGGCCACCGCGAGCATCGAGGCCGAGCTGGCCGGGCGGCTGGCTGAGATGGAGGCCCAGGGCAAGTTGTTGGAGGCTCAGCGGCTGCGGATGCGCACCACGTACGACCTGGAGATGATGCGTCAGGTCGGGTTCTGCAACGGGATCGAGAACTACAGCCGGCACATCGACGGCCGCTCCGGCGGGACCGCGCCGCACACCTTGCTGGACTACTTCCCGGAGGACTTCCTGTTGGTGCTGGACGAGTCCCACGTGACGGTCCCGCAGATCGGCGCGATGTATGAGGGGGACCGCTCGCGCAAGTCGACGCTGGTCGATCACGGGTTCCGCCTGCCCAGCGCGATGGACAACCGGCCGCTGAAGTGGGAGGAGTTCCTGGAACGCACCGGCCAGACCGTCTACCTGTCGGCGACACCGGGCGCCTATGAGCTGTCCCGGGTTCGCAGCGACGTCGTCGAGCAGGTGATCCGCCCGACCGGGCTGGTAGACCCGGAGATCGTCGTCAAGCCGACGAAGGGCCAGATCGACGACCTGGTCCACGAGATCCGGGTCCGGGCGGAGAAGGACGAACGGGTGCTGGTCACCACCCTGACGAAGAAGATGAGCGAGGACCTCACCGACTACCTGCTCGAACTCGGCATCCGGGTGCGTTATCTGCACTCCGAGGTCGACACGATCCGTCGGATCGAGTTGCTCAAGGAGTTGCGGCAGGGCCACTACGACGTGCTGGTCGGGATCAACCTGCTGCGGGAGGGGCTGGACCTGCCGGAGGTGTCGCTGGTGGCGATCCTGGACGCCGACAAGGAGGGCTTCCTGCGCTCGGGGACCAGCCTGATCCAGACCATCGGTCGCGCGGCGCGAAACGTCTCTGGCCAGGTGCACATGTACGCCGACACGGTCACCCCGTCGATGGCCAAGGCGATCGACGAGACGAGTCGCCGACGGGCCAAGCAGGTCGCCTACAACACCGAGCGCGGGCTCGACCCGCAGCCGCTGCGCAAGCGGATCGCCGACATCCTGGACGACATCGTCCGCACCGATCCGGAGCTGGTGAGCGGCGGCGGCGGTCGGCAGTCCCGCGGGACGGCGCCCGTCCCGGGCCGGGGGCCGCGCTCCGCCGCCGGCACCCACGTCAAGGAGTTGGCCGGGCTGCCGCGCGC
>JBBSUR010000154.1:0-5893 GCA_038234255.1 Mycobacteriales bacterium | reverse complement strand
CCGAGCCGGGCGAGTACTCCTGGGCCTGCGGCATGAACATGCTCCACGGGACCCTGATCGCCGAGGCCCCTGGCGGAGACAGCCCTGCGCAGCAGGCGCAGACCGCGCTCGCCTCGCCCGAGCAGGGCGGCGGCCGGGTCGCCGAGGCCGCCCGCGGGATCACCCAGGAGAACAGGCAGACCGCCCGCAGCGCCACCATCAACGGCGGGGCTGAGCGCGCCGTCCTGACCTACGACGCCGACCTGCTCGACACCGACGGCCTCACGAAGGCCGTCGCCGAGGCGACCGGGTTCCCGGCGAAGCTGCGCCCCGAGCCCGGCAGCAGCGGCACCGAGGATCCCGAGGCCGACGCCCGCAAGCAGGAGGTCAGCGACCTCAGGCGCCGCGTCGCACTCGGTGCGGTCCTGACCCTGCCCGTGCTCTACGCCGCGATGGTCACGCACTTCATCGGCGAGCAGTACGTCCCGGACGTCCTCGAGAACCGCTACGTCCAGCTGCTGCTCACGCTGCCGGTCATGCTGTACGTCGGCTGGCCCATCCACAGCATCGGCTGGCGGGCCCTGGCGAACCGCAGCGCGGAGATGAACAGCCTCATCACCCTGGGCACGATCGCGGCGTTCACCTACAGCCTCGTCGCGACGTTCGTCCCGCAGGTCCTGCCCGAGGACGTCCGCGAGGTCTACTACGAGGTCGTCAGCTTCATCCTGACCGTCATCCTGCTCGGCCGGCTCATCGAGGCCCGCGCCCGCGCCGGAACGGGCGACGCGATCCGCGCCCTCGTCTCCCTCGCCCCCGCGACCGCCCGGGTTCTCCGCGACGGCGCCGAGACCGAGATCCCGGCCGAGCAGGTGCAGGTCGGCGACCTGCTCCGGGTCCGGCCCGGCGAGAAGGTCCCCGTCGACGGCGAGGTCACCGACGGCACCTCCACGATCGACGAGTCGATGGTGACCGGCGAGAGCCTGCCCGTCACCAAGACCGCCGGCGACCCGGTGATCGGCGCGACCGTCAACACCACCGGTGCGTTCACGATGCGCGCGACCCGGGTCGGTTCCGAGACCGCGCTCGCGCAGATCATCAAGCTCGTCCAGGAGGCCTCCAGCAGCAAGGCCCCGATCCAGCGGCTCGCGGACCTCGTCGCGTCCTACTTCGTCCCCGCCGTGATCTTCCTGGCCATCACGACGTTCGTGCTGTGGTTCGTGCTCGGACCGGCGCTCACCTTCGCGGTCGTCGCCGCGGTCAGCGTCCTGATCATCGCCTGCCCGTGCGCCCTCGGTCTCGCGACGCCGCTGTCGATCATGGTCGCGTCCGGGAAGGGCGCGCAGTACGGGGTGCTGGTCAAGGCCGCCGCGTCGCTGGAGACCGCCCACAAGCTGGACACGGTCGTGCTCGACAAGACCGGCACGATCACCCGCGGCAAGCCTGAACTCACCGACGTGGTCCCCGTCGGCGGCCAGGACGAGACCGAGCTCCTCCGTCTGGTCGCGTCCGCCGAGGCCGACAGTGAGCACCCGCTCGCCGGCGCGATCGTCACCGGCGCCCGCGACCGCGGCCTGGCCCTGTCCCACGTCACGGCGTTCGACTCGATCACCGGCAGAGGCGTCCGCGCCACCGTCGACGGCCGCGAGCTGCTCATCGGCAACGCCCGACTGCTGCGCGAGGCCGATATCGCCACCGGCGAGCTCGAGCAGCGGGCCGACACCTTGGCCGACCAGGGCAGGACCCCGATGTACGTCGCGGTCGACGGCCGGGCCGCCGGCCTGGTCGCGGTGGCCGACACCGTCAAGCCGGACAGTGCCGCCGCCGTGGCCGCGCTCAAACGGCTTGGCCTCGAGGTCGCGATGATGACCGGCGACAACGAGCGGACCGCGAACGCCGTCGCCCGGCAGGTCGGCATCGACCGGGTCCTCGCCGACGTCCTGCCGGACCAGAAGGCCGCGGAAGTCCGCCGGCTCCAGGACGAGGGCAAGCTCGTCGCGATGGTCGGCGACGGCATCAACGACAGCCCGGCCCTGGCCCAGGCCGACGTCGGCGTCGCCATCGGCACCGGCACGGACGTCGCGATCGAGGCGGCGGACATCACGCTCATGTCCGGCGAGCTCCGGGGACTGGTCACCGGCGTCGCGCTGTCCAAGGCGACGATGCGCAACATCAGGCAGAACCTCGTCCTGGCCTTCGGCTACAACCTCGCCGCGATCCCGGTCGCCGCCGGCCTGCTCTACCCGTTCACCGGGGCGCTGCTGTCGCCGCTGATCGCCGCGTCCGCGATGGCGATCTCCAGCATCAGCGTCGTGCTGAACAGCGCCCGCCTCAACCGGTTCACGCCGCCCGTCCTGGCCGCCTCGACCCCCGTTGACACTCGCCCGCCCGCGCTGACAGGAGCGGGGTGAGCACCGCTGCCGACCGCCCCGCCGGCGACACCGATGTGGACGTCCTGGTCGTGGGGGCGGGTCAGGCAGGGCTGGGGACCGGGTATTGGCTCGCCCGCCGGACCGACCTGTCGTTCCTGGTGGTCGACGGGGACGAGCGGGTCGGCGACAGCTGGCGCCGGCGGTGGGACAGCCTGGTGCTGTTCACGCCCCGAAGGCTCAGCTCGCTGCCGGGCACGCCGATGCCGCGCGGGCCCGGCGAGTACGCGAGCAAGGACCAGGCCGCCGACTACCTGGCCGGCTACGCCGACAGCCACGGCCTGCCCGTACGACTGCACACCCGCGTCCTGGCGCTCGAGCCGGACGGCGAGAGAGGCTTCGTCGCCAAGACGACGACCGGGTCCATCCGGGCACGGCACGTCGTGGTCGCGAGCGGCCCGTACAGCACCCCGTTCGTCCCGGACGCCGCCAACGGCCTCGACCCGTTCGTGGCGCAGCTGCACTCGTCGGCCTACCGCCGCCCCGGCGACCTGCCCGGCATGGACGTCCTGGTCGTCGGCGCGGGCAACAGCGCCGCCCAGCTCGCGGTCGAGCTCGCCGCCAGCCGCCGGGTCACCGTCGCCGCGCCCGGCGGGATGTGGTTCCTGCCCGCGCGGGTCCTTGGCGTCAGCCTCTACTGGTGGCTCTGGCTGACCGGGATCTTGAACGGGCCGAGCGGTAGCCGGGTCTCCCGCATGGTGCGGTCCCGGGGCGACGGCATCATCGGCCGGGACCTGCAGTCGCTCGTCGCCGCCGGCGCCGTGCGGATGGTCAGCGAGCGCGTCTGCGGTGCCCAGGGCCGGACCGTCCTGCTTTCCGACGGAACCGAGATCCGGACGGACGCCGTCCTGTGGTGCACCGGCTTCCGGCCTGACCACGCCTGGCTCCGTGTCCCCGGCGCTCTCGACGAGCAGGGTCGGCCCGTCCATCACGCCGGGCGTTCCCCGATGCCGAGGCTGCACTGGGTCGGGCTGGCGTGGCAGACCCGCCTCAACAGCGGGATCATCGATGGCGTCGACCGGGACGCCCAAGAGGCCGTCCATCGCATCGCAGCCGAGCAGGCCCGTCGTACGGTCGGCGCCGGACCGGACCGCCGGAACCGCCCCGTCAGCAGAAGAGATCCCGCATGAACGACCAGCAGCCCGAGCCGACCCCGGGCCCGACGAGCAAGGAGCTGCGGGACGCCCGACGGCAGGCCCATGAAGCGCAGAAGAAGAGCTCGTCCGGCAAGGGCGGCGGCAAGAAGGGAATGATGGGCAAGGGCAACCGCAAGCCGTGACCGGCCCGACCGCCGCCGAGCGTCGTCCCGCTGCGCTCAAGAGGCTGCGTCGACGCGCGCGCCGGCTGCGCGCCCGGTCTCGCCTGCGTGCGGCGAACCTGCGCCGTACCGGGGCCGAGCTCCGACGGCGTCCTGCCGGACCGCCGCCCGCTGACCCGGCACCTGTCCTGGCGGTCGAGACAGTCTGGGGGGCGCCGCGGACCCTGCTCTGGGTCACCGTGAAACGCGACAACCCCACCCTGCGCGATCTCTACGGCCACTGGTGGGTCGAGGCCGGCGAACAGAGCTGGGGATGGTGGCCGCGCGCGGTCCCCGTCGGCGTGCGGCAGCTGGCCCGCGGCACCGACGGCGTCCTGAACGGCGTCGGGCTCATCGGCCGGACCGGGACCTGGTCCCGCGACGCCCAGCACGGTCAGCCGGTGGCGCACGCGTTCCACCCGGTCCTGGTCGACCCGGTCCCGGACGACGAGGTCGCGTCCCGGCTCCGCCGCTACGCCCAGGGCTACGCGGGCCAGTGGCAGTGGGCGTTTACCCGCCGGGCCGAGCACGACACCTGCCGCTCGTTCCAGGACGGCCTCCTGCAGGCGGCCGGTCTGACCGAGGGGCGGGAGCACCTCGCGAGCCGGGGCAGCGGCTGCCCGTTCCTCTACCCCCCTCGGACGCTGCTCTGGCGCGCGCAGGATCTGCTCGACGCGGCCCGCAGGCACCGGGCCTCACTCACGGCCGGGGTGCTGCGCCGGCTCGCTCCGGCTACGCTCCATCGCTGCCCGCAGGCCGGCCAACTCGGCCTCCTCTCGCGGTGTCCGTACGCGCGGACGGCTGCTCCTGCGAATGCTCCAGATCCACCACAGAATTCCGCCGGCGATCGCTGCCCAGAACGCGAGTCCGACCAGGTCGTACAGCAACTCGCTCACCGTGCACCCTCGTGCGGACTGGAGGCGGTTGGCAGTGACAGAGCCGGGCCGATGTCTGCGACGCTCCATTCCTGCCGCTCGTGAACGGCATGGGCCCGCACGCCCGCCTCCACGAGCGCACGGGCCACGTCCGCGGCCGTCACCGGCCGGTCCGGCTCGCTGTGCAGCCGCACCCCGCCGGGCTCGGTGTGCGCCTCGGGCTCACGGTCGGCGAACCGCTGCTCCAGGAACCGCAGCGTCTCGGACGTGATGTCGGGATCGTCGCTGACAAGTTCGATGTGGACGACGTGCTCGGACCAGGCGTGCGCACTCATACTCGCATGGTACTCCCCAGGAGTACTATGGGTCGCGGAGACGCTGACCGGGTCGGGCGTACTCCGCGACGTGGTCTCGGCCGCAGCCTGCGTCGTGTCAGGGTCGCCGGGGTCTGGTGCACAACCTCGCGGCACGTTACTGCGGATGAGGCACGATACTCAGGGAACCGCCGTGGCGGGTCGGTCGTTGACCTCGCCAAGAGCGTCCTTCTCAGCCGGCCGCGAGGCAGGCCGCGGCTCAGCCCGCGGTGGGGCGGTGACCCCGGAAGGAGAGCCGGTCGCAGTAGGACGGAACTGTCGGTCCCCCTCGACCGTCCAGAGGGGCATGCTGCCCGGACCCGTGCCCCCTCCTGTCGAGGTAAGTCTGCCGTGAGTCCCAAGCGCAAGAAGTCCCGCTCCGGGCGTTCGCCCTCGTCGTCCCGGCGCGAGGCGAATACCCGTACCGGGCTGCAAGCAGCCTTGGCCGCGGCCCGCGAATTGCCTTCGACCGCAGTGTCCGCCCCGTCCGCGGCGGCAGCGGTCGCCGAGCCGCCGGCCCCGGCGGCGGCGGCGCAGGTCGCCACCAGCGCTTCCGGTGGGTCCGGTCGGTTGGCCGTGACGTCGCTGTCCTGCAGCGCGGTCCGTGAGGTCGAACCGCAGGCGCTCGGGGTCAGCTGGTGGTACGACGCCCCGGACCGCGGAGAGCCACACGACCTGACCGTCCGCTTCGAGGGCCAGCGACTCGACGGGCCGCCGAGCTCCCTGCCGACCACCTTCCGGTCCGAGACGACCGTAAGGGCGGTCCGGCCCGGTTCCGGTCGGGCCGCGGTGACCGCTCGGGCCACCGGCATCGCGCCCGGCTCCTACGAGGTGCGCGCGGCGCCGGTCCGGCCGCAGCCCCGGACGGCGACCGCGCCGGTGCAGGGCCGCACCGGCTTCGCTCCCGTGGTGCGGGTGGCCGGTCCCGGGGTGGTCCTCGGGGCCTGGCCGGCCCTCGTCCTG
>JBBSUR010000153.1:0-5975 GCA_038234255.1 Mycobacteriales bacterium | reverse complement strand
GCGGCATCGGTGGCGCGATCCGCTACGGCATGGACGCGGCGGCGTTCCTCCCGTCGTTCGCGACGGGCTCCATTGCGGCGTCCTAGCCGCCGAACACGTCGGCGACGACGGCGACCCGGGTCCTCCCGTCGTTCGCGACGGGCTCCATTGCGGCAGCACCGGTCCGGGATGCTGTCGGCCCGGTCGTCGACGTGGTTCCTCCCGTCGTTCGCGACGGGCTCCATTGCGGCATCGGTGGCGCGATCCGCTACGGCATGGACGCGGCGGCGTTCCTCCCGTCGTTCGCGACGGGCTCCATTGCGGCATCCTCCCGCCCCTGGTCGCCGGAATCCGTTCCCGCACGTTCCTCCCGTCGTTCGCGACGGGCTCCATTGCGGCTCGATCCCGAACGTGCCCTTCTCGACGGCCGACACGAGGTTCCTCCCGTCGTTTGCGACGGGCTCCATCAGGAAGTCGACGAGTGGTTCTGGCCACCGGAGCGGGCAGTCGATGGCCGCTCGATCTGCGTTGTCAAGTGCTGCCAGGACCAGTGCGTCGTCTGCGCCTACCCTTACCTCATTCAGCCGGCTGCCCCGGTGCCCAGTCGATGACTGCCACGCCGGTGCCCCGGGCCCCCGCGGACGAGCCCACGCCGACGGTCCGCATGAACTCTCCGTAGCGGGCGGCGCTGGCAGCATCAAGGGGTGTTGCGCCTGCATGCCGCGACCCGCGGCGGCATACCATCCGTCCGCGGCAGCCGGACGGCTTCGGACTGGCGGCCCGCGAGGCGACCATCGAACGGGAAGCCGCCCGTATCCCGCTGAGCGAAAGGCCATAGGACACTCGCCGAACCGATGACGGGCAGCCGTGATCTTGTCCGCAAGGGATCGACCTGCGGGACAGGTGCCGAGATGACTCAGGCGCCGTAGCGGGCCTGGGCCGTCTGCTTCGATACTCCCAACATCGCGGCAATCGCCGCCCAGGAGTGACCATCGGCTCGGGCAGCCTTTACGGCTTCGGCCACCTCCGTGTCGGCGGCCGCAGAACGGCTGAAGGCTTCGGCGATCCGGCGTAGTGGCTCGGCGCCACGCCACGCCAGGTGGTGCTCCTGGTTGGCGAGCCGCGCGGCGATCTCGGCGGCGGCCCGCTCCTTGTCAACGATGGTTCGAGCCACGGTCACTCCTTCGGTGGTCTGAATCGGCTGGTGCGCGCGGGCATCGCGTGGATGATCAGCGGACCGTCGTCGGTGGACAACACCCCGACCTCGATGAGGTTGACGGCCGGGTCGGGACCGAGGAACAGGGTGACATCGTCGTCCCCGGGGTCGGCGGCGACAGCCATGAGGTTGCGCAGGGCGTGGCGGATGTCTTTATCGGTGATGCCGTGGCGGTAAGCGCTGCCTGCGACCGGCGCCTCCCAAAGCTCCACGTTGTCAGCATACCCTGACGGTAGCCGGTGAGCGCCCCGCCGGCAATACCCGGGAAGTCGGCTCGCCGCTGTCCCGAGAGGGATGGTCAGCCGGTGCAGATCGAACCTCGCGCACAGACAAGATCTGTTGACAGCCTTGCCTGACCAGTCATCGTGTCTATGTGCGGATCGGGGAGCCGGCACGCAAGCGGGCCATTCCCGACCTGGACATGTTGCACGCGGTGCGCAACGCAGTGCCGGACCGCCATGGACGAGGACTTGACGATGCTCATCTGACCAGCGCCTGACGGAGCACTCCTGGAGATCGGGGTGCTTTCCCTCGAAGGAGACGACCCCGTCATCATCCACGCGATGCCGCTATGACCGAAGTTCCGCCGCTTCCTCGGACGAGAGAAATGATCATGACTCGTCACACCGACGTTGAGATCGAGCAGGCCGCCCGCCGGTTCGAGCAGTTGGCCGATGAGCTGGACCCGTCAACTGCCGAGGTCAGTGACACCGACGACCTGCAGCAGGTCGCGGCAGCCTCCGAGGCGGTCCGCGCTAACGAGGCTCGCCTGCGACAGGCGGTTGAGGTGGCTCGGACTCGCGGTAGGTCCTGGAACCAGATCGCGGTCGCCCTCGGGGTGTCTCGGCAAGCAGCTCGGCAGCGGTTCACCGACAAGGCGCACGCCTGAGTTTCGGCCCAGCACCATCGCCGACAGCGCCCCGTCCCGCAGCGGGATCGACGTGCGGTACGCCGACGGCCACCGTGGGCGCTGACCATGTCCCGGAGTCAGGCTGTGGGCTACGGAGGCTTCCGCCGCTTCGCCGCTGAGGTTCTGGACTGTCGCGTTCGGGCGTGTCGTCGCGGGGTCGGCATCGGTGACCGGGTGGTGTTGCCACAGACGGCAACATCCGGCCGATGTTGCGCTCTCTGGCAACACCGCCGGACCACGCTTGCCCACCGGACCGCGACACGCGCAGGCCAAAAGCCCGTTTCACCAACGGACCTGACCTTAGCGCCCGAACAGGTCCAACACCGGAGCCGCCACACGGAACACCCTCGACCGCCAGCTCATCGTCAGCGCGGACCCTACCCACGGGTGCAGCCGGAGCGCCAAGAATCTTCACGGAGCGACAGCGTCGAACTCTCCGCAAGTCAGGCCCGCAGGCGCAGCCCCTGCGGCGTCGGGCGGAAGCCGGCGGCCTCCAGGGCAACGCCTAGCGGTGAGGTGAGCGCCGACTCGCCGTCGGCCTTGGTCACCGTCATCCGGCCGAGCGCGCCGTCGCGGACGGCCAGTGCCAGCGCGTCGGCGGCCGGCCCGACGCATCCCTCGTCGTCGCGAAAGCTGAGCAGCGACTTGCCGCCGCGTTCGACGTAGAGCACCAGTGCGCCGTCGACGAGAACTACCAGGGCGCCGGCCTTGCGGGCCGGCCGGTGACCGCCGTCCCGCTCCGGCCAGGCCAGGGCCGCGCCGTACGGGTTGGCGGGGTCGCTCGCGGCCAGCACCACGGCTCGGGCGTCCTCGCGCCGCTTGCGCTGGTGTGTCAGGTCCCAGCCGCCCGGCACCGGTGTGGTCCACAGCGGTTCGTCCGCACCGGGCTTCGCGGCCGCAATCGCGCGCATCCGGTCGACCGCTCCGGGCGCGGCGAACTGGGCGGCGCCCAGCCCCTCGACGAAGTAGCCGCGGCGCACCCGCCCCGCCTCCTCGAACGCCTTGAGCACCGTGTAGACCGCGGCGAAACCGCCGGGTGCCCGCTCGGCAAACACCGCCCCGCGGGTCACCACACCGTGCCGGTCCAGCAGCGCCTCGGCGAGGGCATGCGTACGACGGGTGGGGTCGGTGTCGCGGTCGGGCAACCGCGACCAGCGGCCCGCGACGGTCGGCGATCCGGAGCGGGCCGGCAGCACCGGGCGGCCCCGGACGCCGTAGCCCGGTCGGCTACGGGAGCGGACCGGCGAACGCTTCTGCGCGTGGGCGGTGCGGCCGGTGTTGAGCAGCGCGCGCAGCGGACCGAGCGTGTCGTTGGTCAGGTGCCCGGCCCACACCAGGTCCCACACAACCGCGGCCAGCGCCGTCTCGTCGGGGGCTGCGCCGTGCACCGATCCGACCCGGTCGGCCAGCTGACGGAAGAACAACGCCTGCCCGCCGTCGAGCACCTCCAGCACCTGCTCGTGCAGCGGCGTGGACGAGAGCTCGGCGACGGGGGCGAGCAGCAGGTCGGCGCTGTCGGCGAGCTGCAGACAGACCCAGCCGTCGTTGCCTGGCAACGAGCCGTTGCCGGCCCAGAGAACCTCACCGGAAGCGGTCAGTTCGTCCAGCATCGAAGGTGCGTAGCCCGCGACCCGCGACGGCAGCACCAGCGTCTCCAGCGCCGAGGCGGGTACGGACGCGCCCTGCAGCTGCTCGACCGCACGGAGCAGCGCATCCATGCCGCGCGAGGTCGTCCCCACCACCCCCTGCCACTGCGGCAGGAACCGGGCCAGCGCCTCGGCCGGCACCGGCTCGACCTCCCGGCGCAACGTGGCCAGCGACCGCCGGCGCAGCGACCGCAGCACCTCGGCGTCGCACCACTCCAGCCCGCTCCCGCCGGGCCGGAACTCACCGTGCACGACCCGGCCGGTCGCCGAGAGCCGGGCGAGCGCGCCGTCGACGACCGCCACCCCGAGGCCGTAGCGCGCGGCCACCTCGGCGGCGTGGAACGGGCCGTGCGTACGGGCGTAGCGCGACACCAGGTCGCCGACCGGGTCCGCCACCGGCTCCAGGAACGCCTCCGCCACACCGACCGGCAGCGCCGCGCCGAGCGCGTCGCGCAACCGGCCGGCGTCCTCGACGGCGACCCACCGCTCCTGCCCGACCAGGCGTACCCGCAGGGCCCGGCGCTGGGACTCCAGCTCGACCAGCCAGGCCGGCTCGCCGCCGCGCGCCACGACCTCCTCCGTGCTCAGGTCACCGAGCAGCCGCAGCAGGTCCGCGACCCCTTCGAGGTCTTTCGCCCGGCGTTCCGGGGTGAGCCGCTGCAGCTGCGCCTCGACCTCGGCCAGCGCCTGCTCCGACAGCAGCTCACGCAGCTCGGCCTGGCCGAGAAGCTCTGCCAGCAAAGTGGAGTCGAGCGACAACGCCTGGGCGCGGCGCTCGGCGAGCGGGGCATCCCCCTCGTACATGAACGCGCCGATGTAGCCGAACAGCAGCGACCGGGCGAACGGCGAGGGCTGGGCGGTCTCGACCTCGACCAGGCGCACCGTGCGCGCCTCGACGTCGCGCATCAGAGCGACCAGACCCGGCACGTCGAAGACGTCCTGCAGCACCTCGCGCATCGTCTCCAGCACGATCGGGAAGCTGCCGTACTGCGCAGCGACGCTCAGCAGCTGGGCGGACCGCTGCCGTTGCTGCCACAGCGGGGTGCGCCGCGTCGGATTGCGGCGGGGGAGCAGCAGCGCGCGGGCGGCACACTCGCGGAAGCGGCTCGCGAACAGTGCGCTGCCGCCGACCTCGGCCTGCACGGCCGGCTCGATCTCGTCCGGAGCGAAGACCGCGACCGAGCCGTCCGGCGGCTGTTCGGTTTCGGGCAGCCGCAGGACGATGCCGTCGTCGGAGTGCATCGACTGCACGTCCACGCCGTAGCTCTCGCGCAGCCGCGCGGTCAGCGCGAGCGCCCATGGCTGGTTGACCTGCGCGCCGAACGGCGAGTGGATCGCGAGCCGCCAGTCGCCGAGCTCGTCGCGGAAGCGCTCGACCAGGATCGTCCGGTCGTCGGGCAGGGTGCCGGTGGCCTCCCGCTGTTCGGCGAGGTAGGCGAGCAGGTTCTGTGCGGCGTACGCGTCCAGGCCCGCCTCGGTGAGCCGGGCCTGCGCCTGCTCCGGTGACACGGCGGACAGTTCGCGCAGGAACGCCCCGAGCGCCCGACCCAGCTCGATCGGCCGGCCGGGGGCGTCGCCGTGCCAGTACGGCATCCGTCCCGGCTGGCCGGGCGCCGGCGTGACCAACACCCGGTCGTGGGTGATGTCCTCGATCCGCCAGGCGCTGCTGCCGAGCAGGAACACGTCACCGACGCGTGACTCGTAGACCATCTCCTCGTCGAGCTCGCCGACCCGGGATGGAGTCGCGCCGGAGGCGCGCGATGTCGTGGCGCCCACCAGGAAGACGCCGAACATGCCGCGGTCTGGGATGGTGCCGCCGGAGGTGACGGCGAGCCGTTGCGCCCCGGGCCGGCCGGCGAGCACTCCGGTGACCCGGTCCCAGGTGATCCGCGGTCGCAGCTCGGCGAAGTCGTCGCTCGGGTAGCGCCCGGACAACATGTCCAGGACGGCGTCCAGCGCCGACTGGGGGAGGGCGGCGAAGGGCGCGGCGCGGCGTACGACGGCGGCGAGGTCCTCGACCTGCCAGGACTCCAGGGCGCACATCGCCACGATCTGCTGGGCGAGCACGTCGAGCGGGTTGCGCGGGTAGGTGGTGGCCTCGATGCCGCCGCCGCCGGATTCGGCGGACCGGGTCATCCGCTCGGCGACGACGGCGCACTGCACCAGGTCGCCGCGGTACTTCGGCAGGATCACGCCACGGCTGATCGCCCCGACTTGGTGGCCG
>JBBSUR010000152.1:0-6057 GCA_038234255.1 Mycobacteriales bacterium | reverse complement strand
CGGGTCAGGACCGCGGCCTGCTCCCGACCGACCCTGCCGTCCAACACCGCATCGGCCAGCGCGGGCAGCGACCGGAGCCGTTCGGAGAGCCGGACCTGCGCCCCGGCGGCCGTTCCACCGCAGGAGGTCGCCTCCCGCAGCCAGGCCGGGGCCGGCACCGCCCGGCCATCCCCCGACGCCGCCGGGACCTGCCCGCCGCCGCGGCTACCGAGCTCACCGACCGCGACGTCAACCAACCCGCGCATCCGGTCCGCCAGACCGGTCACCTGCGGGATCCGGTCCTGCAGCTCGGCGATCGTCAGCGACTGCGGGCGCAGCGCAGCCAGCGCGCTGACCTGCGCCACCAGCTGCTCACAGCCATTCGAACTCATGGGCGAATCTTACCCCGTGAGGCCGCCGAAGTCTAGTCTCGTCGACATCCAAGTGGTTGCTGTGCCTAATCTTTCGATATCCACAAGTCATGTGAACTGGTTGACAAGCCAGCACGTACGGTCGACGGCGACGTCATCGGACCAGGTCGTTCTTTCCGTCGAGGTCAGGCCCCGTCACAGCATCACGAGGGGCTGGCCGGGGCCGTTCAGCACGACGTTCCTCGACCCGTCCGACCCCGCCTGTAGTGAGGCGGGCTCGCCGTCGGGGCCGACGACGACGGCGCCGCCGTGGGCCAGGCCGAGACCGCGACAGCATGGGAAGGCAGCCACCCGTTCCCGGAACTCGCCTTCACGGTCAGGGAAGTAGTGGGCGAAGATGACGAGGTCTTCGAGCCAGCCGAACAGCGGGAACGGCTCCGGCTCGTCGTCGCTGGCGAAGCTGGACAACGTCCCGGCTCCCCACACCATCGCGCCGGCCGAGCAGCCACCCACGACGGCGCCACGTTCGTGTGCGTGCCGGATGGCATCGAGGGCGGGCGTGGCCCACAGCCGGTCATAGAGGGCGCCGTGGTCGCCGCCGGCGAACCAAACGAGGTCGGCCGACGCCAGGCGCCGGCACATCTCGGGCGAGTTGGCGTCCTCCCGGTCGGCGATTCCCGCATCGACGACGTGGTCGGCACCGGCGTCGGTCAGGCGATCGAGGGCGTCTCGACGCTCGTCGGGAGTGGGTGGGCGGCTGGCCCAGGCAAGGTCGACCATGACGGCGCGGGGACCGCCGGCCCGACCGCCGGCCCGACCGCCGGCCAGGGCGACGACCTGGCGCAATAGCGCGATGTCGTCAGCGCCGCCGCACAGAACCATCGGGCCGGATCCGGCGCGGCGGGGGGCGCCGCCGGGCGGGGCGCCCCCAGCCACGATCCGGCGGCGATGAGGCAGCCCGGACGCGGACCGCACCCGGCCCACCGTCATGCCGAACCATGCGCTGGTCGCCGCGCCGATGCTCTCGCCTTCGCGGAGCAGCGCGACCAGGAGGGCGGCTGGTCCGACCGCGGTTCCGTGGCCGTCCGCCTCCTGTTGGGCCAGGGCCACGACGTGGGCGCAGGCCCGGCTGAGGGTCAGCGGTCCGGTGAATCTCTTTGCAGCCGGGGACGCAGCTAGGCCGCCTGGCGTACGGCCCTCCCGCTCGGCGCTGCGTCCCTCGTTCCAGGCCAGCACGGTGGTGATCTGGTCGCGCCAGGCCAGGGGGTCGATCCCGAGAGTCACGAGTACGGCGTCGGCCGGTCCGTCCGGACGGGCCAGCGCCAAGGCGAGGTGGTCCGGGCTCAGGCGCTGATCGCCTCGTCGGCGCGCCTGCTCCTCGGCGCTCCGCAGGACGCCGGCCAACCACGAACCTGGTCCGTCGACGTCCACCCGACCGACGGTACGGGGCCGACTCCTCAACGCCGAATGCAGCGACTACCCCGCCGCCCGATCAGCTGCCCTTCCCGGCGCCAGCACCGGTCCCGGGTCGCGCGGACGCGACACGGTCGTACGCACGTGGTCCATCTCCGTTCCTCCCGAGGTCGAGCAGAGCAGCACTGGAGAACTCGGAGCGTCTCGGCCGGGCCTGCGCGGCTGGGGCGCAAGCGCCGACAGCGCGGCCCGCGATCGCCAGGCTCACCCACGACGGCGGCGGACGAGCCCCTGCACCTTTCGCCGGCAAAGCCCCCGTTCTCCCTACGATGGCGGTCAGACGCGGACGGGAACCGTGGTCCGGTGCTGCGGCACGATGCAACCGTCCCCTCGATCTCCTCGCAGACAGGAACGCGCATGACCGAACCCCTGGAAGCGCCTCGCTTGTGGACTCGTCTGGCCGCGCGGCTGCGCGGGGAGGTGCCCGCCGACCAGCTCGAGGCGTTCCGGCGAGCCGGCGGCCCCGTGTACGAGACGTACCTGAATGCGGAGAACGCCCTCACCGGCCTGGCGGCCAGCGGGACGCATCCCTGGGCGGCGGGCGCCGGGACGAGGTCTCAGCTCCTGTGTACGTGGAACGCGTTCCTGCTACAGACGCTCGCCACCGCGCTCCTCGACGCTGACTACGCCGCGACGCCGAGCACCGTCGGGTACCTGCCGCCGGTGACGGCCGAGCAGGCGTGGGCGCTGTTCGAGCAGGTCGAGCCGTGGCTCTCACGCGCCCGGCAGGCCGCGCACGGCACCACCTATGACGTCGGCGCGGAGCTGGCGCTGCCCGCGGACCTTCCGCCGTGGGTCGAGGTCGAGCCTTGCCCGCGGGCGCACCTGGACGCGATGCTCGCGGCGACGCAGCAGGCGCACCAGCACCTCGACGCGATGCTCGGGGCGCTTCTGGGCGCCGGCGCCCCGCCGAAGAAGTACGCTGCAGCCCTCGAGCAGGTCCAGCGCCTCGGTGTCGACGCGCACACGGCGTCGTCGTACGCCGCCGGGCTGACGCACCCCGGGGCGGACACCGCGCTGCACGAAGTGATCGAGCAGCACCTACACCGGGCGCTCGAGCTGCAGTACCACCTCGGGCAGCTCATCGCCGACCCTGATTTGCTCGATGGGTACGTCGGGCCGGGCGGGCGGGGTGCTCCGGCGCCGAAGGGCCGTCCGCTGGCCGGGCCGGGGCAGCAGGGCTTCGACCCGTGGTGCCTGACCAGCCCCCGCACCCGGCGGCAGTGGCAGAACGACCCGCAGGCCCGCCGCGCGATCGACAACCTCTGGAAGTACGACCCAGATCCCGCTAGGACCGTCGGCTTCGCCGCACAGATCGCGGCGGCGTTCGACGCCGGCGACATCGCGTACGCCACGGACCAGCGGGGCCGGGAGATCGGGAACTACTTCTGCTGCCCGTGGTCGGCGATCTACGTCGTGAAGCGCCCCGTCCGCATCTCCGGCAAGCGGTTGCGGGTGATGGAGCAGTTCGCGCTGGACGTCTCCGCCGAGGAGATGGCCGAGACCGGCACGTTCGTCCGGCGGCTCGTCACCGGTCCGTTCTCGCCGGTGAACAAGATCGACTACTGCGACCCGGAGAGCGGCGGCCACGACGACGACTGAGGGCTACACGTTGTCCACGACGGCCCCTTGTCGTGGAGGGCGAGCCGCTAACACCCGCGGAAGTCGCCGCCGTTGTTGCAAGCATCCCGGGCGGCTAGCCAGCCAGCACGCGAGGAGCGGAAGCAGTCGGAGCCCGGCGTTAGTGCGCGGTCGCCGGCGTCTCGGCTGATCAGGACTTCGCACACAACGCTGCTTTCCGTGCCTCATCATGGACGGATGACCGGCTCCGACCCTCTCATCGCGAGCCTTGAGCGTGCGCTGCTTGAGTCACTCAACGATGTGACGCTGCGGTTGCACCTGGCGAGCCTGCTCATCGATGCCGGCGGCGCCGCCGGCGCCCTGCAGCATTGCGGGCACGTGCTCGCAGTGGACCCGACCAATGTGGGGGCGCAGGAACTGCTCGGCCGGGCTGCGGCGGCGCTGGCCGGCGCGCCTCCGACTCCCGGTTTCGATTGGACGGTCGCGGAGGAGCAGGTCGCCGACGTCGTGCCGCGGATGTTCGTGTCCGAGGACAGCGGGATCGACGACCCGGACATTGAGCGACCGACCCTCACCCTCGCCGACGTGGCGGGCATGGCCGAGGTGAAGGAACGCCTGGAGGCGGCGTTCTTGCTGCCGCTGCGGAATGAGGAGCTAGCGCTAGCGCTCGCCGGCCTGGACGGTGCGCTGTTCGACGTGCGGCCGCGCCAGACCAAGGGCGCATTGTCGTCTCACCGCGTCGTGACCCGGGAGGGCGAGGTGCCGAGCCGGGTGCACCTCGCCGTGCACGGCGCCTTGCGGTTCCTGCTTGCGCCTCTCGACCTCCTCTACGGCGCCGCGCAACGAAGCGATAGTCGGTTACTGCACGACCGGCTCGTCGGCACGACCTGCGTCAGCGTCCGGCCGAGCAACGTCTACGACGGCCCCGGCCTGACAGGCCGCTAGGTGCGGCCTGTACCGGTCCGATCGTCGCCATCACGTCCGCAGGGCTTCTACGGCCGTCACCGGGATCTGCGCGGCCCGGCCAGCCGCCCCGTCACCCGCGCGGCAACCGCCACCGCGTGCACCGGCGCAAGCTGCCGCCGGCGCAGCGCCGGCCCGTCGGCCGCCTCCCCGTCGGCAGCCACCGCGTCGACCACCAGCCCCAGCGGCAGCACCAGCCCCCGGTCGCGCCACGGCGGCGGCCACTGCCCGCGAGCCGCGAGAGCAGCCCAGCCCGCCCCGAGCCGGCGGTGCAGCCGCCAGGTCGAAGCCCTGGTCGTCCGCGGTGCGTGCCCGACGACGACGTCCGCCGCGTAGCCCACCGGGAACCCCGCGGCGCCCGCCCGGCGCCCCCACTCCAGGTCGCCACTGGACCGAAGCCCCGGATCGAAGCCCCCCACGGTCGCCAGCACCGCCCGGTCCACCCAGAGGTTCGCGGTCGCCGCGAACCCCTGCGCTACCAACTGTTCCTGCCGCAGGTAGAGCGCCCGGTCGTACCGCTCCCACACCGTCGGCACCGCCGACCGCGTCATCACCACCGCCCCACCAAAAACCGCTGATCCACAGGCGGATCCGGCCGCCAACCAGGTAGCGGACGGCACACAGTCCGCGTCGGTGAACGCGATCCGCCTTCCCGCACAGACCTCGATCCCGGCGTTGCGAGCCGCGTACGACCCGCGCCGCGGTTCGACAACCACGACCGGCCGGAGCGCATGCGCGCGGGCAACCGCGACACTGTCATCGACCGAACCGTTGTCGACCACGATGACCTCGTACGCCGGGGCGCCGAGCGAAGCAGCGAGCGCGTCCAGGCAGGCGCCGAGGCCTGCTGCGTCGTTCAGCACGGGAATGACGACCGATACAGCAGGCACGACCGACACGACAGGCACGAGCGGAGGGTAGGCCGATGGTCAGCAAGCCCGACATCACCGTCGCGGTCCCGACCTTCCGCCGGCCGGCCGGTCTCGCCCGCGCTCTGGCCGGCCTGGCTGCGCAGACCGGCGCGCCGGCGTACGAGGTGGTGGTCGTCGACAACGACAGCGCACCGCACTCGCCGCTGCACCTGCCCGCCGGCATCCGCGGCAGGGTCGTCCACGAGCCGACGCCGGGGGCGGCAGCGGCGCGCAACCGGGCGCTGGCCGAGACCCGCACTCCGCTGATCGCGATGCTCGACGACGACGTCGTCCCGGCCCCCGGATGGCTCGCGGCGCTGGCCGTCCCGGTGCTCGCCGGGCAGGCCGACCTCACCGGCGGACGGGTCGTGCTGGACTCTGACGTGCCCCGCCCGCGTTGGCTCGCGCCCGCCCTGGAGGGTTATCTGACCGCGCTCGACCTCGGCCCGACCGCCCGCCCCCTTTCCACCACGGAGTCCCTGCTGACCGCCTCGCTGCTCACCCGTACCGACCTGCTGCGTGCCATCGGGGGTTTCGACTTGGCCCTGGGGCCGCGCGGTCCCCGGCAGTACGTCGGCGACGACGTCCAGGTCGTCCGTGACCTGCGCGCCGCCGGAGCCCGCGCCCACTGGGTGCCCGACTCCGTCGTCGTCCATGAATTGCCGGCGTCGCGATTGCGCCCCGGCTGGCTGCTGCGCCGGGCCTGGCTGCAAGGACGCAGCGACTGGCGGGTCGACCGGGCCGCGCTCGCCGATCGTCGCGGGGGCGGCGTCCGAGTG
>JBBSUR010000151.1:0-6065 GCA_038234255.1 Mycobacteriales bacterium | reverse complement strand
TCCGCATGCTTCAACGAGCGTCAAGATAACAGGTGACGTGCGCATTGGGACGGGTTTGTCCGCTGTTCCTGCGCGGTCCGCGGCAGTGCCGGGAAGGATCGGGCAATGAACGTCGAAGGAATCGATGACCGCCCGTCGCAGCCCCCTGCCGTCGACGCCTTGCTGCTGGTGGGCTTCGGCGGTCCCGAGGGTCCCGAGGACGTACTGCCGTTCCTGCAGAACGTCACCCGCGGGCGCAACGTCCCGGCCGACCGGCTCGAGCAGGTCGGGCGGCACTACCTCGACATCTTTGGCGGGGTGTCCCCGATCAACGCCCAGGCGCGGGAGCTGAAGGCGGCGTTGGAGGCCGAGCTGGCGGCGCGGCGACCGGTGCTGCCCGTCTACTGGGGCAACCGCAACTGGACTCCGTTCCTCACCGACGCCGTCGCTCAGATGCGCCACGACGGGGTCCGGCATGCCCTCGCGGTGGTGACCAGCGCCTTCCCCTCCTACAGCGGCTGCCGGCAGTACCGCGAGGACTGGTCCCGGGCGCGCACGCAGGTCGGCGAGGGCGCACCACTGATCAGCCAGCTGCGGCATTACTGGGCCGAGGACGGCTTCCTGGACGCGGTCGCCCGCAACGTCGCGGCAACCGAGCCGTCGCCGGGGGCGCGGCTGGTGTTCACCGCCCACTCGATCCCGACTGCGATGAACGACACCAGCGGACCTACGGGCGGCGCGTACGCCGACTGCTTGCACGCCGCCTCGGCAGCAGTCGTCGAACGACTCGGTGGGTCGTACGAGTGGGATCTGGTTTTCCAGTCCCGCAGCGGGCCGCCGCACGTGCCGTGGCTCGAACCGGATGTCGGAGACCACCTGGTGGCCCTGCACGCCCAGGGAGTCCGCGCGGCGGTGATGGTTCCGATCGGCTTCACCAGCGACCACGTGGAGGTGCTGTATGACCTCGATGTCCAGGCGCAGCAGCGGGTTTCGGGGCTGTCCGGGTTCGTGGCCACGCGGGCGAGGACCGTCGGCACAGATCCGCAGTTCGTGGCGATGCTGCGAGATCTTGTGGTCGAGCGGATGACGGGGGAGGAGTTGCCGACCCACGGGGCACCGGCCACCTACGACCGATGTCCGGTGGGCTGTTGTCCCGCACCGCCGCGGCGCCGATAGCGTCGCGGCGTGCAGACCAGTGCGGCGCGGCAGTGGTGGCGCAACGCCGTCGTCTACGAGGTCTATGTGCGGTCCTTCGCCGACAGCGACGGCGACGGGGTCGGCGACCTCGAGGGAATACGGGAGCACCTTCCGCACCTGCTCTTGCTCGGCGTCGACGCGGTGTGGCTCACCCCGTTCTATCCCTCGCCGATGGCTGACCACGGCTACGACGTCGCGGACTACTGCGACGTCGCGCCGGTCTTCGGCGACCTCGCCGGATTCGACCGGTTGCTCGCCGACGCGCACGCCGCAGGCTTGAAGATGATCGTCGACATCGTCCCGAACCACACCTCGAACGAGCACCTCTGGTTCCGCGAGGCACTGGCTGACCCGAGGTCTGCGGCACGCACCCGTTACGTGTTTCGCGACGGGATCGGCGATGCACCGCCGAACAACTGGCAGAGCACGTTCGGCGGACCCGCGTGGACCCGCGAGTCGCCGACGGGGCAGTGGTACCTGCACCTGTTCGATGCCGGGCAGCCCGACCTCGACTGGACGAACCGCGAGGTGCACGAGGAGTTCCTGCGGGTGCTGCGCTTCTGGCTCGACCGGGGGGTGGACGGATTCCGCATCGACGTGGCCCACGCGTTGTACAAGCGTCCGGACCTCGCGGACACGCCGGAGTCGGCGGATCCGACCGTCGACTCCGACGTCGACAGCACCCACGTCTGGGATCGCGACGAGGTGCTCGCGGTCTACGAGGAGTGGCGCACGCTGCTGGACAGCTACTCCGGAGACCGGATGCTGGTCGGCGAGGTGTTTCTCTACGACGTGCCGCGCATCGCCCGGTACGTCGGGCCGACCCGGCTGCACCAGGCCTTCAACTTCACGATCATGCGGGCCCCGTGGGGGGCGGCTGCCCTGCGCGGCACGGTGGAGGCGGCGCTCGAGCACTTCCACCCGGGTACGTGGGTGCTGTCCAACCACGACCTGGTCCGGCACGTGACCCGGTACGGCGGCGGGGCGCTGGGCCGGCGTCGCGGCCTCGCGGTGTCGGCGCTGCTGTTCGGGCTGCCGGGCTCGCCGTATCTGTATCAGGGCGAGGAGCTCGGCCTGGAGGAGGCCGACGTGCCCGGGCACCTGCGACAGGACCCGATGTTCCGGCGCTCCCTGGGCCGACGCGCCGGTCGCGACGGCTGCCGTACGCCGATGCCCTGGTCCGCGCAGGCGCCCGGCTTCGGCTTCACCAGTGGCGAGGCGTGGCTGCCTTTCGGCGCCGACGCGGCGGCTCTGGCGGTGGACGTGCAGTCCGGCAATCCGGCGTCGACGCTGTCGGCCTACCGGCGGCTGCTGGCCGCCCGACGCGAGCTGCTGCGGTCGGGCGAGCTGGGCGACGACGTGGAGCTGCTGGACTCGGCGCCCGACGTGTTCGCCTACCGGCGAGGCCCTTTGACGGTGGTGCTCAACACCGCGGCCGAGCCGGTGCAGGTGTCGGTTGCGGGCCTGTCGGCGCTGCTGGAGGCGACCGCCGACGGCGCGCGGTTGGTCGACGGCGGCCTGGTGGTCCCGTCCGCCGCCACCGTCTGGGTGCGGTGAGAATCCTTGTCTGGCACGGCTACCTGCTGGGTGGCACGGGCTCCAACGTCTACACGCGAGCCCTGGCCCGCGCCTGGAGCCGGCTCGGCCACGAGGTGGTCGTGCTGTGCCAGGAACCGCACCCGGAGCGCTACGACCTCGGTGGCGCCCGGGTGGTGCGACCCCAGCTGACCGGTCCGCTCCCGGTCTTCGTCCTGGACCACTATGCCGACGCCACACCGCAGCTGCTGCCCGCGATGAGCCCGGCCGACCGCGTACTGTTCGTCGCGGAGAACGCTGCAGCTGTACGCGCCGAGGGCCCCGCTGACCTGCTCCTGGTCAACCACGTCCTGATGGGTGGCGCGGTCGGACGCGCCTCGGGGATGCCGTACGTGGTGAAGGCGCACGGCTCGGAGCTGGAGTACTCACTGCGCGGCGACCCCGGGCTCATCGCCTGGGCGCGCGCGTGCCTTGACCCGGCCAGGGCCGTGCTCGCCGGTTCCGAGCACATCGTGCGGGTGCTCGACGAGGTGGTCGGCCGTCCGCGCGCCCCGGTCCTTGTCGTGCCGCCTGGCGTGGACGTCGACGCCCTATGGCCGCAGGAACGCCGCGTTGCACTCGCGACGCTGGTCGAGCAGTGCCGCCACGACCCGCCCAACCCGGAGCAGGACGAGCGCCGACCGGACGACGGCATCGCCGACCGGCTGGGCGCGTTCCTGTCCGGTCCGGGGCGAACAGTGCTCTACGTCGGCAAGCTGAGCGCCGAGAAGGGTGTCTCGCTGCTGCTCGAGGCGCTGCGATCGGTCGATGCACGGGCGGTGATCGTGGGATTCGGACCGGCCCGCGCCGAGTTGGAGGCCTTCGCCGGGGAGCGGGTGCTGTTCACCGGTGCGCTGGAGCACCGGCATTTGGCGCACCTGTGGCCGCTCGCCGACGTCAGCGTGATCCCGTCGGTCTTCCCCGAGGCGTTCGGCATGGTGGCGGCCGAGGCGGCTTCGTGCGGCTCGCCGCCGCTCGTGGCTCGGCACTCGGGGCTGGCCGAGATCGCGGCAGCTCTGGAGCAGGAGTACCCCGCTGAGCTGCGGCATCTCGCCTCCTTCCGGCGCGGCGACGCGGCCGACCTGGCCGGCAAACTGTCCGACCTGCTGGGATTGGATCTGACTGACTGGCAAGCTCTTTCGTCGGCGGCGAGGCGTACGGCAGTGGAGGCCTGGAGTTGGGAGGGCATCTCGGCGCGCATCCTCGCGCTCGGAGCCGTCCGGCCGGGCTGAGCCCGGATCACCGTGCCCACTCCCGTTCCGTCCCTGATCATGTGCCGTGTCCCGCGGGCCCTCCCTGATCGTTGGGCGAGTCCCGCGGGCCCTCCCTGATCGTTGGGCGAGTCCCGCGGGACCTCCCTGATCGCGTGCCGTGTCCCGCGGGCCGTCCCTGATCGTTGGGCGAGTCCCGCAGGCCCCTCCCTGATCGTTGGGCGAGTCCCGCGGGCCCTCCCTGATCGTTGGGCGAGTCCCGCGGGCCCTCCCTGATCGTGTGGCGTGTCTCGACACCGAAACGGACGGATTCTCGCCGGTTGATCAGGGAGGGGCGGGGATTCTCGCCAGTTGATCAGGGAGGGGCGGGGCCGCTCGCCAGCTGATCAGGGAGGGGCGGCCCGGCCCGCCAGCTGATCAGAGACGGGTCGCCGGGCTGAACTGGTCGGCGGCGGCGTCGGCGTCGGCGGCGTCGGCGGCCTCCACCTCCTCGCGCGGTATGCCGAGCAGGAACAGCACCGCATCCAGGAACGGCAGCGACAGGGCGGCGTCGGCTGCCTCCCGGACGACCGGCTTGGCGTTGAAGGCGATGCCGAGCCCGGCGGCGGCGAGCATGTCCAGGTCGTTCGCCCCGTCGCCGATCGCCACCGTCTGCGCCATCGTCAGCCGCTGCAGCGCGGCGAACTCGCGCAGCGCTTCCGCCTTGCGAGCCCGGTCCACCACCCGGCCGGTCACCCGGCCGGTCACCCGGCCGTCGGCGATCTCCAGTGTGTTGGCCAGGGCGTGGTCGAGCCCGAGCTCGGCCATGAGATCATCTGTCACACAGGTGAATCCGCCGCTGACGATGCCGACCGCATACCCGAGCCGCTGCAGCGTACGCACCAGGGTGCGGGCGCCGGGGGTGAGCCGAACCTGTGTGCGGACGCGATCCACGGCTGCAACCGAGAGCCCCTGCAGCAGCGCAACCCGGGCGCGCAAGGAGGCTTCGAAGTCGAGCTCGCCGGCCATGGCCAGCTCCGTGATGCGGGCGACCTCGGCCAGGCAGCCGGCCTGCGCCGCCAGCATCTCGATCACCTCGCCCTGGACCAGCGTCGAGTCGACGTCCATCACCACCAGTCGCCGGGCGCGGCGCCACAGCGTGGCCGCCTCGACCGCGATGTCCACCTCCTGCGCCACAGCTTCGGCGGCCAGGGCGAGCCGCAGCTGCCCGGTGTCCCCGCCGGAAACGAGCAGGTCGTACGCCGCGAGGGGATAGCTCGACAGCCGGAGCACGCGTTCGATGTTCGCGCCGCACGAGGCGAGTCGGCGGGCGACGCCGGCGAATGCCGCCGGCTGCAGCGGGGCCCCGAGCACGGTCACGTGATGGCGGACGCCAGATTCGGTGTCCTCGCCGGACAACGGCGTGAAGGCCACCTCGACGCCGAGCTGGACGGCCCGGGTGCTGAGGGCCTGGCACAACGGCTCGGCCCTGCCCTCCACCTGGACGGCGACGCCGAGCAGCAGTCGGTCGTGCACGACAACCTGTTCCACGTCGCAGATCTCCGCGTCGTACGCGGCAAACACGTCGAACAGCGCCGCGGTCACGCCGGGGTGGTCCGGGCCTGTCACGGTCACCAGCAGGCTCACCGCAGATGAGTTCACGACGGCGTCCCGTACGCGTTGTAGCCGGCAATCCGGGCTCGCCGCACCAGCCGGGCGAGCTCGTGCAGCGCCCGTTCGCGCCCGGCGGCCCCGCCGGTGTCCACGGCGCCGCCATCGTCCACGGTTGCCAGCTGCAGAACGCCGGCGAGCTGACGGGCCGAGACCAGCAGCTGGCGGGCGCGTTGCGGATATCCACCGGGCAGCTCGTCGTTACCGATGCCGTCCCGCGCCTGCTGACGCAACTCGGTCAGGGGACCGGCCAGGTCCGGGCGCCATCGGGCCACGTCGAGCTCGCGCAGTATCGCCGCGCACTCCACCACGCCTCGGCGCAGGTCGTGCTCGGCGTCGTGCAGGAACGGTCCGGGATCGGGACCGGGTTGCTCGATCTCATGCGCCGTCCAGGCCACCGTGGTGACGGTCCCGTCGTACGGCGAGCCGTGCACCTCCAGCGCGGGCACCAGT
>JBBSUR010000150.1:0-6135 GCA_038234255.1 Mycobacteriales bacterium | reverse complement strand
TGGCCGACGTGATCACGGCCGAGACCGGCGCTGACATGAGCCGGTTCCCGACCGCCGGGCACCTGGCGTCCTGGGCCGGGACCTGCCCAGGCAGCAACGAGTCCGCCGGACGGGTCAAGTCGACCAAGACCCGTCCTGGCACCCCCTACCTCAAAGGCGCCCTCGGCATCGCGGCGATGTCAGCGGCACGGAGCAAGAACACCTACCTGGGCGTGAAGTACCGGCGCCTCGCCGCCCGCCGCGGGCCGAGCAAAGCCATCGTCGCAGTCGAACACAGCATCTTGATCGCGATCTGGAACATGGCCACCACTGGCGCGCTCTACGACGACCCCGGAACCGATTTCTACACCCGGCTGAACCCCGACCGCGCGAAACGCCGCGCTCTGGACCAGCTCCGCACCATGGGCTACGACGTCACTCTCAGCCCAGTGCAGACCGCTGTGGCTGGGTGAATCTTCGAGTCAGACGCAGCGGGGATAAGAGGAAAGGGAGGAGCTCACGACGGCAGGACCGGGAGGACCACCTCGAAGGAGCCGCTGCGGCGGTCCGGTGGCCGGAAGCCGTCGCCGACCTCGACCGTCCAGGTGTAGGTGTCAGGCAGCGCCGGCACCAGCGCCGGCAGTGCGGGGGCGCCGGGGAGCGGCCGCAGCCCGTTCCACTCCATGGTCGCGAGTGCGCCCTGACCGACCGAGGTCGCGACCACGGCCCCGGCTGCGTCGCGCAGCTCGATGAACCAGTCGGCCTCGCGGGACAGCGCGCCCGTCACCACCAGCGGGCTGGGCAGGTGGACCGGCGCGCCCAGCAGTTGTACCGAGGTGATGCTCGGCGCGGGTCCGATCAGGGAGCCCGCCAGGCGGCGTACCTCCCCGAGCTGGTCGTACAGCGAGCCGGGACAGGCGGTGAGCCCGACGTCGCGGTGTCCGGAGATCCGCGGCAGCGTCACCCGTGCCCCGGCCGCAAACTTCGGGGAACCGCCGCTGGTCAGCGACACGGTTCCCAGCGGGTCGAAGCGCCATTGCCGAGCGGCGTAGGCCGACACCCGGGCGACCGCACGTACCGCCTCCGGCGTCGGCAGCGCCCGGGTCATGTCCCCGAGCAGGCTCACCCCGAGCGTGCCGGTGTTGAAGCCGGCCGCGTGCGAGCCGATGGTGGCCCGGCCCAGCCCGCCGGCCCGGCCCTCCCAGATGCCCCCGAACTTGTCGACGACCACGTTGTAGCCGAGGTCGGACCAGCCCCGGGCCGCGACGTGATAGGCGTAGTCGGCCCGGATGCGCGCCGGTACGTCGGCTGCGGTGTAGTCGTTGCTGCCTGCGGTGTGGTGCACGATGACGGCCTTAACCGTGTCGGCGTAGGTGGGGGCCCCGCGGCGCAGCGACTCGTCCGCGCCCCACTCGGTCCGACTGCGTACGCCGGGCAGCGCGGTCCGCCCGTCGGCGAGGGCCGGGGACGCGCCGAATGCCGTCGCGAACGACCGGCGGCGCGTGGTGTCGCCGTCCCCGACCCGGACGAGCTCGAGGTCCTGCGCCGCACCGGCGACCCGGAGGTCGACAACGGTCGCGCCCGGTGGTCGCCACAGCGGCTCGGTGCCCCTGCGGGCCCGCGCGCGCTCGGCCGGCTCCGGGACGTCACTGTCGTCCTCGGGCACCTCCCAGTCGGTCCAGCCGGTCGGCGTGAGCCAACGCGCCCGGACCTGCGCCGTGCCGGTGGACCAGGTGACGCCGACCAGCCGGTCGGTGTCGCCGAGCGCAACCCTCGTGGACCCGAGCTCGAGCGACAGCGAGCGCACCAGCGGTGTGATCACCGGCAGGCTCGGGGCACCGGCCAGCGATGGCAGCGCCGGAAGGAGCAGGGCCACGGTCAGGACCAGGATGGTCCGCCGGGTAGGTCGGGGACGAGGGCGGCGTACGGCGGACAGCACGGGGTGCATCTGCCCAGTAACACCCGGATTGCTCTGGAGGGCAAGCGGTTGCGCTGCCTTCGGTCCCAGCCGGAAGATCGTCCGCAGGATCGGCGCGCTCAGGACCAGACCTCCACGCCCGTACGACGCCGATTCTGCGGCTGATCTTCGTCGCGACGCGCCGGGCTCCTCACGCCGGCAGCTGCTCGCGCAGCCAGGAGATGTCGGCGCGCTGGCCGTCCACCCCGCCCGGGGTTTCGCAGACGACGGGGGCGCCGGCTGCGGCCACCACCGCCACCAGCAGCGACGGGTCGATCTGCCCGGCGCCCAGATTGGCGTGCCGGTCGGCTCCGGAGCCGAACGCGTCACGGGAGTCGTTGCAGTGCACCAGGTCGATGCGTCCGGTGATCGCCAGTACCCGGTCCACGACGCCGAGCAGGTCCTCGCCGCCGGCGTGCGCATGGCAGGTGTCGAGGCAGAAACCGACACCCGGGAAGCCGCCGATGCCCTCCCACAGTCGGGCGAGCGCGTCGAAGCGCCGGGCCATCGCGTGCTCGCCACCGGCCGTGTTCTCGATCAGGATCGGCACCGGAGCAGTCATCCGTTCGAAGGTCTTGACCCAGTTGTCCACCCCCACCTGTGCGCCGTCACCGGCAGTGACGTGCCCGCCGTGCACGATCAGCCCGCGAGCCCCGATCGAGGCGGCGGCAGTGGCGTGGTCGAGCAGGATCTTGCGGGACGGGATGCGGATCTTGTTGTTGGTCGAGGCGACGTTGACGATGTACGGCGCATGGACGTACAGCTCGGCGCCGTCGTCCACCGCGTCGCCCAGCCGCTCCGGGCTCAACCGTTCCGGGATCGCGGCCTTCTTCCAGCTCTGCGGGTCGCCGAGGAAGAACTGCACGAGGTCAGCTCCCCGCGCATGCCCTTCCGCGACCGGGTCGTTCGGGTCGACGTGGGCTCCGATCCGGATCATGTGCCAGCCTAGTTCGCCGGTCGGACCGGACAGGACCCTGGACGGGGGGTGCGAGACTGGGGGCATGTACGCGTCCCGCCGCCTGCGCCCGGCCGTCAGCACGCTCGTGCTGTGCGTCGGGGCCCTGCTCACCCTGGTCTGGCTCGCCGCGCCCGCTTCGGCGGCCGAGCGAATGGTTACCGTCAGCGCCGACGGAGTCGCGCCGGCGACGTTGGAGGTGCAGCCGGGTGACACCGTCAGTTTTGTCGTCGCCAGTGGAACGGTGGAGGGCTACCGGCTGCAGAGCACGAGCAGCTCCTGGCCGGCGCAGTTCGACACCCGAATCGGCGGACTGCTCGGCTCGAGGTCGTTCACGGTGCCGCAGCCGCTGACCAAGCCCGGTATCTACACCTACACTGCGGCCCGGGGCACTGCCGTTTCTCAGGGCAAAGTCGCCGTGCCCGAGCCGCCGGCTCCTGCTGAGGCACCGGCCTCGCCGGCTGCAGGGGCAGCGCCACCATCGCCCGGTGCAGCTGCCCCTGGCGCTCCCGCGCCGACAGGGGGCTCTGGCTCTACGGCGCTGCCGCCGCTGACCGGCGGCTTCGGACCCCTGCAGACCGGCCCGGTGCCGGGCGGATTGGCCCCGGCTCCGACGTTGGCGCTTCCGGAGCTGCCCGAGCAGTTCGCCTTCGGGCCGCAGCCCGTGACGGCAGCAGCCCCCGACACCGTCCTGACGGCAACGGCCGTACCCGGCAACCTGGCCGCGCAGCCCACGCCGCGCGGCTACGGCCTGCCCACCGCGCTCGCCGCTGTACTGGCCGGGGGCGTCCTGTCGCTGCTCGTGCGGCTGCGCCGGGCCGAGCCGGTCACCGCCCGGCCGCCGAAGCGGGCCGAGCCGGGGCGGATCAAGGGCGAGCGGATCAAGCCCGCAGAGGTCGAGCCGGAACGCAAGCTGGACAACCGCATCAAGGGCGAGCGGGTCAAGGGCGAGCGGGTCAAGGGCGAGCGGGTCAAGGGCGGGCGGGGCATGGGCGGGCGTGCCATGGGAAGGCGCGCGAAGGCCGAGCCGACTTCCGCAGCTGACTGACTGCGACCGTGCTGATGCCCGGACCGGCCGTCCCTGATCATCTGGCGACCTGGACCGGCCGTCCCTGATCATCTGGCGACCTGGACCGGCCGTCCCTGATCATCTGGCGAGAATCCGCAGGATTTGCGCCCCAGAAGCGCCAGATGATCAGGGACGGGCCTCGCGAGATGCCGTATGGCGTCGAAGCCTGGCGCGACTGGCAAGCACTGGCTCGGGCGCATCCGGACCGATCCAGCCGATCCGGGGGGTCGAGCCAAGCGGGGCAGGGATAGCGGGCCGTCCGACGAGGTCCACGCTGCTAAGCGTCAGTCAGAGACAAGGCCGCCGACAGCGCACGGCGCACAGGACGCTCCGATTCTGTCGGAACCCTCTGCCATGGTTCTGCCTGGAGGGCGCGGACGCCACGCTGGTAGCCTCGGACAGTTTGCCGACGCGAACGCCCTCCTGCCACGGATCGTCCGTGGCCGCTGAGTCCACAGGAGGAGGTGGGTCACTTGCGTCACTACGAACTCATGGTCATTCTCGACCCAGACCTGGAGGAGCGCACCATCGCTCCTTCGCTCGACACATTTCTCAACGTCGTCCGCAACGGCGGGGGCGCCGTGGAGAAGGTTGACGTGTGGGGACGTCGTCGTCTCGCGTTCGAAATCGACAAGAAGGCCGAGGGCATCTACGCCGTCATCGACCTGCGAGCCGAGCCGGACGTCATGAAGGAGTTGGATCGCCAACTCAATCTCAACGAATCGATCCTGCGCACCAAGGTGATGCGGCCCGCATTGCGGGCGAGCCGGCCAGTTGCGGCAAAGCCCCCCGCGGCGGCGTCGCCCACGACTGGGTCGTCTGTTCCCGGCGCACCGGTCGTTACCGGTGCACCGATCGCCGCAGGCGCTGGCTCCGCTGGCCCAGAGCCCGCCCGCTCCGGTCAAGAGTCCGCCGCGGCGGGTTAGCCCCGCCGCGCGGGCATCGCCGCCCCGCCCGACCGCCGCCCCACCCGACCGCCGCCCCACCCCCGGCCCGCTTCACCCGCGGCGCCGGATCAACCGCTGTACCGCCTCAGAAGACCGTTTTCCCTGTGCGCAGATGAGCGCACGCACCCATACCCCCACCACCCTCCGGCTTGGCTGGAGGACCGAAGGAGAATTTCGTGGCAGGCGACACCGTCATCACCGTGGTCGGCAACCTCACCGCCGACCCCGAGTTGCGCTTCACCCCGAGCGGCGCCGCCGTGGCGAACTTCACCGTCGCCTCGACACCCCGCACGTTCGACAAGAACTCCAACGAGTGGAAGGACGGCGAGGCGCTCTTCCTGCGCTGCTCCGTCTGGCGGCAGGCCGCCGAGAACGTCGCCGAGTCCCTCCACAAGGGGAACTCGGTGATTGTGCAGGGCCGGCTGAAGCAGCGCTCGTACGAGACGAAGGAGGGGGAGAAGCGCACGGTGTACGAGCTCGACGTCGACGAGGTCGGTCCGTCACTGCGTTGGGCCACCGCCAAGGTCACCAAGGCCTCCCGCGGCGGTGGTGGCGGTGGGGGTTACGGCGGCGGGCAGTCCTCCGGCGGTAACTCCGGCTACGGCGGCGCCGCCTCCGGCGACGACCCGTGGGCGAGTGCTCCGGCCGGGGGCGCTCCGGCGTCCGGCGGCTTCTCCGACGACCCCCCCTTCTAACACCACGTCCGCTCCCGTTGCCCAGGAAAGGCACTTCGATGGCCAAGCCACCACCCCGCAAGATCAAGAAGAAGGTCTGCCAGTTCTGCAAGGACAAGGTGGCCTATGTCGACTACAAGGACACCGGCACCTTGCGCAAGCACATCTCCGACCGCGGCAAGATCCGGGCCAGCCGGGTCAGCGGCAACTGCCGTCAGCACCAGCGCGACGTCGCCATGGCTGTGAAGAACAGCCGCGAGATGGCCCTGCTGCCCTACACCTCGCTGGCCCGCTGACATGGCCAGCTCGATGAAGCTGATCCTGACCCAGGACGTCTCCGGCGTCGGTGCGCCCGGCGACGTGGTCGAGGTGGCACCGGGCTTCGGCCGGAACTACCTCGTCCCCCAGGGCCTGGCGATCCTGGCGACCCGCGGGGCCGAGAAGCAGATCGCCACCATCCGCCGCGCTCGCGAGGTGCGTGAGGTGCGCGACCTCGGCCACGCGAAGGAGATCAAGGGCCAGCTCTCCGGCCTGACGGTCCGCCTGCCCGCGCG
>JBBSUR010000149.1:0-6137 GCA_038234255.1 Mycobacteriales bacterium | reverse complement strand
CTCGCTGGTCAAGCAGGGTGGCGGCACCCTGACCCGCGTCCGGATGGGCCTGGGCTGGGACGCGATCAAGAAGAAGGGCATGTTCGGCGGCATGAAGACCCAGTCCGTCGACCTGGACGCCTCGGCGATGCTGTTCGACTCCAGCGGGGCTCTGGTGGACCAGGTGTGGTTTCAGCAGCTGCGCAGCAAGGACGGGTCGGTGCAGCACACCGGTGACAACCTGACCGGCGCCGGTGAGGGCGACGACGAGTCGATCATCGTCGAACTCACCGCAGTCCCCGCCGGGGTGCAGACCCTGGTCTTCGTGGTGAACAGCTTCACCGGGCAGAACTTCAGCCAGATCGAGAACGCCTACTGCCGGTTGGTCGACGAGACCAACGACAGCGAGATCGCGCGGTACGAGCTGACCGGCTCTGGCACCCACAACAGCCAGGTCATGGCGAAGGTGACCCGCTCCGGCGCCGCCTGGTCCATGACGGCCATCGGTGCGGTGGCCAACGGCCGGACCTTCAAGGACCTGCTGCCGGCGGTCACGCCGCACCTGTAGGCCCGCGCCGGACTGCTCCGTCGGGCGGTCTACAGGTCGAACTCCGCCGGCGGGATGCCCACCGCGAAACATGCCTCCTTGACGGCCTTCTTCTCGTCGTCGTCGAAGGTGCCGTCGGCGCCGCCGATGATGATGCCGATCTGGACCACCGCGCGGGCCTGGTCCGGCTTGGACTTGAGCTTGGCGATGGTCCCGACCGCCTCCACCTTGCCGAAGTCGTAGTCGCGCTCGAGCTTCTCGCAGTAGAAGTCGAACTTCTGCTTCAGCTCCTCCGGGGGGAAGATCCCGAGCACGTCGTTGCTCATGATCAGTGCCGCCGTCTTCTTCCGTTCGGCCGCGTCGATGCTGCCGTCGGCGGCGGCGATCAGCGCGCACATCGCCATGCTGCCGTTCGCGAACTCCTTGCTCTTGAACTGGCCGGCCTTGGTCTTGAGCTGGCCGCTCATCTCCTGCGTGCGGCTCTTGAGTTGATCGAAGAAAGCCATGACCTCGTCCCTCGTTGTCGAGACGCACCCGGACGGGCGCGTCGCCATCTTGTCAGCTCACACGGGGGCGCGTTCGTCGATGCCCTTGCCGTCGTCGGCCAGTCCGTCGGCGAGCAATTCCTGGGAGTCCTTCTTGTTGGCGAGGACCGAGCTGGTGTAGGCCGCGAGAATGAAGGCCAGGCCGAGCAGACCGGTCACGAACTCCGAGATGGCGAACTTCAGCTCGACGATGAGGATGACGGCCAGCGCGCCGATCGCCCAGTGCGCGCCGTGCTCCAGGTAGCGGTACTGCGCCAGGGTGCCCTGGCGCACAAGATAGACCGTCATCGAGCGGACGAAGACCGCGCCGATGCCCAGGCCGGCAGCGATGACCAGCACGTTGGTGCTGATGGCGAAAGCGCCGATGACACCGTCGAAGGAGAAGGAGGCGTCCAACACCTCCAGGTAGAGGAACGTGGCGAAGCCGGCCTTGCCGGCCGCAGCGACCGCCGGGCCGGCTCCGCCTCGGGTCGCGACCTGCTCCGTCGCCTCGTCATCGTCGTCGAAGAAGCTGTCGAGCCCGGCGACGACGAGGTAGGTGATCAGCCCGATGAAGCCGCTATAGAGCACCGTGGTGGACTCGGCCTCCTCCACCCAGGTCGAGGCGAACAGGATCAGCGCACCGGCGAGAACGACCGACAGCTGGTTCAGGCTGCCGGCCTTCTCCAGTGTCCGCTCCAGCGGGCGCAGCCAGGCCTCATCCTTGCGTTCGAACACCCAGTCCAGGAAGATCATCAGCAGGAAGATGCCCCCGAAGGAGTAGATGGCCGCCTTCGCCGCCTCGAGTTTCGCGGCGTAGGTGTCCACGTCGTTGAGGGCGAGGTCGATGACTTCGGTGAAGCCGAGGTTGGCCGTCACCGCGACGATGACGATCGGGAAGACGAGCCGCATGCCGAACACGGCGATGACGATGCCGACGGTCAAGAAGAGCTTTTGCCACAGCGGTGACATCTTCTTGAGGTACTTCGCATTCACGACGGCGTTGTCGAAGGAGAGCGTCACCTCCAGGACGGCCAGGATGGCGGCGATCGCGACCAGCGCCAGCGAACCGCTGAACACGCCGATGCCGACGAGCACGATCACGGTCACGGCGAAAGAACCGCGGAAAGCTTTCAGCGCCTGCACTGCATCTGCTCCAGGAAGGGGGGTCCGGTCCGCTCGACGCGTCCGAGGTCAGGGGCCAGCCTAGGTGCGGCCGGCGGGGCGCCCGGAAGCGGCGTCCTCGGGCAGGCTCAGCCGCGCCGTCGTCGGCGCCTCCAGCGCCGTGACCAGGCCGCCCCCGTCCCGGGTGCAGGCGAACACGGCGACCTGCAGTGGCCGGTCCGGCGGCAGCGCTGCTCCGCCGTCGATCTCGTATCGGGTGTTCGTCGTCTTGCGCCGCTGGGACAGCGGGTCGTCGGCCCCGACGGGCGGGGCGTCCGGGCGCCACAGGACCAGCACCTCGGTGCAGCCGGGCGGCCAGTCCCATTGGAGCCGATCGCCGGTGCACCGCAGCCCGGTGATCGCCGGCAGGTCCACCACGGTCAGCGACCCCCCGGCGACGGCGGTGCTCCCGTCGACGGTCACCACGACGTACGACGTGGCGCTCTGCGGTCGGCGGTCCACCGCCAGCCCCGGGCCCATCGCGGGCACGAGGGCGCCGAGGGCTTCCGGGTCGGCGACGGGCGAGCCCAGGGGCGGTGGGCGGACCCCGGCTTCCAGGCGGCGAACCTGCGACCGGCCGGTCGGCGCGGGGGTGAAGACCAGCCGGACCCGCCGCCCGAACGGGGCCGCGCGCAGGGTGGTCACCGGGGTCGGCAGGCGCTCCGGCGTCGCCAGGCTCGGTGGCGGTGGCGGTGGCGGTGGCGGTGGCGGTGGCGGTGGCGGTGGCTGTGGCGCGGCGCCGGCCGGGCCGGCCCCGGACCGGGCCTCCGCGGACCGCACCCCGGCCCGGCGGGCGACCACGACGTAGTCCGGTAGAGCTTCGCGGGGCGGCTCGCCGTCCTCCAGTTCGAGGGCCTGGGTGGCGCCCAGGGTTCGCCGCGATCCGTCGGGGGCAACCCGCACGACCTGGTAGTCCAGCGGACCGGTCGAGGCGGACGGGCGCCAGCGGACGAGAGCGCCGCCGGGGGTTCGCTCGACCCGTACGTCCGAGGCGGGCTGCACGGGCAGCGAGCGCAGGGCGCGCAGCAGCGGCTCGGCATCGGGGAACTCGCGGGCCGCGGTCAGCAGCGCGCTCTCCCGGGCGGGGCCGTCCAGTGCCTCGGCCTGGTCGAGCCGTACGGCGGCCGCCGCCAGGCCGGCGCGGGCCTGGGCCAGCGACTCCTGCGCCTGGGCGCCGCCCGGACCCGTCAGGTCGAGCGCGATGTGCACCAGCCGGTCGAGCGCGCTCTCGGCCTCGCCGAACCGGCGGGCGGCGAGCGCCTGCGTCGCGGCGCGCCACTGCTGCTGCGCCTCCGCCAGCACCCCGGCCACCTCGTCGGCGACGGCCCGGATCGGCGGCAGCGTCTCGCCGGCCTGCCGTCGGGCCTGGGCGACCAGCCGCTGCGCCTCCACGACCCGACCGGCTCGCAGGGCGGCGCGGGCCGCGGACAGGTCGGCGGTGGAGGCGGTGCCGGTGGATGCCGGGGCGGGGCGGCGGGAGGTGGGTCGCCGGGAAGTGGGGCGAGTGGTGGTGGGCGGTACCGCCACCCCCGCTTCACCGGCGAGGGTGGCGAGGACGCGGGCGGCCCGGGCGGGGTCCAGGCCGGCCGTCTCGGCCTCGGCCAGCAGGTGCTGGTGGTCGTCGGGCGTGAGGGTGTCCTCGACGAGCAGCGCGGCGCCCAGGCGCGGTCGGAGCCGGCTCGTGACCTCCTCGGCGACGGCGTCCAGGTAGGCCTCCGGGTCGCCGTCCAGCAGCAGCCGGGTGACCGCTGCGAGCAGGTCGTCGACCAGGGCCCGGCGCCGGTCCGGGCGCAGTTCGCGGTTGCGCGCCGCCGCCACCGCCCGCTCGCGGGCGATGTCGTCCTGGGAGGCGGTCGGGGCAAGGCCGAGCAGGTCGTACAGCGTCGCGGGCGGCGGGGTGCCGAGCAGTCGGCCCAGCTCGTCGAGGTCGGCGCGTACCTGCCGTCCCACGGCGGCCGGAAGGGGCGCGGCGACGGGCTGGTCCCTGGTCTGGACCACTGGCACCGCGTTCAGCCGGGCCTGCACCGCCGCGGCGTCCAGGCCCGCCGCCTCGGCGAAGCGCCGCAGGCCGTCGAGCTTGCTCACCGGTATGCCGCCGAAGCGTTCCACCAGTCGCGCGACGGCGCCGTCGAGCTCGGCGAACCGGTCGGTGTCGCGCTCGGCGCGGAACTGCTTGGCCTGCTCGGCGAGCCGCCCTCGTGACTGGCGGTCGAGCATCCGGGGGGCGAGCTCACGGTGCGCCTCCAGGAGCGCGGTGACCAGGCCGCGGTATTTGGGGGAGTCCCGCTGCTTCTGCCAGAAGGCCCAGACCGCATCGACCTGCGTCGCCACGACCGAGTCGCGGGTATCGGTGAGGGGCAGGTCGTAGAACTCGAACGGGTCGCTGGTCTGCACACCGCCGCGGGCCTCGATCGGCGCGAGGACCCGCTTGCGGTAGTCGTTGCCGTCGAAGTCGTTCACTCGCCGCTCCGGCGCCGCACCTTCGCCACCTGTGCCCGCTCCCGGGCCACGTCGGCCTGGCTCAACGCCGCGCTGGTCTCGATCTGCACCCGCAGCGGCCGGTCGAGCAGACCCTCGTGCCTCGCCGTCAGCTCCAGGATGCCGTCGAAGCCCATGCTGAGCGTGATCTGCAGCTCCGTCCCGGCGGGGTAGCCCGCCGGGATGTCCACGATGGAGGCCTCGGCGATGACCTTGTTGTCGGCGAGGTGGCGGCTCTCGGTGCCACCGCCCTGCTCGACCACCCGGATCGTGACGACGTCCTGGTCGTCGTGCATGGTCCCGAAGCAGCGTTGGACGACGGCGGGCAGCCGGTCGTTGCGGTGGACCAGGAAGACGGCCTCGGGCTCGCCGTAGTTGTTCAGCGCCAGCACCCCGAAGCCGCGCGAGCAGACGTTGAGCACCTGCACCTCGACGATGCGGCGCACCCGCTCCTGGGTCAGTCCGAGTGCGTCGGCCAGTCGGGCGCACGCGGCGTCCACGTGCTCGACGGGCACGCTGGCGAGCGGTGCGCCGTCCTCGAGCAGACCGCGGGTCACCAGGTCGCCGAGCAGCATCCGCTCGACGGCCTTCTTCTCGCCGTAGATGGCCGCGCCCTTGGCGACGATCAGGTCGGGGTCGGTGAGCTCGGGGGTGACGCCCAGCTCCTGCTGCAGCCGGCGGGCCACCGCGGGCATCCGGCTGGACCCGCCGACGAGCAGGAGCCGGTCGATCCGGCCCACCCCGCGCTCGCGGGCGGCGCGTACCGCCTGCGTCGTCAGCTCTACCGTGCGGTCCAGCAGGCCGCTGGTCAGCAGCTCGAACTCCTCGCGGGTGACCTCGACGGCGAGTTCGTGGCCATCGTGGGCGAGGTGCGCGGTCGCGCGGGGCTGTTCGGTGAGCTCGCGCTTCACTCGCTCGGCGGCGAGCACCAGCGCCTGCGCGCCGGCGCTGTCGTCCAGCGGGTCCTCGGCGTCGGGATGGGCCGCGGTGAAGGCGTGCGCGAGGTGCACCGCGAGCTTCTCGTCCCAGTCCGCCCCGCCGAGCTCGTGGTCGCCGTCGAGCGAGACCACGGCCACCCGGCGCTCGGCCAGCTCGACCACCGTGACGTCGAAGGTGCCGCCGCCGAGGTCGTAGACGAGCGCCACCGACTCCGCGACATCGCCGGGCGACCGGCCGTCGAGCTGGGCGAAGCCGTACGCCAGTGCCGCCGCGATCGGCTCGCTGATCACGTCCAGGACGGTGAGCCCGGCGTACTCCCCGGCCAGCACGGTGGCCCGGCGCTCGGAGTCACCGAAGTAGGCCGGCACGGTGATCACGACATCCTGTACGGCGGTGGGCGCCGACAGAGCGGTGTCGTTGACCAGGGACTTCAGGATCAGCCCGCTGACCGCGGGGGCCGACCAGGACCGGCCGTGGCTGACGAAACGCCACTCGCCGTCGCCCAT
>JBBSUR010000148.1:0-6140 GCA_038234255.1 Mycobacteriales bacterium | reverse complement strand
TCGCCTTGGCCTCGTCCCCGGCGGCGCGGGCCTGGTCGGCCAGCACCAGCGCCTGCCGGGCCGAGCCCTGCAGCTTCTCGACTTCGGTCATCTGCCGGGCCAGCTTCATCTCCAGCTGGCGCTGGTTGCCGATGACGGCCGCGGCCTGCTGGGTCAGCTGCTGGTGCGAGCGCTGCGCCTCCTCGATCGCCTGCTGAATCTGGATCTTGGGATCCGCGTGCTCGTCCAATTTGCCGGACAGCAGCGCCATGAAGTACTTCCAGCCGCGTACGAAAGGATTGGCCATCGCAGGGTGCTCCTCGGTCGGTGAGTCCGGCTGCGGACAGTCTGACAGGTCGGCGGCGGCGCGCCGACGATCAGCCCCGGTCGGGGGGGCGGCGAAGACGGCGGGGGCGGCGGCCAGCGCGCCCCGGGACAGCGACTCCGCCTCGGCGAGCCCGGCGCGCAACCCCTCCAGCTCACCAGCGAGCTCGGCCACCTGCCCGACCGTGTCGTCGGCGCCGCCGGTCGTCTCAGCCGGCGCAAGCACTTCGGCCAGCTGGGCGACGAGTCCCTCCAGACCGAGGGCGACCGCCTGCATGCGGGCCAGCAACGTCGCCCGGGCGCCGCGCAGCCGGTCCCGGACCGCGAGCCGGTCGGCCACGGCTGCGGCGCTGCGCGACAGCTCCTGCTGCACCCCGGGAGGGGATCGTCGCGCTGCCTCGGCGAGCCGGCCAGCGCGGTCAAGGTGTCTGCGGCCTCCTGCACCGCGTCGGGCTGGGCGAGGCCGGCGAGCCGGGCGAGGCGCCGGCCAGGCCGTGGACCAGCAGGCGCACCTCGGCGACCACCTGTCCGGGCGCCAGGGGCCACAGGAGTTGACCGACCAACCAGCGCAGCACCACGTCGACCAACTCCGGTGTGGCATCCGTCCCGGCGGCAGCCAGCACCTGGCCGACCGCCGCCCGGGTGCGGTCCCATCCCCGCCCGGCTCCGGGCGCCAGCAGCGGCAGGAGCAGGGTCGGCTCCTCGGCGGCGACCCTGCGCAGCGGTCCGCAGTCGGCCAACCCGGTGGCCGCACGGATGAGCACGGCGGCCAGGACTGTCCCATCATCCGGCGCCTGCCCGGTGGGGACGGCACCCGCTCCGGCGTCCGCCGACCGTGGAGCGCCGGAAGCGCCCGGCGCCGACGCGTCGCCGAGAGCGCAGCACTGCGCAGCGACGGCGGCGATCCGAAGGTCGACCAGGGCGGCCAGCACGTCGCCTTTCGTGCGAAAGTGGTTGTAGAGCGTGGCTTTGGCGATGCTGGCCGCCTCGGCGACCTCACTCATGGTGGTCCGGCGCACCCCGTCGCGTTCGATGCACAGGGCGGCCGCGTCCACGATCGCGGTTCGGGTGCGCAGCATGGCGTTGCCGGAGCGGGTACGGGTGCCGACCTGCCGCAACGGCAGATCGGACGACGTCGCCGGCGAGGCAGATGCCGCAGTCACCGCGGCTCAGCCTGTCGGGCTGGTCCGCCGACTCCCCGGATCAGCTGACTCCACCTGGTCACCCGACACCGCGGGACATCCGGAGACGGGACGGCCGTCTGCGCGGGGTCAGGCCGCGACGACGTCGCGGACCTCGGACCGGGCGGGGGCGCGCAGCTCGGCCGCCAGACCGCGACTGCTCGACGCGTCGCCCGAGACAGCGCCGACCGGTTCCAGCGTCGGTCGGTCAGTAGCGGTCGCGTCCGGGACCGGGACCGGCTGCGGCTCGAGGACAGACAAGCTCTCGCTGACCTCACGGAGCACGTCGGACAGCCGCACCCCCAGCGCTCGGCAGATGCTGGCCAGCAGTTCGGAGGAGGCCTCCTTCTGCCCACGCTCGACCTCGGACAGATAACCCAGGCTGACCTGGGCAGCAGTGGAGACCTCGCGCAGGGTGCGCTCCTGACCCAGCCGGGTGGTGCGCAGGGCCTGGCCCAGCAACGTGCGGAGCACCGCCACGTGACCACCTCCTCGTCCCCGGTCAGGCTACCCGCAGCCGCCCCCGTGACGTCGATCGGCGCGCGCCGGGCGGTGCAAGGACGCAGCTGCGACAAGGACCCTCCACCTCCGCAGCACCCGCAGGCGGCCCAGCGCAGGTCAGCCCTCCCCAGCCGCACCCCGGCCGGAGGTGGAGGGATCCTGTCGCAGCAGCCATCCCGTCCGCGCCGTCCAGCAGGGCAGCCCGCCCCCTTGACGCCGATCGGCGCGACCGGAAGCACCGTGCCCGGGGAGGGCCGCGGCGGCCTATTGCGGCAACGAGCGGCGCAGCAGGTCGAGCGCGACGGTCACGGCGAGCAGCCGCACCCGGCCACGGTCGCCGGGCAAGCGGACGGAGCGGGTGACCACTGCTCGGCCGGGGTCGGCGCCGCCCAGCCCCGCGCCGCCCAGCCCCGCGCCCCCCGGCCCCGCGCCCCCCGGCCCAGCGACTGCAACGTGCACCGTCCCGACCGGCTTGCCCTCCAGTTCATCCGGACCGGCCACTCCGGTGACCCCCAGCCCATAGCCCGCCCGCAGCCGATCGCGCACCCCGACCGCGAGCGCGGCGGCCGCCTCGGCCGACACGGCACCGTGCTGCTCCAGGACCTCCGGTGGCACCCCCGCCAGCGAGGCCTTGAGGTCGGTCGCATAGACCAGCAGCCCGCCCCGGAACGTCGCGCTGCTGCCCGGCAGCTCGGACAGGGCGGCACCCAGCAGCCCGCCGGTGAGCGACTCGGCGACCGCGACGGTGGCCCCTGCGGCTTGCAGCCGCCGCAGCACGACTCCGGCCAGCGTGTCCCGGTCCCGGCCGAAGACCGCACCACCGAGCGCCTGCGCCAGCGCCGTGATCAGCGGAGCCAGCACCTCGTCCGCCCCGGCCTCGGTAGTCGCCGACGTCGTGAGCCGCACCCGGACCACCCCTCCCCCGGCCAGGTAGGCCAGTTGCACTCCGGCGGGCACCTGGATCGTCGACTCCACCAGCTCGGCGACGCTGCTCTCCCCGATCCCGGCGCAGTGCAGGGTTCGGGTCACCACGACCGTGCCGCTGCGTCCGGCCAGGTCGGCCAGCACCCCGCCGCGGACCACCGCGGCCAGCTCGTGCGGCGGTCCCGGCAGCGCGACGAGCAGCCGCTGCCCGAGCTCCATCCGCAGCCCTGGCGCGGTGCCGACCGGGTTGTCCAGCGGGACAGCCCCGCGCGGCACGTCGGCTTGGCTCAGCACGGCCACCGGCATCGCGACGCCGTACGAGGCGAACTTCGTCCGCAACTGCTGCTCCAGCGCGGGGCTGCGTAGCAGCGCGACCCCCGCGACGGCCGCCACCGCCTGGCGGGTCACGTCGTCCGAGGTGGGGCCGAGCCCGCCGGTGACCAGGACCACCTCCGCGTCCTCGAACGCCCGGCGGACCGCCGTGACGATCCGCGGCACGTCGTCGCCCACTATCGAGGAGTGCACGACCTGCGCCCCGACCGCAGCCAGCTCGGCGCCGAGCCAGGCGGCGTTGCCGTTGACGATGTCGCCCAGCAGCAACTCATCACCGACCGCGACCACGGCGGCCTTCACCGGCCCGACGTCCAGGTGGTCGCCCTCATGCGGGGCTGGAACCCGGACTGCTGGCGGCCCGCCTCGCCCGTTTCATCGCCGCCCGTGGCGAAGTGCGACGCAAGGTGACCGCGCGGGCGACGTAGTCGGCACCGGTGACCACGGTGACGACCACCGCCACCACCATCAACCCGGTCCGCCCGGTGGCGAGCTGGCCGGACAGCGGCAGGACGTACAGCACGATGGCGGCGCCCTGCAGCACCGTCTTCAGCTTGCCGCCGCGACTGGCCGGCATGACGCCGTGCCGGATCACGAAGAAGCGCAGCAGCGTGACCCCGATCTCCCGAACGAGCACCAGAACCGTCACCCACCAGGCCAGTTCACCGAGGACCGACAGGCCGAGGAAGGCTGCGCCGATCAGCGCCTTGTCCGCGATCGGGTCGGCGAGTTTGCCGAAGGAGGTGACCAGTCCACGGCTGCGGGCGAGCTGGCCGTCGATGCGGTCGGTGTAGGCGGCGAGCGCGAAGACCAGCGCCGCACCGATCCGCCAACCGGGGTCCGCACCGTCCCGACCGAGCAGCAGCGCCAGGAAGCCCGGCACCAGCAACAGCCGCGCGACCGTTAAGTAGTTCGCGATGTTCCATGGGCTCACGGCGGCCGCCGGCGCGGCCATCGGGTCGCCCGGCCCCAGGTTGGTGCTCATCGCCGGCGGCAGCCGGAGCCGGGCTCGATGCCCGGCCCGGCCGGGCGGCGCCGGCCGAGGGAGCGGACCCTCACGCGGGAACGGGACGGCGTACGGGGGCGACGACCTCCAGGACGTCGGCGACCAGGTCGACCCCGGCGCTGTCGGACACCCGCGCGCGCACGATGTCGCCGATGACCAGAGGCACGCTGACGGGACCGGCCAGCGTCGTGCTGCCGTCCACCTCGGGCGCCTGGCCGGCGGTGCGGCCCTCCACGGCAGCGCCGTCGACGGTGTCGACGAGCACCTCGACGATCTCACCCAGGCGCTCCTGCGCTCGCTGGCTGGTGAGCTCCTCGACCAGCCCGGTCAACCGGGCCACCCGCTCGGCAACGACCTCCGGCGGCAGGTGGTCGGGCAAGGTCTCGGCCTCGGTGCCGTCCTCGTCGGAGTAGCCGAAGACCCCGACCGCGTCGAGCCGCGCACCGACCAGGAACCGCTCCAACTCGTCGACGTCGGCCTCGTTCTCGCCGGGGAAGCCGACGATGACGTTGCTGCGGACGGCCGCGGTCGGGTCGCCGGCCCGGATCCGGGCGAGCAGGTCGAAGAAGCGGTCGGTGTCGCCGAACCGGCGCATCCGCCGCAGCACCGACGCCGAGGAGTGCTGGAAGCTCAGGTCGAAGTAAGGGGCGATGCCGGGAGTGCCGGTCAGCACCTCCACCAGGCTGGGCCGCAGCTCCGCCGGCTGCAAGTAGCTCAGCCGTACCCGCTCGATCCCCTCGACACCGGCGATCTCGGGCAGCAGCGTCTCGAGCAGCCGCAGGTCGCCGAGGTCCTTGCCGTACGACGTGGAGTTCTCGCTCACCAGGACGAGCTCGCGCACCCCGTGCTCGGCCAGCCAGCGGGCCTCGGCCAGCACGTCCGAGGGACGCCGGGACACGAAAGCGCCGCGAAAACTCGGGATGGCGCAGAACGCGCAGCGCCGGTCGCAGCCCGACGCCAGTTTCAGCGGCGCGACGGGGCTGTCGTCGAGCCGGCGACGCACGACCGCCGGGCCGCCGGCGTGGCCTGGCAGGCCGATGTCGATCGCGTCCGGCTCGACAGCTCTGGCCCGCGCGACCGGGCTGAGCGGCAGCAGCTTGCGCCGGTCGCCGGGGGTGTGGCTCGGGAGCTGCTCACCGCCGAGCACCCGGGCCAGGGCCTCCGGCAGCGTGGCGTAGGCGTCGAAGCCCAGCACCGCATCGGCCTCGGGCAGCTGCTCGGCGAGTTGCGTGCCGTACCGCTCGGCCAGGCAGCCGACGGCGACGACCTTCGCACCGGTGTCGGAGGCGGCCAGCAGCGTGTCGATCGAGTCCTTCTTCGCGCTCTCCACGAACCCGCAGGTGTTGACGACCACGACCGCGGCTCCGTCGTCCACCAGCTCCCAGCCGGCCGCATCGAGCCGACCGGCGAGCTCCTCGGAGTCGACCTCGTTGCGCGCGCACCCCAACGTCACGAGCGCCACGCGGCGCGCAGCGGGCGGGAAGGTCACCGCCCGAGCCTACCGGCGCGACCTCACCGCGACCCTCGCCGTGCCCCCCCGCCGTTCTCGGTGCCACGACCGCCCGGGCCTGGCGGGGACCCGGCACCACGTTGGGCACCACGTGGCACCGAGTGGGCCGGCCCGGCGGGACCGCTCAGGCGTCGACGGCGCCTCCGCCACGCAGGACGACGAGCACGCTGTCGAGCTCCTCCGGCCGGATCAGCACATCGCGCGCCTTGCTGCCTTCGGACGGCCCGACGATGCCGCGGCTCTCCATCAGGTCCATCAGCCGGCCGGCCTTGGCGAAGCCGACCCGCAGCTTGCGCTGAAGCATGGAGGTGGAGCCGAACTGGGTGGTGACCACCAGCTCGACCGCCTGGCACAGCACGGTGAGATCGTCGCCGATCTCCTCGTC
>JBBSUR010000147.1:0-6155 GCA_038234255.1 Mycobacteriales bacterium | reverse complement strand
GCCCGGGCTTGTAGGTGCCGAAGGTCACTGTGAGGGCGGCCCGCACGGCCGCGCCCTCGACGGCGCCGGTGTCGGCGTCGACGCCGCTCGGCAGGTCGACCGCCACCACGTCGCGTCCGTGGGCGTGCGCGGCGGCGGCTAGGTCGGCGGCCATGGGGCGGAGCGGGCCGCGTCCGCCGATCCCGACCAGGCCGTCGATGACCAGCCCGTCGGCGGGCAGCGCATCGAGGGATCCGGCGTCCCCGACCCGGCCCCCGGCGGCGAGCAGCGCGGCGAGCGCGGCCTGGGAGGGGGTGCGGTCTCGGCCGGAGTTGGCCGTCAGGCCGGGGTCGGCGGTCAGGACCGCGGTCACGGCGGCCCCGCGGTCGGCCAGCTGCGCCCCCGCCCACAGCGCGTCGGCCCCGTTGTCGCCCCCGCCGACCAGCAGCACGACCCGCCCCCCGTACACGCGACCGAGTCGCCCGGCGCAGGCGAGCGCGAGTCCCGTCGCGGCCCGCTGCATGAGCGCCCCGGCCGGCAGGGTGGCCGCCAGGCCGGCCTCCGCGGCGCGTACCTGCGCAACGGTGTGCGCGTGTCTCATGCCACTCCCCTCCCCCGGTCGGCACGCCAGCACCGCCCACCCGCCGGTGATCTACCGCAACTGGTCGTCAGCTCCGGCGCGTCGCCCACCAGGAGCGGTAGATCACCGCAGGAGGTGGGCGGTGATCGCGGGACAGCAGGGCGTCCCTCACGACTCGGCGATGACGACCGCCGTCGCCACCCCGCCGTCGTGCGACAGCGACAGGTGCCAGGCGGTGATGCCTTGCGCCGCGGCCTCGTCGGCGACACCGCCGTGCAGGACCAGGCGAGGCCGGCCGCTCGGGTCGCTCACCACCTCGGCGTCCCGCCAGCGCAAGCCACCCGGTGCGCCCAGCGCTTTGGCGACGGCCTCCTTGGCGGCGAAGCGGGCGGCCAGCGACTCGGTACGCCGCGCTGCCAGCTCGCCGGTCGTGAACAACCGCTCGGCCAGCCGGGGCGTGCGATCCAGGGCCCGTTCCAGCCGAGCCACCTGGACGACGTCGATCCCCACCCCCACGATCACCCGATGCCCGTGCCCTACTCGACCGTGACCGACTTCGCCAGGTTGCGCGGCTGGTCGACGTCCAGCCCACGCACCCGGGCGATCTCCGCCGACAGCACCTGCATCGGCACGATGGTCAGCAGCGGGGTGAGCAGCGACTTGGTGTCCGGGATGCGGATGACGTGGTCGGCGTACGGCTTCACGCTGTCGTCACCGTCGGTGGCGAGCACGATCGTGAAGGCGCCGCGCGCGCGTACTTCCTGGATGTTGTTGATCAGTTTGGCCTGCAGCGCGTGCCGGGGCGCGATCACCACGACCGGCGTGCCGTCCTCGATCAGCGCGATCGGGCCGTGCTTGATCTCGCCGGCCGGGAACCCCTCGGCGCTGATGTAGGCGAGCTCCTTCAGCTTGAGCGCGCCCTCGAGCGCCATCGGATAGCCGACGTGCCGGCCGAGGAACAGCACCCGCGGCGCACCGGCGATCGAGCGGGCCAGTTCGCGGACGTCCTCCATCCGGGTGAGCAGTTCGGCGACCAGGTCCGGGATCTCCTGCAGGTCGCGCAGGTGGGCGCGTACCTCGTCGGGGTCGCGGGTCCCCCGCAGCTGGGCGAGATAGAGCCCGACGAGGTACATCGCGGTGATCTGCGTCATCACCGCCTTGGTGGAGGCGACCGCGACCTCGGGGCCACCGCGGGTGTAGAGCGCCGCGTCGCACTCGCGCGAGATCGTCGAGCCGATGGTGTTGGTGACGGCCAGCACCCAGGCCTTCTGGGCGCGGGCGTGGCGTACCGCCTCCAGGGTGTCCGCGGTCTCGCCCGACTGCGAGACCGCGATGACCAGCGTGTGGCGCCCGAGAACCGGGTCCCGGTAGCGGAACTCGCTCGCCATCTCCACCTGCACCGGGAGCCGGCACCAGCGCTCGATCGCGTACTTGCCGATCAGCCCGGAGTGGTAGGCCGAGCCGCACGCGACGATGAACACCTGCTCGATGCCGCGTACGTCCTCATCGCTCATCGCCAACTCGTCCAGGTGGAGCAGCCCGTCGGCGTTCAACCGACCGCCCAAGGTGTCGCGGACCGCGCCCGGCTGCTCGTCGATCTCCTTGAGCATGAAGAACTCATAACCGCCCTTCTCGGCGGCGTCGGTGTCCCAGTCGACGTGGTAACTCTCGCCGTCGACCACCGTGCCGTCGAGGTCGGTGACGGTCACGCCGGTACGCCGGAGCTCGACCACCTGGTCCTGCTCCACGGCGCGGGCGGTGCGGGTATGGGCGATGAAGGCGGTGACGTCGGAGCCGACGAAGTTCTCGTCGTCGCCGAGACCGATGACCAGCGGCAGGTTGCGGCGGGCGGCGACGATCAGGTCGGGCTCGGCGGCGGCGCAGACCACCAGGACGAACGAGCCCTGCAGGTCCGTGCAGATCGAGCGCAGGCTGGCCGTCAGGTCCCCGGCGGTCGGGCCGTCGGCGTAGCGCTCCTCGAGCAGGTGGGCCACGACCTCGGTGTCGGTCTCGGACCGCCGGACGTGGCCGCGTTGTTCGAGCCCGGCCACGAGCTGTTCGAAGTTCTCGATGGTGCCGTTGTGCACCACGGCAAAGGCGCCGGAGCAGTCGGCGTGTGGATGGGCGTTGGCGTCGGTCGGCGGGCCGTGGGTGGCCCACCGGGTGTGGCCGATGCCGAGCGTGCCTTGGATCGGGTCGATCTCGCCGAGGCGCTTCTCCAGGTTGGCCAGCTTGCCGGCCCGGCGCTCGATCTGCAGCCCGTCGGCGCCCAGGACGCACACGCCCGCGCTGTCGTAGCCGCGGTACTCCAGCCGGCGCAGCCCGTCGAGCACGACGCCCACCGCCTGCTGCTCGCCGACGTAGCCCACGATGCCGCACATGCGCGTCAGGCTAGCCCCGGGGCTAGCGTCCGGCCGTGGACCGACAGCATGGACTGCTACGGCGGGTGCCGATGTTCCAGCGCAGCTTTGCGCAGGTCGACGCCTACCGGCTGGCGTGGGAGCAGTCCAACGAGGCGGCGCTGCGGGCCGACGGGCCGTTGTGGCTCGTGTTGGGCGACAGCGCCGCGCAAGCGGTCGGGGCCAGTAGCCATCAGTCCGGCTACGTCGGCGTGGTCCTCGCTCGGCTGCGTGCGGCCGACGGTCAGCCGTGGCGGGTGGTCAACCTGTCGCGCTCCGGGGCCCGGACGCGGGAGGTGGTCGACGTGCAGTGGCCGGCCGGTCAGGAGTTGCTGTCCGGTGTCGCACCCGAACTCGTGACCGCGATGGTGGGCGGCAACGACGCCCTGCACACCCGGTCGGCCCAGTGGCGGCGTGACGTCGACGACCTGTGCGCCGCCCTGCCGTCCGAGGCGGTGGTGGCGACGGTGGCCCGCGGGGTCATGGAACGCCGCAGTCGGCGGATCAACGAGCACCTGAAGGTGCGGGCCGGCGGCTCGGGGCTGCGGGTCGCCGACCTGTGGGCCTGCACCGGCGCGCCGTATGCGGGGCTGTACGCCGACGGCTTCCACCCCAACGACGCGGGCTACCTGCAATGGGCCGATGCGCTGTCGGCGGCGCTGGGCCTGCCGAGCGGTCCCGCCTGACCGACCGCTTCGGGCGCCCGGGTCAGGCGCTGCGGGCGCGAACGGCCCGCTGCAGGTCGTCGCGCTGCTCGGCGACGTAGCGGCGCAGGCCGGCCGGGTGCTCCGGGTCGAGCAGTACGGCGGTGCGGTCGAGCACCTGCGGGTCGATGATCGTCGAGGGGAACAGCCGCTGGGCCAGCAGGCCGGCGACCTGCGGTGAGCGTTCGGCCCAGAGGCTCGGCAACTCGGTGACGTAGCGGTCGACGAAGGGCCACAGCAGCGCGTCCTGTCCCGGCCGCCAGATGCCCGCCGCGACGGCCCCGCACTCGTGGTTGGACAGGTTGCGGTCGGTCGTGGCTGCCTGCCAGGCATCGGTCTTCGCTGCAGCGTCGGGGCGAGCGGCGAGGGCGGTGAGGCTGTGCAGCCGGCCGGCTGCGGTGAGGTCGCGGGAGTGCTCGGCGTCGATGTCCGTCACCTCGAGCCGACCGAGCGCAGCCAGCGCTTCCACGAGCGCCCAGCGCAGGTCGGTGTCGACGCGCAGGCGGGCCGGGACAGCGGTTCCGTCGAGGACCGATTCCAGATCGGTCGACTGCCGGGAGCCGCCGGCGACGTGCGCGAAGGCGCGGATCCGGACCAGCTGCAGGTCACTGCCGGGAGCCGCCTGCCAAACCGCTCGCCAGGAGGCCTCGCCCAGCGCGTCGCGCAGCGCAGCGCCGTCGGCGGTGTAGGCGGTCGCCGCCGTAGCGGCCTGGTGCAGCAGTGTCTCGACGATTGCGGGGTCGGACTCACCGTCGACTCCGGCGAGCACCGCACCGACGAAGACCGCTGCGGACAGATCGGCGTCGCGGCAGGCGTCCCACAAGGCGGCCCAGCACAGCGCCCGGGCCAGCGGGTCGGCGAGGTGGCGCAGCCCCGTCCTCACGGTGGCCAGAGACCGCTCGTCGAAGCGCAGTTTGGCGAAGCTCAGGTCGCCGTCGTTGAGCAGCAGCAGGTCCGGCCGGTCGGCGATGTCGAGGTCGAGGTCGGTCCAGGCTCCGGACACCTCGACGTCCACCCTCGAACGTAGGGACAGCTGCGCCTCGGTCAGGTCGTAGAGCCCGACGCCGATCCGGTGCGGTCGCAGGCCACCGTCCTGCTGCACCCGCGCGCCGTCGTCGAAGACGGCCCGCAACGTGCTGACCCCGGAGGTCTGCAGCCAGGCTCGCGCCCACTCCGCCAGTGAGCGGCCACTGGCGGCCTCCAGTTCCCCCAACAGATCTTCGAAGCCGGTGTTGCCGAACGCGTGCCGGTCCAGGTAGCCGCGCACACCGGTGAAGAAGGCGTCCTCGCCGACCGTGGCCATCAACTGGCGCAGCACCGAAGCACCCTTGGCGTAGGAGATCCCGTCGAAGTTGAGCAGCGCGCTGCGATTGTCCGCGACGTCACCCTGGACCGGGTGGGTGCTCGGCAGCTGGTCGGCGCGGTAGCCCCAGGCCTTGCGGCTCAGCGTGAAGTCGACCCAGGTCCCGCCGTGCCGCGTCGCCCGGTCGACGGTCAGGAAGCCCATCAACTCGGCGAACGACTCGTTGAGCCACAAGTCGTCCCACCACCGCATCGTCACCAGGTCGCCGAACCACATGTGCGACATCTCGTGCGCGATCACCATCGCGCGGCGGCGGCGGCGGTCATCGGTGACCCGGGAACGGAAGACGAAGTCCTCCGAGAAGGTCACCGCTCCCGGGTTCTCCATCGCGCCGGCGTTGAACTCCGGCACGAACAGCTGGTCGTAGGTGTCCCCGAAGGGGTAGCGCCGCCCGAACGCCTCCTGTTGGAAGTCCAGGCACTGCGCGGTCAGCTCGAGCAGCTCGGCGGCGTCGCTGTCCAGGTGCTGGGCGAGGGAGCGGCGGCAGTGCAGTCCGAGCTCGATCCCGTCGTGGCCCACGACACCGTAGTTGGCACGCACGCTGTGCCACGGTCCGGCGGCCACGGTGAACAGGTAGGTGCTGATCGGCTCGGTCGGGGCGAACACCCACCGAGTTGACCCGTCGCCGTCCGCACGGGCGTTGCCGATGACCGTCCACGCCGCCGGCGCGTCGACCGTTAGGCGCAAGACTGCCTTCAGGTCGGGCTGGTCGAAGCAGGCGAAGATCCGCTGAGCGTCGTCGAGGAAGCTTTGCGCATAGAGGTAGACCTCACCGTCGGCCGGGTCGACGAAGCGGTGCAGCCCCTCTCCCGTGCGGCTGAAGGCGCAGCGGGCGTGCACGACCAGCTCGTTGTCGGTCCGCAGGTCAGGCAGGACGAGCCGGTTGCCGACCAGTGGCCCGATTTCCGCACCGTTCAGCGTCGCCTGGAGCAGCTGCCCGTCGAGCTCGGCGAAGCTCTGCTCGCCGGCCGGCGCGGCAAAGCGGACCGTGACCTGCGAGCCGAAACGCGAGGCGTCCGTTCCGGTCAGGTCCAGCCGCACGTCGTAGCTCGCCACCTCGAGCAGCGCCGCCCGCTCCCGGGCCTCGTCCCGGGTGAGGTTGCGCATCCGGCCAGCCTAGGAGGGTCCGT
>JBBSUR010000146.1:0-6202 GCA_038234255.1 Mycobacteriales bacterium | reverse complement strand
TAGAAGGCGCCCTGCACCGCCTCGACGACCGGGGTCACCTCGCTCATGATCATCTGGGTGACCTCGTCGAGGTCGCGCTGGCCCTGAAGCCGGCCACCGAGCCGGGCCAGGTTGGACTTGAGCCAGTCCTGCTGCGCGTTGATCTCGGTGGTGGAGCGCAGGTTCGCGATCATCTGGTTGATGTTGTCCTTGAGCTCGGCGAGCTCGCCCTGCGCCTCGACGTTGACGCTGCGGGTGAGGTCGCCGCGGGTCACGGCGGTGGACACCTCGGCGATCGCCCGGACCTGGGTGGTCAGGTTGCCGGCGAGCTGGTTCACGTTTTCGGTGAGGTGCCGCCAGGTGCCGCTGACCCCAGCCACCCGCGCCTGGCCGCCGAGCTTGCCCTCCGTACCGACCTCGCGGGCCACCCGGGTGACCTCCGCGGCGAATGAGCTGAGCTGGTCGACCATCGTGTTGACCGTGCTCTTCAGGTCCAGGATCTCGCCCTGGGCATCCACGGTGATCTTCTGGCTGAGGTCGCCCTGGGCGACGGCCGTGGTGACCAGCGCGATGTTGCGGACCTGGCTGGTCAGGTTGGACGCCATGTTGTTGACGTTGTCGGTCAGGTCCCGCCACGTGCCCGAGACCCCCTTGACCTGCGCCTGGCCGGCGAGTTTGCCCTCCGTACCCACCTCGCGCGCGACGCGGGTGACCTCGTCGGCGAACGAGCTCAACTGCTCCACCATCGTGTTGATGGTCTGGGCGAGCTCGGCGACCTCGCCCTGGGCGTCGACGGTGATCTTCTGGCTCAGGTCGCCCTTGGCCACCGCGGTCGTCACCTGGGCGATGTTGCGCACCTGGCTGGTGAGGTTGCCGGCCATGCCGTTGACGTTGTCGGTCAGGTCCTTCCAGGTGCCCGAGACGCCGCGGACCGTCGCCTGGCCGCCGAGCTTGCCTTCCGTACCGACCTCGCGGGCCACCCGCGTCACCTCGTCGGCGAAGGAGGAGAGCTGGTCCACCATCGTGTTGACGGTCGACTTCAGTTCCAGGATCTCCCCGCGCGCATCGACGGTGATCTTCTGCGACAGGTCGCCCTGGGCCACGGCCGTCGCGACCGAGGCGATGTTGCGGACCTGGCTGGTGAGGTTGCCGGCCATGCCGTTGACGTTCTCGGTCAGGTCGGCCCAGGTGCCGGAGACGCCGCGGACCGTCGCCTGGCCGCCGAGCTTGCCCTCCGTACCGACCTCGCGGGCCACCCTCGTCACCTCGTCGGCGAAGGAGGAGAGCTGGTCGACCATCGTGTTGATCGTCGACTTCAGCTCGAGCGTCTCCCCCTTGACGTTCACGCTGACCTTCTGCGAGAGGTCACCCCGGGCGACCGCCGTGGTGACCTGCGCGATGTCGCGGACCTGGGCGGTGAGGTTCGAGGCCATCGAGTTGACGTTGTCGGTCAGGTCCTTCCACGTGCCGGCCACCCCTGGCACCTGAGCCTGGCCGCCGAGCTTGCCCTCGGTGCCGACCTCGCGGGCGACCGTGGTCACCTGCTCGGCGAACAGCTCGAGAGTGTCGGTGAGGCTGTTGATCGTGTCGGCGAGAGCGGCGACCTCCCCGGCCGCATCCACGGTGATCTTCTCGGAGAGGTCGCCGCGGGCGACGGCGGTGACGATCTGGGCGATGTTGCGGACCTGACTGGTGAGGTTGCCGGCCATCGAGTTGACCGAGTCGGTCAGGTTCTTCCAGGTGCCGGCGGCGCCGGGGACGTCGGCCTGGCCGCCGAGCTTGCCCTCCGTGCCGACCTCCCGGGCCACCCGGGTGACCTCGTCGGCGAACGACGACAGCTGATCCACCATCGTATTGACGGTGCTCTTGAGCTCGAGGATCTCGCCCTGCGCGTCGACGGTGATCTTCTGCGAGAGATCGCCCTGCGCCACCGCGGTGGTGACCTGGGCGATGTTGCGCACCTGGCTGGTCAGGTTGCCGGCCATGAAGTTCACCGACTCCGTCAGGTCGCGCCACACCCCGGACGCGCCGCTCAGCCGCGCCTGCCCGCCGAGCTTGCCCTCGGTGCCGACCTCCAGCGCGACCCGGGTCACCTCCTCGGCGAAGCTGGAGAGCTGGTCGACCATCGTGTTGACGGTCGTGCCGATCCGCAGGAACTCCCCCTTGACCGGCTGGCCGTCGATGTCCAGCGCCATCTGTTGGGACAGGTCGCCCTCCGCGACGGCGGCCAGCACGCGGGCCACCTCGGTGGTCGGGCGCACCAGGTCGTCGATCAGAGCGTTGACCGCCGCCGCGCCGACCGCCCAGCCCCCTTCGGCGCCGGCCTCGTCGAGCCGCTCGGTCGTACGCCCCTCCCGCCCGATGACCCGGCTGGCCCGGACCAACTCGGCCGTACGCCGGTCCTGCAGTGCCGCCAGGTGGTTGATGCGTTCGGCGAGCTGGCCGGGCAACCCCTGCGTCGGCCGGGCCCGGGCCGAGAAGTCGCCGGCCACCAAGGCGGTGAGCACCTCGAGCAGCTCCGCCAGCTCACCGTCGGCGGGGTCAGGCGTGCCGGGCGGCTGCGGCAGCGCGTCGGTGGACATGGGGAGCTCCTCTGCCGTCCGGGGTAGGCGCCTGCGGTCGGTCACGAGCCTAGAGCGGTCCCGCTCCGACCGGCGCCGGCCCGGCGGACCTGCCCGCCTACGGTGGAGGGGTGCTGCCGGGGAGCGCCGCTGCGGACCTGACTTTCGCCGGGGTGAATGTGGCGGCGGCTCCCCGCAGCCTCGTGGCGCTCGGGGGCACGCTGGACCCCGCGACGCTGGTGGCGGCCTACCGGTCGGGCTGCTTCCCGTGGCCGGCGACCGGCGGTGACGAGCGGGCGGCGGCCCGGGATGCCCGACGGCTGATCCGGCGGGGCGAGGTGCCCCGCCTGCCGGGCACCGACGGGCTCGTCCCGTGGTGCTCGCCCGACCCGCGGGCCGCCATGCTCCCCGACGCGGTGGTGGTCCACCGGTCGCTGCGGGCCCGGCTGCGCGGCTGTGGCTGGACCGCCACCGTCGACCGGGCCTTCGACGACGTCGTGGCCGCCTGCGCCGAGCGGACCGAGGGCACCTGGATCACCCCGCGGATGCGGCAGGCCTACGGCGAGCTGCACCGGAGCCCGGCTGTTCTGGGCAGCGCCCACTCGGTCGAGGTCTGGGCGGACGGGACGCTGGTCGGCGGGCTCTACGGCGTGCTCGTCGGGCAGGTGTTCTGCGGCGAGTCGATGTTCCACCGCGCGCGCGACGCCTCCAAAGTGGCGCTGGTCGAGCTGTGCAGGCGCCTGCTCGACGGCGGCGGGCGGCTGCTCGACGTCCAGGAGGAGACGGCGCACCTGGCCTCGATGGGGCAGGTGCTGGTGCGGCGGGCCGACTACCTGGCGGTCCTGGCGGCGCTGCGGGACCGGCCGGCGACGCTGGCCACGGACCGACGACCGGTGGGCCGGTTGGCGCCCCTGCGCTGACCCGCCCCCCTCAGCTCACCCGCCCCCCTCAGCTCACCCGCCACAGCAGGACCAGGCCGCGGTCGTCGGTGCTCGCCTCCGCCACCCGCGTCACCAGTCGCTCACCGCCCCCCGCGAACCCGCGTGGCACGAGCCGTTCCGCCTCGCCCAGCAGCTTGTCGATGCCGACCGACAACTCGCGGCCCGGCACCTCGACCAGCCCGTCGGTGTAGAGCAGCAGCGCGTCACCGGGGTCCAGCCGGCCGGTCTCGGCGACGTAGGACACCTCGGGGACCAGCCCCAGCGCCATGCCCTCGCAGGTCAGCAGCCGCCACCGGCCGGTGCCGGCGTCGAAGTGGGCGACCGGCGGGTGACCGGCCGACTCGACCGCGAAGGCGCCGTTGCTCAGGTCCAGGACCAGGTGCACCGCCGTCGCGAAGCCCTCGACCCACTCCTGGCGGTGCAGGTAACGGTTGGCCGCCGGGAGGTAGTCCTGGGGCCGCAGCGAGCCGAGCAGCCCGCCCAGCGCCCCGGACAGCAGCAGCGCGCGGGTGCCGGCGTCGACCCCCTTGCCCGACACGTCTACCAGGGTCAGCTCGAGCTGATCTGCGTCGGTGAGCGCGCTCACGACAAAGTCCCCGGCGAAGGGTCCGCCGCCCGCCGGTCGCAGCACCGCCTCCGCCCGCCACTGAGCCGGCAGGGCGGGCAGCTCGCCCTGGCGCTGGAGTTGCTCGCGCAGCCCCATGACCAGGGTGTCGCCGGAGGATCCGGTGAGGCCAGTCTCCTCCCGCGACCGGCTGAACTCGTAGGACACCGCCCCGGTCACCAGAACGACGACCAGCGCGCCGGGCCGGACCACGTCGATGCCCAGCGCATAGACGTCGTAGGCGAGAGACAGCGCGACGACGCCGATCAGCTGGCGCATGGCCACCCGGCGCAGCAGCAGTGCCCCACCCAGCAGCGGGATGATCTGCACTCCGGGAGGCACCAGGGCAGGGCCGAAGACCTTGCCCGCCAGCAGGCCGACCACCGTGAGCCCGACCAGCCCGGCCAGGGCGGTGCGCTCCGGCGGTGGGTCGCGTCGCAGCCGGGTGACGCCGCGGGGCAGGGCCAGCCCGACCGCCCGCACGCCGCGCGGGAGTCGGACGCGACGCGGCACGGCCGAGGCGGTCATCAGGACCGGAGGCTATCGCCCGGATCCGACTCGGTCCGACGGCGGCGGGAGTCAGGACGGCTGGCAGACCGGGCACCAGTACAGGTTGCGCGCAACCATCACCTGGGTGCGTACGTCGGCGCCGCACCGCCGGCACGGCATTCCGGCTCGGCGGTAGACGTAGAAGCGGTCCCCTAGCCGCGCCGGACCGCTGCGGCGTTCCCGGTCCTCGCGGGCCGTGGTGACGATGTGGCCGGCCCGCACCCCGGCGCGCAACAGCACCACCAGATCGGCCCAGATGCCATCCCATGCCGCCCCGGGCACGTCCCGCCCGGGCCGGAAGGGGGTCAGTCCGGCGCGGAACAGAACCTCGGCGCGGTAGACGTTGCCCACCCCGGCCAGCACCGACTGGTCCATGAGCAGCGCGCCGATCGGCGTCCGGCTGCGCGACACCCTGGCCAGTGCCCGCGCCGGGTCGGCGTCGCGGCGCAGCGGGTCCGGACCGAGCCGGGCCATGAGGGCGTCCCGGTCCGCCGGCGTCCAGAGCTCGCACGCCGTCGGTCCGCGCAGGTCGAGCCACGCATCCCCGGCGACCAGGCGCAGCCGCAGCGCGCCCCGCGGCTCGGGTGCCGGCAGCGCGCCGAGCGTCCAGCCGCCGTACAGCCCGAGGTGTACATGCAGCAGGACGTCACCGTCGAACCGGTAGAGAAGGTGCTTGCCGTACGCCTCGATCCGCTGCACGACGCGGCCGTCCAGGCGCTGCGCCCCGGCCGCGAAGCGGCCCTGCGGGCTGGTGGCCCGGACCGGCCGGCCGGCCAGCAACGCGGTGTGCCGGCGCGCCAGCCGGTGGATCGTGTGGCCCTCCGGCACCTCAGACCGCCCTGTTGCGTCCGCCGCTCAGGCGGGCAGGGACATCATGACGGCAGTGGCGGGAGCTCGCCGGTGCTCTCGTAGTCGCTGAGCATCGCGATCCGCTTGGAGTGCCGGGCCTCGCCGCTGTAGTCGGTGGTCAGGAAGGTCTCCACGATGGCGAGCGCCAGATCCTCGGGGTGCATGCGCGCGCCGAGGCTGACGACGTTGGCGTTGTTGTGTTCCCTTGCCAGCGAGGCGATCTCGGTGCTCCAGGCGAGGGCGCAGCGGATGCCGGCCACCTTGTTGGCCGCGATCGCCTCGCCGTTGCCGGAGCCGCCGAGCACGATGCCGAGGCTGTCGGGCTCCGCCGCGGTCGCGGCCGCCGCGCGCAGGCAGTACGGCGGGTAGTCGTCGACCGCGTCGTACTCCGGCGGGCCGTGATCGACCGCTTCGTGACCTAGCTCGCCGAGCCGCCGCACGACCACCTCCTTGAGCTCGAAGCCGGCATGGTCGGAACCCAGATGTACGCGCATGGGCGCAGAGCATGCCAGGCTGCCCGGGTGCCTGCCGTCCTGGGTGTCGACGGGTGCCCGGGCGGCTGGGTGGGCGCGCTCGTCGAGGGGACCTCGCTGTCCTGGCACGGCGGAAGCTTCGCCGACCTGTTGAGCCTGGACGCCGAGGTGGTGGCGGTCGACATCCCGATCGGACTGCCGGCGGATGCCCGTCGCCGGCTCGCCGACCTCGAGGCCCGGCTCGAG
>JBBSUR010000145.1:0-6230 GCA_038234255.1 Mycobacteriales bacterium | reverse complement strand
GCTGCACCGGGGGCTGGCCACCCTGCCGCTGCGCGTCGAGCGGCACTGCCAGAGCGCACTGGTGGTCGCGGCGGCGCTGGCCGAGCACCCGGGCGTCGTACGGGTCGACCATCCCGGCCTGCCCAGTCACCGCGATCACGCGCTGGCCGCGCGGCTGTTCGACCGCGGCCGGTTCGGCGGCATCGTCACCGTCACCCCCCATGGTGGTCGCGAGGCGGGCATGGCGCTGTGCGACGGGTTGCGGCTCGTCACCGTGGCGACCTCGTTGGCCGGCACCCACTCCAAGGTCAGCCATGTCGCGAGCACCACGCACCGGCAGCTGTCCGACGGCGAGCTCGCCGCGGCCGGGATCGACCCCGGTACGGTCCGGATCAGCGTGGGACTGGAGGACGCCGAGGACGTGCTCGCCGACCTCGTACAGGCCCTGGACCGGCTGCCCCAGGTGTAGACCGGGGCGCCTCGGGCGAAAGGTCGGCCATGGGAGACGCTGAACGGATCGAGACCTTCGACGTGGTCGTGCTGGGCGCCGGTTCGGCGGGCGAGTCCATCGCGACAGCGCTCGCCCAGGGTGGGCGGTCCGTCGCGCTGGTCGAGCGGCTGCGGGTCGGCGGCGAGTGCCCCTACGTGGCCTGCATGCCCAGCAAGTCCATGCTGCGCAGCGCGCAGGCCCGCGCCGAGGCCCGCATCCTCGACGATCTGGCCGGCGCCTCGGTGCGCCCGACGCTCGACGAGGACGACCTCGCGTTCCGGGCCGCGGTGCAGCGCCGGGACGGCGTTGCCGATCAGCGCGACGACAGCGGCGCGGCGGCGGAGGCGGTGAAGGCGGGCATCACCCTCGTGCGCGGTCGCGGAAAGCTCGTCCGGCCCGGCGTCGTGGTCGTGGAGGGACGCCAACTCGGCTGGACCGACCTGGTGCTCGCCACCGGGTCACAGGCCGTGCGGCCGCCGATCGAGGGGCTGGACCGGGTGCCCACCTGGACGAGCGACGAGGCGCTGTCGGCCCAGGACCGCCCAGGCTCGCTGCTGATCATGGGCGCCGGGGCGGTCGGCTGCGAGCTGGCCCAGGCGCACGTCCGGTTCGGGGTCCGCACCGTCCTCGTCGAAGCCGGACCCCAGATCATCGGCAAGGAGGAGCCCAGCATCGCGGCGCTGCTGGCCGAGGTGCTGCGGGACGACGGCGTCGACGTACGACTCGGGGTCGAGGTTCAGCGGGCCGAGTTGATCGTGGACGGGCTGGCGCGGGTTCACCTGTCGGATGGGACGACGGCGGAGGCCGAACGCGTGCTGGTGGCCGTCGGTCGCCGGCCCACCACCGCCGACCTGGGGTTGGACGTGCTGGGCATCGTGCCGGACGGGTCGGGGGCGGTGCAGGTGGACGCGCGCTGCCGGGTGCAGGGTCAGCAGCATGTCTGGGCGGCCGGCGACGTGACGGGCCAGGCTCCGTACACCCACACCGCCAACTACCAGGCCCGGGTCGTGAGTGAGAACATGCTCGGCCGGGAGCGGACCGCTGACTACCGCGCCGTTCCCCGGGCGGTCTACACCGAGCCGGCGGTGGCCAGTGTCGGCGTCACCGAGGAGCAGGCCCGGGAGCAGGGGATCGACGCGGTGACGGCCGTGATGGACCTCGGTCAGGTGGCCCGCAGCCTGACCGAGGGGGCGGCAGGGGGGCGCCTGGTGCTGACGGCCGACCGGACCCGGGGCGTGCTCATCGGCGCGGCGGCCATCGGGCCGCGCGCCGACGAGTGGCTCGGCGAGGCGACGCTCGCGATCCGCGCCGAGGTGCCGCTGTCGGTTCTCGCTGACGTCATCCACGCCTTCCCGACCTTCGCCGAGGCGTACGAGCCGCCGGTGCGCGAGCTCGCCGCGTCGGTGCGCCGGTGAGTGAACGGTTCGCCGGGTCGGCGACGGAGATGACCCGGGCCTTGTTGTCGTGGAAGCTAGGGTCGCCGCGTGGGTAAGACGCGGCTCGCGGTCGTCTTCGGCGGCCGCAGTACCGAGCACGCCATCTCCTGCATCAGCGCCGGCAGCATCCTGGCCGCGGTGGACCGCGACCGCTACGAGGTGCTGGCCGTCGGGATCACCCCGCAGGGCCGGTGGGTGCTGGTGCCGGATGACCCAGAGATGTGGGCACTGTCCGGGCGGGAGCTGCCCCACGTGAAAGACGGCCGGGCGGTGGCGCTGCCCGGCGACCCGACCGCCGGTGGTCTGGTGCCGCTCGATGCCGGTCCGGACCTGCTCGGGGGGGTGGATGTCGCCTTCCCCGTCCTGCACGGGCCCTACGGCGAGGACGGCACCGTGCAAGGGCTGCTCGAGCTGGCCGGCGTGCCCTACGTCGGCTCGGGCGTGCTGGCCAGCGCCGCGGCCATGGACAAGACGGTGGCGCGCACGCTGCTAACGGCTGCGGGTCTGCCGGTGACGCCCGGGGTCGTCGTCCGGGCGGCGCAGTGGGCCTCCGACGCCGACGCGGTCGTCCGGGCGGTGGCGGCGCTCGGTCGGGTGGTCTTCGTCAAGCCGGCGCGGGGTGGTTCCAGCATCGGGATCACCCGGGTGACCGACCTGGTCGGGCTGGCCCAGGCGATGCAGGACGCGCTGCGCTGCGACCCGAAGGTCCTCGTCGAGGCGGCGGTGACCGGTCGCGAGGTGGAGTGCGGGATTCTCGACGACGACCAGGGCCGGCCGCAGGCGAGCCTGCCCGCGGAGATCCGGGTGGTCGGGGACCGCGGCTTCTACGACTTCGAGGCCAAGTACCACGACACCGGCACCGAGTTGGACGTGCCGGCCGACCTCCCGCCGCCGCTGATCGCGGGCATCCAGGCGATGTCCCGTGCCGCCTACGCGGCGCTGGACTGCGAGGGCTTGGCCCGGGTCGACTTCTTCGTCGGGCCGGCCGGCGAGCTGACCGTCAACGAGGTGAACACCATGCCGGGGTTCACGCCCAGCTCGATGTTCCCCCGCATGTGGGCCGCTTCCGGCGTCGACTATCCCGGGCTCGTCGACCGCCTCGTGCAGGCCGCCTTGCGTCGGGGGACCGGCCTGCGCTAGGCCTGCGCCAGGCCACCGCCAGGCCACGCGCTAGGCCCACGGCCCCGGTAGCGACGCGCGCCCTCCACCTTGCAGATTCGCACCCCGGGTCGAGCGTGGCGTCCCGCAGCAACTCCCGAGGTGGAGGGCGCTTGTCGCTTCAGCCGGTCGAGAGCGTTGCCTTCAGCGGCTCGGCGAGCGGGTTCACCAACTCGGCGGCGTTCTCGTAGGCGTCGGGGATGTCGACTGCGACGGGGACCGCCAGCCCGCTCGTCGTCCACCGGAAGCCGGCCCCGATGTCGCGCACCGACCACACGACGCCGTTGACCTGAGCCGGCTGGTCCGGCCGGTCCGGGACAGGCACGCCGCACTCCAGCGTCACCGCCGGGTCGCCCCACGCCGCCGTCCGGCTCGCATCACCGGTGACCGCCCGGCGGGTCACCCCGGGGTCGATCTCGTCGGGCAACGCCGCGATCAGCGCGGCGCACATCGCGCGAACCGACTCGTCCCCCGCGGAGGCCTGCACCGGGACCTCGACCGGACCGGTGGCCCCGGGTGGCTCCTGGCTCGTGCAGGCGGCGGTGGTCACGAGCGCCAGCGCCAGCGTCAGGAGCGCCTGGCGGGTCAGAGGTGGACGACCGGGCAGGTCAGCGTCCGGGTGATCCCGTCGACGCCCTGGATGCGGGCCACGACGAGCTTGCCCAGCTCGTCGACGTCGCGCGCCTCGGCCCGCACGATCACGTCGTACGGACCGGTGACGTCCTCCGCCTGCGCGACGCCGTCCAAGGCGGCGATGGCGCTGGCCACGGCCGCGGCCTTGCCGACCTCGGTCTGGATGAGGATGTAGGCCTGTACCGACACGGGATGGCGACCCTTCTGGAAGGCTTCGACGGTGCCGGACGCTACAGCAAGGGATGTCGGCGAGTTCGGGCTCATCGACCGGGTGGTGGCGCGGCTGGGCACGTCGGCGTCGGTGCTGCTCGGCCCCGGCGACGACGCCGCCGTCGTGCTCGCCCCGGACGGCCGGGTCGTCGCGACGACTGACGTCCTCGTCGAGGACGTGCACTTCCGGCTGGACTGGTCGACGGCGTACAACGTGGGACGCAAGGCGGCGGCTGCCAACCTGGCCGACATCGCCGCGATGGGAGCGACGGGTACGGCGCTGCTCGTCGGTCTCGCGGCGCCACCGGACCTGCCGGTCACGTGGGCGACGGACCTCGCCGACGGACTGCGTGACGAGGCGGCGGTCGTGGGTGCGGTCGTCGTCGGCGGCGACACCGTCGTCAGCGAGAAGATCGTCGTCAGCGTCACCGCGCTGGGCGACCTCGGGGGTCGGGCTCCGGTCACCCGGTCTGGCGCCAGGCCGGGGGACCGGGTGGTGCTGGCCGGGCGGATCGGCTGGTCCGCAGCCGGGTTCGCTCTCCTGCGCCACGGTGGCGTCCCGATCGAGGCGCTCGTGCAGGCTCACCTGCAGCCGACCCCGCCGTACCTGCTCGGGCCGGTGCTGGCCGACCTCGGCGCGACGTCGATGTGCGACGTGAGCGACGGACTTCTGGCCGACCTGGGACAGCTTGCCCGGGCGAGCGGTGTGCACGTGGACATCGAGAGTCGCCGCTTCGCCCGGGAACCGTTGCTGGGCAAGGCGGCCCGCGTGGCGGGCGGTCATCCGCTCGACTTCGTGCTGACCGGTGGTGAGGACCACGCGCTGGTCGCGACGCTGCCGCCGGGAGTGTTGTTGCCGCCGGAGGTGAGCCGGATCGGTATCGTCAAAGCTGGTTCGGGGGTGCGCGTCATCGGCTGGAAGCCGACCGGTGTCGGCTGGGACCACTTCGCGTGAAGCGCGCTCTGACCGTCGCCGGCTCGGACTCCGGTGGCGGCGCCGGCATTCAGGCCGACCTCAAGACAATGCTGGCGTGCGGCGTGCACGGGATGAGCGTGCTGACCGCGGTGACGGCGCAGAACTCCGTGGGGGTGCAAGGGGCGTGGGACCTGCCGGTCGAGGCGGTAGTCGCCCAGCTGGACAGTGTGCTGACCGATCTGGGCGCTGACGCGGTCAAGACGGGGATGCTGTCCTCGCCCGCCCTGGTGGCCGCGGTCGCGGATCGCTTGCGGGCCGTGGCCGCCCCGTTGGTGGTCGACCCGGTCGGGGTGAGCAAGCACGGCGACTCGCTGCTCGCGCCGGAGGCGGTCGAGGTGCTGCGCCGGCGGTTGCTCCCGCTGGCGACGGTCGTGACGCCCAATGTCGCCGAAGTCGAGTTGCTCACAGGCGTACGGGTCCGGTCGGAGGACGACCTGCTCGCCGGCGCCGAAGCGGTGCTTGCGCTTGGTCCCTGGTGGGTGCTGGTCAAGGGCGGTCACCTGCCCGGTGACGCGGTCGACCTGCTGACCGACGGTGCCTCGGTGCACCTGTTCCGGGCGCCGCGACTGGACAACCAGCACACCCACGGCACCGGTTGCACGCTGGCCAGCGCGATCGCCAGCCGGCTGGCGCTGGGCGACGACGTGCCGGCCGCGGTCGCCGCGGCGAAGGACTACGTGACTGGGGCGATCCGGGGCGGCTTCGCACTCGGCGCCGGGATCGGCCCGGTCGACCACGGCTGGTCCTGGCGGCCCGCCGGGCCTGACTAGCTGGGCCGGATCAGTGCCGTGGCAGCCGGTGCTCCCGCACCCAGCGCCTCGAGACAAGGGTGTAGCCGACGACGATGCTCAGCAGGACTGCCAGCAACAGCAACCGACCTATGCGCGGGTTGTCTGCGCGACGAGCACGATCACGAAGCCGATTCCCGCGCCGAGCATGTTGCCGAAAGCAAGCCACACCGGCTCTCTCTGGTCGTACCCCTGCCGCTTCGGCAGGAGGCGTTCGTCCGCCATGTCAGCCGGTCCATGAGGGACACACCGCAGATGGTGCCAGTCAGGCGTCCCCACCGCCTCGAGCGGGCCGCTCAGGTCGGTCTGCCACAGCTCGACGTCGAGTTCGTACGCGCTGAGCTCGTCGAGCGGACCGGTCGGCCCGGGCAGCGGCAGGGCGGGCGCAGCAGTACTTTTCGAAGAATCGGCGCCGGCCGCCCCGGGCCCCCAACCATCGGATACAGCCCGACGATCTTCCGCACTTGGTGGCCAACTCCGGCGCGTCGACCACCAGATGCGGTAGATCAGCGCCGGCTGGCCCGACCGCCGGCTGGCCCGACCGCCGGCTGGCCCGACCG
>JBBSUR010000144.1:0-6274 GCA_038234255.1 Mycobacteriales bacterium | reverse complement strand
GACGGGGCCGAGCACCGGCACCCAGGTGCCGCCCTGCAGCGCCTCGGCAACCAGGGCGGAGCCGTCTGGGCGCACCCGCACCGACGTCCAGTCCGGGCGCGGGCCGGTTTCGACCACGACGCCGGTGGCGTTGTCCCGCAGCCGCAGCCCGGCTGCGTTGGTGACGGCGAGGTCAGCGTCCTCGCCGGTGAGCAGAACCCGGCGCTGGGCTCCCGGGACGGTGCCGAGCGCCGATCCGGAGTAGTAGAAGGCCAGGATCTGCGCGGAGGTCAGGCCGCGCAGGGCCGCGCCGTAGGCGCCGTACTGGCTCATGCCCCGGCCGTGGCCGTAGCCCCGGCCGTCGAAGGTGAACACGCCGTCGGCCGGCCGGCCGGCGATGTCGGAGCCTTGGGCGGGGGCAACCGGGATCACGAAGGCCAGCAGAGCGGCCACCGCGATCAGCAGGACCCGGACGGACCGTAACGAGAGGCCCTGGGGCAGCGTCATCAGCGCACCGTCGTCGCGCCGGTGGCGGAGTCAAAAAGGATCGAGCCGCCCTGGAAGTCGCTGCGCCGCCCGCCGGCCACGGCGTACTCGTTGCTGATCGGGTAGCCGAGCGCGCTGGTCTCCCAGCCCATGCTGGCCCAGCGCTGCCGGATGGCGCCGCGCACCTCACGAGCCCCGGTCTCCGGGCTCCAGTAGACCGAGCCGCCGGTGAAGTGGTTGTAACGCCCACGCCGGTCCGGCGCCACGCTCTCGTGGGTCAGCGGATAACCGAGCGGTCCGGTCTCCCGCCCGAGCCCGGACCAGGTGGCCCGGATCGAGCCCTGGACGGCGAACGCGCCGGTGCCGGCGGTCCAGAAGATCGAGCCGTTCTGGAAGTCGTTGTAGCGCCCCAGCCCGTCCCGGGCCGGCGACTCGTCGGTCAGCGGGTAGCCCAACGTGCCCTGCTCCCAGCCGAGCGCGCTCCAGGCCTGCCGGATGGCACCTCGGACCTCCCAGGCGCCGGTCCCCGGGCTCCAGTAGATCGATCCGGCCTCGAAGCGGTTGAAGCGCCCGATCCGGTCCGACGTACCGAGCTCGTCGCTGATCGGGAAACCGAGCGGACTTCGCTCCCGGTCCAGGGTTGCCCAACGGTCGGAGATGCTGCCGTGCACCTCATGGGCACCGGTGGGCATCGACCAGTAGATCGAGCCGCCCTGATAGCTGCGGAACCGGCCGCTGGACGCGGCGGCCTCAGAGTCCGTCGGTTCGCCGAGGAAGCCCGACGAACCGCCGAGCGAGGCGTACTTCGTGTCGATCGCCGCCGTCGTCACATCGGCCTTTACGGTCGGCTCCGGGCTCGAGGTTGGGGTCGGGTCGGGCTCGGTCGGCGTGCTGGGGCTGGCGATCCGGTCCGCGACGGCGCGGCGCAGCGCCGGCAGCTTGCTGTAGCCCAGGTCGCCGGGGCAGGCGGTGTTGTTGGTGTCCCGGTGCCCGACAATGGTGTTCACGGTCACCGCCGTCCCCGCCGCGTACTTCGACGTACTGCCGCCAGCGGAGGTGATCGTCTGCTTCCCGAGGGGGTTCACCCCGTTCAGTGAGAGCTTCCAGGCCAGCAGGTCGCGCACCGCGTTCAGCGTGGAGGTGCTGGGAGCGACCGAGGTGTAGGTGCCGATCATCGACACCCCCACGGTCCCGGTGTTGAACCCGCCCGCATGGGCGCCGATCACCGCCCGCTCCACCCCGCCGTACCGGCCCTCGTAGACCCGGCCGAATTTGTCGACCAGGAAGTTGTACCCGATGTCGCTCCACCCCAGGCTCTGGGTGTGGTAGGCGTAGAAGCCGCGGACCTGCTGGGCGGCCTCCTGTGCCGTGTAGTCGTTGGTCGACGCGGTGTGGTGCACGTACGCCACCTTCACGCTCGAGGCGTACGCCGGTTTCGCACTGCGCAGGCTTTCGTCCGCGCCCCACTGCGCCCGGGTGATGATCCTGGGCCGCAGGGTCGCCGCCACGGCGGAGGAGCGCGGAGCGCTGCCCTGTCCGATCCGGGCGTCAGCGGCGGAACTACCCGGGTCGACCAGTTCGATGCGGACGTCCCGGGGGGCAGGGCCCGACGGCACATCCATGCGGACCTGCACCCCGTCCACCTTTCCGACCCACGAGGGCGCGGTGCCGGTCCGTACGCCGGGCGCCTTCGCCTCGCGCGAGAGCGCGTCCGGACCATCATCGTCCGCCGTCTCCAGCGCCGACCACGGCGACCAGCCCTTCGCGCTGCGGGTGCGCACCGACACGGCGACGGCCATCGAGCCGCTGTCGGCCTGCCAGGACACCCCCAGCGTGCTGAACGGCTTGGTGAGCTTCTTGCCCGTGAGCAGGAACGGCCGCCTTGCCGCCGTCGAGGTGCTCTGGGCGGTCGAGGTGCCGACCCGGCTCGGCGCGGGCGCACCGGCACTGCCGGCGAGCGCGGCACGGTCGACTCCGGTGACGGGCAGAGACTGCACCACCGGACGGACGGGACGGGCTGTGGGCTCCGCCGACACGGTCGTGACCGGCAGCGCCAGGAAGACGGGAACCAGGATGGAGAACAGGCTCACAGGGATGAGACGTCGCACCGAAAGGCTCCCAAAGTGGCACAATGTGACGGATGGTGCAGGAGTGAACAGCACCTCGGGGGGCACACTAACCTGCTGCCGGTGTTTCGTCGCTACCACGGGCGACCTTGAATCTGATCCCGACACGCCGGAGCCCGACCTGGGCACCTGCCAGGCCGGGCTCGGGACGATGCAGGTCAGACGATGCGGGTCAGTCCGGTGCGCGCATCCCAGACGATCGAACCGCGCTGGAAGTCGTTGCGCCGGCCACCGGCCACCGCGTACTCGTTGCTGGTCGGGTAGCCGAGTGCGCCGAGCTCCCAGCCGGTGGCCGCCCAGCGGTCGCGGATGGAGCCGCGCACCTCCCGGGCGCCGGTGGCGGGCGTCCAGTAGATCGAGCCGCTCTGGAAGTGGTTGTAGCGGCCCGTGCGGTCAGGGGTGACCAGTTCGTTGGTGACCGGGTAACCCAGCGCGCTGTTCTCCCAGCCCAGCGAGCCCCACGTACCGCGGATCGCGCCGCGTACCTCCCGGGCACCGGTGGCGGGCGTCCAGTAGATCGAGCCGTTCTGGAAGTGGTTGTAGCGGCCGGTGCCGTTCGGTGTGCCCAGCTCGTTGGTGACGGGGAAGCCCAGTGCGCTGCTCTCCCAGCCCAGCGCGCCCCACGTACTGCGGATCGCGCCGCGGATCTCCCAGGCGCCGGTGCTCGGAGCCCAGTAGATCGAGCCGTTCTGGAAGTGGTTGTAGCGGCCGACCCCGTTCGGCGTGGCGAGCTCGTCCGTGGCCGGCAGTCCGAGCGGCGACCGGGGTCCGGCCAGCGAGCGGTAGCGGTCGCGGATCGCGCCCTTGACGACCCGGGCATTGGCGTTCGCGCCCCACAGCACGTCGCCGCCCTGGAAGTCCTGCTCGACACCACCGGGGACGGCGAACTCGCGGGTGAGTGGCGCGCCGAGCGCGCCGCCGAGCGAGTTGACCGTCGTCGCGATCGCGCCCACGACAGGGATGCCGCTCAGCACCGGGCTGAGGATCGAGCTGTTCATCGGCTTGCGGAACACCTGGGTCACCCACAGCCGTCCGGTGGGGGCGAGGTAGGTGCCGATGCCGATCTCGGTGTAGACGGTGTTGAGGATGTTCGCGCGGTGCCCGGGGCTGGCGTAGAGCGCGTCGTAGATCGCTCCGACCGAGCCGCCGTAGCCCACGTTCTCGCCGACCGACTGCCAGTTGCTGACCTCGGTCGTCAGGTTGGGGTTGTGGTAGAGCCGGTCCTCGCGACCCATCCGCTCGGACTGGCCGCGGGCCACCGACGTCAGGTCCGCCATGACCCGCAGGGACGCCAGTCCGGAGGCGGCGCGCGAGGCGTTGGTACGGGAGATGAAGTCACCCTCTTCCCCCGCCGCCGACGCCGCGGTGATCGGCACCAACAGCAGGGCCACAGCCATCACCACGAGGCTGACCAGGCTGACGAGCGTGCGGACCGGAGCTGGGATGCGCATGGGAAGTACCTCCTGTGGCAGCTGCCATGACCGCCGCAGGGGCCGAGTCACAGTGACGTTCAGTCACCAATGCCTTCGTCACTATGCGTAAGTTGCTTGAGTCGTGGTCAGAACTGTCACGCTCCGCATTCAGACCAGGTTCGCCGGAGGGGTCGCGCGGCTAGGGTGCGGCGAGCCACCGGACCCGAGGAGAGACCGCCATGCCGGCACCGCTCGTCCAGTCCACCCTTCGCCTGGACGTCGCGGGCTTCCGCGCCATACGCGGGCAGGCGGTCCACCCCGCGGTGGTCCACGGAGCCCATGCGCTGTCGCACTTCGGCGAGCACGCGCTCGGCTGGCTGGCGATCGGTGCCGCCGGCGTGGCGCTGGACGGCCCTCGTCGACCCGCGTGGGCCCGGGCGACGGCGTCGGTGGCGCTGGCGCACGGCGGCAACATCGCGGTCAAGCGCTGCGTCCGGCGGCCACGGCCGGATCTGGCCGACCTGCCGGCCCGCAGCCGAACTCCCAGCACGCTGTCCTTCCCGAGTGCGCACGCCGCCTCCACCTTCGCGGCGGTCGCGGCGTTCGGCCCGTTGCTCCCGCGTGCGCCATGGCGACTGGCCGGAGCGGCGATGGCCCTGTCCCGCGTGGTGCTCGGCGTGCACTACCCGTCCGATGTTCTCGCCGGCGCGGCGCTGGGCACCGTCGTCGGTCGCTGGGGACGGACCCGGGCCGGGCGCTGAGCCGCTAGAGCACCGGCTCGCGTACGAGGTAGGCGCTCAACGCCACAGACCACGGCGGCAAGGGCGCAAGGCGGGCCGACTGCCACGACGCCGGCGACAGGACGCTGTAGGCCGGCCGCGGTGCCGGCCGGAGCGCGGCGTCCGTCGTCGTCGGCAGCACCCGGTCCGGATCGGCGCCGAGCCCGGTGAAGATGGCGCGGGCGAAGCCGCGCCAGGTGGTGTCACCGCCGTTGGTGCAGTGGTAGGTGCCGGCCGGTACGTCGGAGCGGACGAGGGACAGCAGGCCGGCGGCCAGGTCCCGGCTCGAGGTGGGCGAGCCCCGCTGGTCGTCGACGACCGACACCGTCTCCTGCTCGCGCTCCAGGCGGGTCATCGTCGCCACGAAGTTCTGACCCGCCCGGCCGTAGAGCCACGAGGTCCGGACGACGTAACCGCCGTCGGGGTGCAGCTCGCGCACCGCCAGCTCGCCGGCCAGCTTCGTCCGCCCGTACGCGGTGCGCGGAGCGGTGTGGTCGGTGACCTCGTACGGCGGTCCGCCGACCCGGTCTCCACCGAAGACGTAGTCGGTGCTCAGGTGGACCAGCCGGGCACCCACCACGGCGCAGGCCTGGGCAAGCAGCGCGGGCGCCGTCGCGTTGACCGCGTAGGCCGTGTCCTCGTCGCCCTCGGCGGCGTCGACGGCGGTATAGGCGGCCGTGTTGACCACGACCAGTTCGTGCCCCGGGTCGTCGGCCCGGAGCAGTCGCGCCCACAGCGCGATCAGGTCCTTGATCGCGAACGGGTCGGTGAGCTCGAGGTCCTTGCGGGTCAGGCCCCGGGCGAAGGCGTTGCGCTCGTGCCGCACCCGATCCAGCAGGTCGGTCCCCAACTGGCCGCCGGCGCCGGTCACCAGCAGCGCCAGGCTCATGCGCCCGCGCGGGCGTCGGCCGCTCGCAAGGGGCGCCACCAGGCCTCGTTCGCTCGGTACCACGCGATGGTCTCGGCCAGCCCCTCCTCGAAACTGTGCCGGGGCCGGTAGCCCAACGCCGCCAACTTGGAGCAGTCGACGGAGTAGCGCAGGTCGTGGCCGAGCCGGTCGGGCACCATCTCCACCCGCTGCCATCCGGTCCCCAGCGCGTCGAGCAGGTGCACCACGAGCTGCAGGTTGCTCAGCTCGCGTCCGCCCCCGATGTTGTAGCTCTCCCCCGCTACGCCCTGCTCGACGACCAGCTGGATGCCCCGGCAGTGGTCGTCGACGTGCAGCCAGTCCCGGACGTTCTGGCCCGAACCGTAGAGCGGGACCTTGCGCCCGTCGAGCAGGTTGGTGACGAACAGCGGAATGATCTTCTCGGGGAACTGGTAGGGACCGTAGTTGTTGCTGCAGCGCGTGGTGCAGATGTCGAGCCCATAGGTCACGGCGTACGCGCGGGCCAGCAGCTCGGCGCCGGCCTTCGCGGCGGAGTAGGGGCTGTTCGGCAGCAGCGGCGAGTCCTCGGTCCAGGAGCCGGTGTCGATCGAGCCGTAGACCTCG
>JBBSUR010000143.1:0-6277 GCA_038234255.1 Mycobacteriales bacterium | reverse complement strand
CGACGCTGGGTGGCGCGGTAGCGGTCGATGCACAGGTTGGTGATGGTCCGCCGACAGTAGGCGAGCGCCTGCAGCTCGGTCTCGAGTTCGGGCAGCGCCAGGAACAGCCGCAGGAACGCGTCCTGCACGACCTCGTCCGCGTCGCGCACGTCGTTGAGCTGGGCCCGGGCGTGCAGCAGCAGCGCGGAGCGGTGCCGGATGTAAAGCCCGGCGAAGTCGTGCGGGTCGGAGTGCAGGAAGCGGTCCGGGGACGGGGGGGCCACCGAGACGGAAAGAGCGGTGGTCACCGTCCCGTGCTCCGGCTTGGTCCCCGCGCCCTGCATGTCGCTCCCTGGTCGTCAGCGATCGGTCCTGCGCCGTCGGTCGTCGGCCGGTCTGGCCGTCGTGCACCGCGTCGCTACTCTACGTTGCGCCCATCCTGCACCAGAACTGACCGCTCCGGAACGCTTCGGCGAACATCATTGCGACGGGTTCAGCGCAGCTCGCCCACCGCGGTGACCAGCAGCACCGCCGTACCCGCCTCGTCCGACGCGGCGAGGTCCACGGTCGCGTCGATCACCCAGTCGTGGTCCCCCCGTGGGTCCTCCAGCGTCTGGCGGACGAGCCACCGCCCGGGCTCGCGGGTCACCCGGAACAGCGCCGGCCCGCGGGCGTCGGCGGCTGTACCCAGCTCGTCGTGCTCGGCGAAGTAGGCGCGGATGCCCTCCTCCCACGCGTCCTGGCCGAACTCCGGGTCGAGCTCGCCGAGGTCGATCCAGCGGCGCAGCGCCATCAGCTCGACCCGCCGGAACAGCGCGTTGCGCACCAGCACCCGGAAAGCCCGCTCATTGGCGGTCACCGGCGGCGGCTTCTCGTCGACCGGCTGCGCCGCGGGCACCTCGGCGGCCGGGGACTGCAGCGCCTGCCATTCCTCCAGCAGGCTCGAGTCGACCTGGCGGACCAGCTCGCCCAGCCAGGCGGTCAGGTCCTCGACCTCCTCGGTGCGCGCGGCCTCGGGCACCGTGCGGCGCAGCGCCTTGTAGGCGTCGGCGAGGTAGCGCAGCACCAGCCCCTCGGAGCGGGCGAGCGAGTAGAAGCCGACGTACTCCACGAAGGTCATCGCCCGCTCGGACAGGTCGCGGGCGATCGACTTGGGCGACAGCTCCTCGTCGGCCACCCACGGATGCCCGCCGCGGTAGGTCTCGAACGCGGCCGCCAACTCCTCGGCGAGCGGCATCGGATAGCTGATCTGCTCGAGCAGCTCCATCCGCTCGTCGTACTCGAGTCCCTCCTGCTTCATCTGCGCGACCGCCTCGCCCCGGGCCTTGTTGCGCTGGGCGGCGAGCACCTGCCGTGGGTTCTCCAGTGTCGACTCGAGCACCGACAAAACGTCCAGGGCGTACGTGGGGCTGGCGCGGTCGAGCAGCCCGAGCGCCGCGACGGCGAACGGTGACAGCGGCTGGTCCAGGGCGAAATCCCTTTGCAGGTCGACGGTCAGGCGTACGGTCCGGCCGTCCGGTCCCGGGTCGGTGACCCGCTCCACGACGCCGGCGGTCACCAGCGCCCGGTAGATGTTGATCGCCCGCCGGACGAGCGTGCGCTGGCTGGCCCGCGGCTCGTCGTTGTCCAGCAGCAGGTGTCGGGCGTGCGCGAACGCGTCGCCGCGCCGCTGCACCACCTGGAGCAGCATCGAGTGCGAGACGCGGAAGCTGGAGGTGAGCACCTCCGGTTCGGCCGCGACCAGCCGCTCGAACGTCGGCTGCCCCCAGGACACGAACCCCTCGGGGGCCTTTTTCCGCTCCACCCGCTTGAGCTTCTTCGGGTCGTCGCCGGCCTTGGCGATCCGCTTGGCGTTCTCCACGTCGTGCTCGGGCGCCTGCACCACGACGGTGCCGAGGGTGTCGTAGCCGGCCCGGCCGGCGCGCCCGGCGATCTGGTGGAATTCGCGGGCCTTGAGGTGCCGGGTGCGGGTGCCGTCGTACTTGGTGAGGCCGGTGAACAGCACCGTGCGGATCGGCACGTTGATGCCGACGCCGAGGGTGTCGGTGCCGCAGACCACCTTGAGCAGGCCGGCCTGGGCGAGCAGCTCGACGAGCCGGCGGTACTTCGGCAGCATCCCCGCGTGGTGGACCCCGATGCCGTGCCGGACCAGCCGGGTGAGCGTCCGGCCGAACCCGGCGGTGAAGCGGAAGTCGCCGATCAGCGTGGCGATCGCGTCCTTCTCCTCGCGGCTGCAGACGTTGATGCTCATCAGCGCCTGCGCCTGCTCGACCGCCGCGGCCTGGGTGAAGTGCACGACGTAGACGGGGGCCTGGTGGGTGGTGAGCAGCTCGGTGAGCGTCTCGTGCAGCGGCGTCGTGACGTAGGAGAAGTAGAGCGGCACCGGGCGGTCGGTGTTGGACACGATCGCCGTCTCGCGGCCGGTGCGGCGGGTGAGGTCGTCGCGAAAGCGGGTGACGTCGCCGAGGGTCGCCGACATCAGGACGAACTGGGTCTTGGTCAGCTCCAGCAGCGGCACCTGCCAGGCCCAGCCGCGGTCGGGCTCGGCGTAGAAGTGGAACTCGTCCATGACGACGAGGCCGACGTCGGCGTCGGCCCCCTCGCGTAATGCCAGGTTGGCGAGGATCTCGGCGGTGCAGCAGATCACCGGGGCATTGCCGTTGACGGTGGCGTCGCCGGTCATCATGCCGACGTGCTCGGCGCCGAAGGTGGCGCACAGGGAGAAGAACTTCTCGCTCACCAGCGCCTTGATCGGGGCGGTGTAGAAGGAGCGGCGCCCGTCGGCGAGCGCGGCGAACTGGGCGCCGGCCGCGACCAGCGACTTGCCCGAGCCGGTCGGGGTGGACAGGATGACGTGGGCGCCGGTGACGATCTCCAGCAGCGCCTCGGTCTGCGCCGGGTAGAGGGTCAGCCCCTGTTCGGTGGTCCACTGCTCGAAGGCCTCGAAGACGGCGTCCGGATCAGGCGCATCGGGGTCGGCCCGCTCGGGGATCCGGTCGGTCAGCGTCATCGTGGACCATCCTTCCGGGCCCGCCCGCGCGGCGACCGGCGGGGTCCACGTCGCCGGGGCCGTGCACCGAATCCGGGGCGCTCGAACCGTCTCCGGTGCAGGGCGCACCGGAAAGGGTGCGATCGTCCTGTCTCCGGTGCAGGGCCGGGGCGCTGTGTGGTCACCCCGGCGGCCCAGCCCGGCTGCGGTGCGTCGCGCCGCCCCTACCCGGCATGACCGGCTACGACAGGTAGCGACGCAGCGCCTGCGCGGTCGCGGTGATCAGCCCGAAGTGATGACGTTGCCGGCGACGCCGCCCTCGATCTTCACGGCGTTCAGGCCCTCGCGGTAGGTACAGCCGTCGATCTCGACCTGCCGCGGGTCGGCTGTCGACGAGCACTGCGGTCAGCGCCACCGGGTCCTGCGCGAGGTCGAGGATCAGACGGCAATCATGGGCAGCCGAGCCTCGAGCCGTCGCAGGTCCCCCGGATCCGAGGTGACGACGGTGTCCCGGTTCAGTGCCGCGCAGACCACGACCGACGCATCTACGACATCTGTCGTGCGGCTGGTGGCGAGCAGCACCGCCGCGAGACGCGCCACCCGCTCGTCCAGCGGCACCACGGCGGTGTCGTGCGCACCGAGCAGGACGAAGATTCGATTCTGGCGTCCGCCAGGGCGCAGCACCTGGGCGAGCACGCCCGCCGGTACGCGGATCGGCCTCGACGCTGGCTCGCGCAGCAGCGCAAGCATCTTCGCGTCGCGGCGCTCCAGAGCGATGAGGGCGCCCGCGTCCAGGGTCAGTCCCACGTGGTCCTGAGCGCTTCCTTGGCCCAGGCGACGTCTTCCGCACTCGGCTCACCATCTTCGGCGATGAACGCGGCGACGACGTCGGCCAGGGTGTACTCCGTCAACCGATGGTCCAGGGCCTGCGAGATCAACGCCGACACCGACGGGGCGCGGCCGTCTTTCACCGCCTGCTTGGCGGCGGCAACCTGCTCATCCGGCAGGCTGATCGCGATCTTCGTGGTCATACCGACGAGAATACCCGCTACACCAGCACCTCGGCGTCCGCGTCGTTCGTCGCGTCCGTCGCGTCCGTCGCGTCCGTTCTGCACCGCCGCGAGCAGCAGCGCGGCCGCGGCGGGGCGTACGTCGTGCTCGTCGACGAGGTAGACGACCAGGAAAGCCACGATGGCGAACTGCGGGACCACCCGCCGGCGAGCGTGAGGAAGGCCGCGTCGAGCCCGCCCGCGAGCGCGAGGCGCGCGGCGTAGCGCGCCTTCGGCCCGGCGACGTGGGTGTCGTCGCCCAGCAGGACGCAAGCGTCAGGGGGAGAGGTAGCCGCGGAGCGCCTGCTCGGTGGCGGTGATCAGCGCGACCTCCACCGACTCCTCGCGGGTGTGCGCCAGGTTGGGCTCGCCCGGCCCGTAGTTGACCGCCGGGATGCCCAGCGCGGCGAAGCGGGCGACGTCGGTCCAGCCGTACTTCGCCGTCACACCCCGTCCGCCCAGCCCGCCGACCGCGCCGACGAAATGCGCTGCGGCCGGGGCGGACAGCCCGGGCAGCGCGCCGGGTGCTGAGTCGGCGAGCTCCACGTCGTACGGCGCCATGACCTCCACGACGTGCTGCAGCGCCGCGGCCTCGGAGCGGTCCGGAGCGAAGCGGAAGTTGACCGCGACCGTGCACAGGTCGGGGATGACGTTGCCGGCCACGCCGCCCTCGACGTGCACCGCGTTGAGCCCCTCGCGGTAGGTGCAGCCGTCGATCTCGACGCTGCGCGGCTCGTAGCCCACCAGGCGGGTCAGCAGCGGGGCGGCGGCGTGGATGGCGTTCTCGCCCAGCCAGCTGCGCGCGCTGTGGGCGCGGCGCCCGGGGATGCGCACGCGTACCCGCAGGGTGCCTTGGCAGCCGGCCTCGACCTGCCCGTTGGTCGGTTCGAGCAGGATCGCGAGGTCGGCGTCGAGCAGGTCGCGCCGGGTGCGTACCAGCCGGTTCAGCCCGTTGAGCTCGGCCGCGACCTCCTCGTTGTCGTAGAGGACGAAAGTCAGGTCGTACGCCGGGTTCGCCAGCGTCGCGGCGAGGTGCAGCAGCACCGCATCGCCGCTCTTCATGTCCGAGGTGCCGCAGCCGTAGAGGCGGTCGCCGTCGAGGCGGCTCGGCAGGTTGTCGGCGATCGGCACGGTGTCCAGGTGACCGGCGAGCAGCACCCGGCGGGTGCGGCGCAGGCTCGTCCGGGCGACGACGCAGTTGCCGTCGCGCACGACCGACAGGTGCGGCGCGGCGATCAGCGCGTCCTCGACGAGGTCGGCCAGCTGTGTCTCGTCGCCCGAGACGCTGGGGATGTCGACGAGGGCGGCGGTGAGGGCGACCGGGTCCTGCGCGAGGTCCAGCGTCACCGACGTCGGCTCACGGTGCGACCCCGTGCTCGCGCAGGATGTCGTTGAGGGCGAGCTTGTCGTGTTCCTGACCGGGCGCGAGGTAGCGCAGCACGAGCAGGCACGGCATGCCGAAATCGCCGCCGGCAAAGCTCTTTACGCGGGTGGACCCGACGCAGACGGCCCGCTCGGGCGCCTCGCCGCGGGTCAGCTCGCTGCCCGTCTCGGCCTCGAAGACGCGGGTGCTCGCGGTGAGGATCGCGCCGGCGCCGAGCTTGGCCCCGGTGCGTACTCGCGCGCCCTCGACCACCATCGAGCGCGACCCGATGAAGGCGTCGTCCTCGATGACCACCGGAGCGGCCTGCGCCGGTTCGAGCACGCCGCCGATGCCGACGCCGCCGGACAGGTGAACGTTGCGGCCGATCTGCGCGCAGCTGCCGACCGTCGCCCAGGTGTCGACCATCGAGCCGGCACCGACGTAGCCGCCAATGTTGGTGAAACTCGGCATCAGCACCACGCCCGGCTCGAAGTGCGAGCCCCAGCGGGCTATCGCGCCAGGAACGACCCGCACCCCGCCGAAGCGCGTCTTGAGCGGTACCCGGTCGTGGTAGCGGAAGTCGCCGACGGCCGACGGCGCCATGTCGAGCACCTTGAAGGCCAGCAGGATCGCGTGCTTGGCGCGTTCGTCGACCACGACCCGACCGTCCAGCACGCTCGCGACCCGCGCCTCGCCGGCGTCGAGCTGGTCGACGGCGGCGACGACGACCTTGCGGGCGTCCTCGTCGGCGGGGGTGAGCTCGGCGCGGCGTTCCCACAACTCGTCGATGCCGGCACTGATCGGGCTCGAAGTCATAAGGCTCGCGGTCATTGCCGCAGCCTACGGACCGGACTCAGCGCAGCGCGGCGAGCCGGTTGGCCGCCGCAGCAAGATCTT
>JBBSUR010000142.1:0-6292 GCA_038234255.1 Mycobacteriales bacterium | reverse complement strand
GGCATCGGCCTGGCCACTGCGTCGCGCCTTGCCGACCAAGGCCATCGGGTCGCCGTCACCTATCGCACGACACCGCCGGAAAACCTGCTCGCCGTGCGCTGCGACGTCACCTCGGCCAAGGATGTCGACCGGGCCTTCACCGAGGTCGAGCAGGCGCAGGGACCGGTCGAGGTGCTCATCTCCAACGCCGGCATGACCGATGACCAGTTGCTGCTGCGGATGAGCGAGGAGTCGTTCGCAAAGGTCGTCGACACCAACCTGACCGCCGCCTACCGGGTGACCAAGCGGGCCAGCCGGGCGATGCTCAAGGCGCGATGGGGACGCCTGGTGTTCGTCTCCTCCATCGTCGCGCTGTCCGGAGCACCCGGCCAGGCGAACTACGCCGCCAGCAAGGCCGGACTGATCGGTTTCGCCCGGTCGATTGCCCGGGAGCTCGGCGGCCGGGGAATCACCAGCAACGTCGTCGCCCCCGGCTATGTCGACACCGACATGACGGCCGAGTTGACGGCGGCCCGCCGCGACGAGCTGTTGCGCAGCATTCCGCTCGGTCGCACCGCCACGGCGCAGGAGATCGCCGGGGTGATTGCGTTTCTGTCCAGCGACGCTTCGGCCTACGTCACCGGGGCCGTCGTCCCGGTCGACGGTGGGCTGGGGATGGGTCATTAGCGACCGCCGTTCCGCCGTTCTACTATCTGCCCGTGACCACTACCGACACAGCAGCGATACGCACCTGGGCCCGCAAGCACGGCATGACGGTGGCTGATCGGGGCCGATTGCCGGCGGAGGTCCGCGCGGCCTACGCCGCCGCGCAGACCGGCACTTCCAGCCGACCGGCCCCGGCGAAGGCCGCCGCCGGCGCCGGATCCGCTGCGCCCGCCGAGAAGGTGCACACGGCCGATCCTGCGCCCGCACCGGACAAGGGGTTCGACCACCGACCGGTCCCCGGTCTCAAGCCGCTGTCGCAGCCGGTGCCCGCGACACCTATGTCCAAGACCGAGTCGGCTCCGTCTCGGTCGGGCGCCCGGCCCGCGCAGAACGACTCCGACCGGGTCGCCGCCCTCGAAACCCAGCTGGCGGCGCTGACCGAGCGGGTCGTCCGGCTCGAGGAGTCCCCCCCGGCAGCGGCCAAGCCGTCGCTGTTCCGTCGGCGCAACAGCTGACCGGTGCGGCTGCTGCTGCCCGAGCCGCGGCCGCTCGCCGTCGAGGACCTGCTCGACCTGTACGACCCTGCCCACCGCCCGTGGTTGCGGGCCGGCTTCGTGGTCGCGACCGACGGAACCGTCGCCGCCGACGGCAGCAGCCGGCCGCTGCAGTCACCGGCCGACCAGACGGTGTTCGCCACCCTGCGGGCCGTCGCCGACGCCGTTGTGGTGGGTGCAGGCACCGTCCGGACGGAGGAGTACGGGCCGGTGCGGCCCCGACCTGCCGGGCGCGACTGGCGCGCGCGCCACGAGCGGGAAGCGCTGGTACCCCTGGTCATCGTCAGTCGCTCCCTCGAGCTGGATCCCGGGGCCCGCTGCTTCTCCGGTCCGGTCGTGGTGGTCACCTGCGAGGCCGCCGACCCGACCCGGCGCGCTCGGCTCGCCGCGGTCGCCGACGTCGTCGTCGCCGGTGCGGAGCAGGTCGACCTTGTGGCGGCGGTCGGTCAACTGCACGATCGCGGTCTCACCCGCCTGCTGTGCGAAGGCGGCCCGCGGCTGCTCACCGGCCTGCTGTCCGCCGATCTGGTCGACGAGCTGTGCCTGACCCTGACCCCGCTGCTGCTCGGCGCCGGACCGCAGCTGCTCAGCCGGCCGCTGCCGTTCCCGCGGCGGCTGCAACTGACCCAGCTGATCGACGGTGACGACGGGGTCCTGCTCGCCCGCTACTCCACCCGGCTCTACAGTCGCCACGGAGATGACCGAGACCCCCGCCCGTACGCGGCGACGCTCCCCGACCCGACCGGCTGACCGCAGCAGCCCCGACTTGGCACCGAAGAGCCTGCCCACCGGGGTCTTCCGTCCGCATGTCCGTGGCTTCGGCTTCGTCGACCTGGACGAGCCGGTGACCACCCCGGGCGGTACGACGGTGACGTCCTGCTTCGTACCGCCTCCCTTGGCCAAGGCTTTGCTGGCCGACGACTGGGTGGAGGTCGCCTATCAGGTGGAGGCGGACGGGCGGGCGACCGCCTCCGCGGCCTCCCTGCGCCGACGCATGCGCACCGAGGTGTTCGGCGTCGTGGAACAGGGGCTTCGGCTGCGACTCGACCCGCACGTCGGCTCCGGTGACTGGCGGTTGGTTGGTCGGGTGGAGGACCTGGGCGTCGGAGTGGCCGTACTGGCCGACATCACCGGTCCCGGCACTGCCGACCCCACCGACGAGTGGGAGGACCCGATCGCCGCCGACGCTCTCTTGGAGCGGGTCCGGGTGCGGCACCGCCTTCCGCTGGACTACCCGCCGGAGGTGCTCGCCGAGGTCGACGCGGTCGCCACCGCCACACCGCGGCGGGGCGCACCGGTGCGGCGGGACCTGCGCGAACTCACGACGTTCACCATCGACAGCCCCAACTCACGCGACCTGGACGACGCGCTGTCGGTCTATGCCGCCGATCCGGACGGGGGGATCCGGGTGTGTGTGCACATCGCCGACGTCTCCACGCATGTCCGGCCGGGGACGGCCCTGGACGCCGAGGCGCGCCGGGCCGCGACCAGCGTCTACCTGCCCGGCTGGACCCGACCGATGCTGCCGCCCCGGCTCAGCGAGGACGCGCTCAGCCTCGTCCCCGGCGCGGACCGGGACGCACTCACCGTCGAAATGCGTATTGGCACAGCCGGTTCGGTCACGGCAGCCGATGTCTACGCGACCCGGATCCGCTCCGACACCCGACTCAGCTACGAGGTGGCTGCCCAGTCCCTCGCCGGCGCGGCGCCCGCCGACGTACCCGCGGACGTGCTCGACGCGCTTCGCTGGCTGCGCACGGCGGGGGCGCGCCTGGGCGTGCAGCGGCTGCTCCGCGGCGGGGTCGAGGCCCGCCGGGTCGAGCCGGACCTGACCGTCGAGGTCGTCGAGGGCGCCGCTGCACAGGTCGCGGCCTTTCCGTCCAACCCGGCCAACCTGCTCATCGAGCGGCTGATGGTCGCCGCTAACGAGGCCGTGGCCGGCTGGGTCGTCGACCGTGGCCTGCCCGGGGTCTTCCGGGTGCACCCGGCGCCCGGTCCGGAAGCGGCTCCGGCACTGGAGGCGTTCTGCGCGGCGTCGGGCTACCACCCGGGATTCGGGCGCACCCTCACGCCGTTGGACCTCGCGGCGCTGTCGGCCCAGCTCGATGCCGCCGCCGACGACACGGCGGCCGCCGTGTGGGACGTGCTGCTCGGCTTCCTCGGCCGGGCCGCCTACACGCCCGTGGCCGGAGCACACTTCGGGTTGGCCTCGACCGGCTACCTGCACTTCACCAGCCCGATCCGGCGCTACGCCGACCTGGTCGTCCACCGGATCATCCACGCCTTTCTCGCTGGCGGTCGCACGGCGACGGCCTTTCCGGACGACCGCGAGATGGCGGCGCTATGCCTGCACATCAATGGCGCCGCCAGAACAGCGGCGCAGGCCGAGAACCAGATGCGCAAGTCGCTGTGGCTGGCCGAGCTGGTGGCCGCCGACAGCACGACCCACTACCCGGCCCGGGTCACCGGCGTCGGCCCCAAAGGGGTGTTCGTCACGCTGGACCGTTCCCGGGTCAGCGGCATGGTGGCCCTGCGCGAGCTGCCCGGCCGCGGCTGGTCGGTCACCTCGGACGGATTGGCCCTGTCCGATGCTGCCGGTTCCCGGCTGGGCTACGGCGACATCGTGACGGTGCGGATCACCTCCGCCGACGTCGAGTCGGGCCAGCTCGAGCTCGCGCTGGTGACCGCTCCGAACCGGCCCGCAGCGACAGCGGCGCGGGGCCGCGCTCCGCGCAAGCGCTCGCCCCGTCGCACCGGATCCACACCGACCTCTGCCTGAGCCCGGATCCCCTGAGCGCAGACGCACAGCACACTCACAGGTGCGACACAGGACGGGCACAGGGTCGGCAGCGATGCTGGTCAGGCGGGCGAGCGGGATTGCCCCACACCTCTGGAGGAACAGCATGCGCAGGAAGATCGCAGCGGTAGCCCTTGCCGGCACTGTCGGCCTGACCGGCGTCGCCCTGTTCGTCCCCGGAGTCGCCAGTGCGCAGGAGCAGCCGGGGCAGGCGACCGGGATCGGCGAACGCATGGGAGCCGTGAAGCAGGCGCTGAAGTCATTGGTCACCGACGGCACGCTGAACCAGGAGCAGGCCGACAAGGTGGCCGAGGCGGTGGCGAAGGAACGGGCCGCACGGCCGGGACCCGGTCGAGGTCACGGACGGGGTCACGGTCCCGGCGGCAAGCGTGGAGCCGTCGGGGTGAAGCTGGCTCCGGCCGCCGTCGCCGAGGCGCTGGGCCTGGAGGTCGGCGAGCTGCGCGCCGAGCAACGGGACGGCAAGACCCTGGCCCGGATCGCCGAGGGCAAGGGGATCCCCAGGGACGCTCTGCTGGCGCGGCTGGTCACCGCCGCCGAATCCCGGCTCGCCGAGGAGGTCACCGAAGGAGAGCTCACCCAGGAGCAGGCCGACGAGCGCAAGGCCGGTCTTGCCGAGCGCATCGGCGCGCTGATCGACCGAGCGGGGGGTGGTCCCGGTGCCAAGGGGCCGAAAGGCCGCGGACCCGTCGACTAGTGGTCCTGCCCCCCGGCCCTTGCTTCTGTCGCGAGGATGGGCATCTTCGCGAGCCACGGCGAGCCACGGCGAGCCCGAAGGGCTCTCAGATGCTGATCTGACACGAAGGTGAACGCGGAGGCGTGGAACGATGCGGGCATGGCGTACGAGGTGACCAACCAGCCGCCACCGCTCGTGGACCACGACGTCGCAGCCGACGCGGCACTGCTTGAGGGCCTGGTCCGTGAGGGCGCCGGCTGGTACGCCGCTGACCTGCACCGCCTCGGTGAGCTCGCCGGCACCGAAGAGGCGCAGCGCTGGGGTGTCGAGGCCAACACCCATGAACCGGTGCTGCGTACCCACGACCGCTACGGCAACCGCATCGACGAGGTCGAGTTCCACCCCGCCTGGCACAACCTCATGAACGTGGCCGTCGGCGAAGGGCTCGCCGCGGCTCCGTGGGCGTCGAGCGAGAAGGGCGCACACGTCGCCCGGGCCGCCGGCTACTACACGTGGTCGCAGGTCGAGGGTGGCCACGCCTGTCCCATCACCATGACGTACGCCGTCGTGCCGGCCCTTCGCCAGCGGACCGATCTCGCCGCGCTCTACGAGCCGCTGCTCACCAGCCGCGTGTACGACCCCGGCCTGCGGGTGCCGTCCGGTAAGGCGGGGTTGCTCGCGGGCATGGGGATGACGGAGAAGCAGGGCGGCTCCGACGTCCGGACCAACACGACCCGAGCCGTGCTCGACGGTGACGTGTGGCGGCTGACCGGTCACAAGTGGTTCACCAGCGCGCCCATGTGTGACCTGTTCTTGGTGCTGGCGCAAGCACCAGGCGGTCTGTCCTGCTTCCTGGTGCCGCGGGTGCTCCCGGACGGTACCCGCAACACCTTCCGGATCCAGCGGCTCAAGGACAAGCTCGGCAACCGCAGCAACGCCAGTAGCGAGCCGGAGTTCGAGAACACCGTCGCCTGGCTGGTGGGCGAACAGGGCCGCGGGGTTCGCACGATCATCGAGATGGTCTCGGTCACCCGAATCGACTGCGCCACAGGAAGCGCCGCGCTGATGCGGCAGGCCCTCTCGCAGGCGATCCACCATGCCCAGTATCGAGCGGCGTTCGGTGGGCTTCTGGTCGACAAGCCGCTTATGCAGAACGTCCTCGCGGACCTGGCGCTGGAGTCCGAGGCCGCGACCACCCTCATCATGCGCTTGGCCGGCGCTGTAGACCGGCAGGAGCACGCGTTCAAGCGGCTTGCGGTCGCGGTCGGCAAGTACTGGGTTACCAAGCGCGGGCCCGTCTTTGCCGGCGAGGCTCTCGAGTGCCTCGGCGGCAACGGGTACGTCGAGGACTCGGGCATGCCGCGCCTGTACCGCGAGGCGCCGCTGCCCTCGGTGTGGGAGGGAAGCGGCAACGTCAACGCCCTGGACGTGCTGCGCGCCATGGCGAAGGAGCCCGAGTCGGTCGAGGCGTTCTTCAGCGAGGTCGCGTTGGCCGATGACGCCCGCGTGAGCTCGTACGTCGCGGATCTGCAGAAGGACCTCGGTGAGGCGGACGAGATGGGTGCCCGTCGGCTCGTCGAGCGGCTCGCGCTCGCGCTGCAG
>JBBSUR010000141.1:0-6556 GCA_038234255.1 Mycobacteriales bacterium | reverse complement strand
CGTCTCCACCGGGGCGGCCCGCCGTACCCGGCCACGGACCCACCGCCCGGCCAGGGCCACTGTGGACGGGAACGGCATCCCGTCCATCCGGGCGATCACCTGCAGCACCGCGTCCTCCATCGCGGGGGTGACGCTCGCGTGGAGTTGCCGCAGCCAGCCCTGCTGGCCGTACCGGTTCGACCAGGTCACGACCGCGTCGGACAGGTCGTGCAGCTGGACCCCCCGGTGGTGCGTGCCGGTCCAGACGTCCGGCAGCGACTGGCCGAGCTCGGCATGCCACATCAGGGGCGGCAGGTCGTCCAGGACGACCGCCATCCCGACGTGGTTGACCGGGCTGTTCGTCACCGCGCGGATAGCCTGGTCAGCCGCACTGCGCCCACGGAACAGCCACAGGTCGCCGGTGCGGGTCAGTTCGACGGCGGCGTCCAGGCTCAGCGTGCTGTCCGACACGAGAGGCACTCCTGTGGTGGGAAACTGGAAGATGCTCGGTCTGGCCGGGCTTGCCGGGGTGGCAGCGACCGGGGCGGTGCTGGTCCGCGCCGAGCGCCGTCGGCAGGCTCTCACCCCCGACGACGTACGCGCCCGGCTGCACGCCCGGCACGCGGAGGCACAGTCGCTGATCGTTACGGCGATGCCGACCGACGAGGGCCCGTCGCACGGGCGGTGGAGCAGGTCGTGGCGACGGATGCTGCGCCGCCAAGCCTGACGCGTGCACCGGGGCCAGATCAGAAGCAGGACGTGATCTCACCCGCACAGGCTGCTCAGGCACAGGCTGCTCAGGCCGCGGCGAACTCCACGACGACGACCTCGTCGGCGCGCAGGAAGCCCACCACGATCGCGTGGCCGCACTCGACGCAGGCCAGGTCCAGGCAGTCCAGGCCGTGATCGTCCTCGCACGGCGGCATCTCGAACGCCCGCTCGTCCGCACAGCTTGCACACCAGCGCAACTCGACCAGCACCTGCGCCACCTCCTCCTGCTCGACTACCACCGTTTCGACGATTCCTGACGGTGCCACGCGGGTCCGACAGAACCGCGCAGGCGCGCCCGAGCGGTCGTGGGACGATCCCCGTGATGACCAGCGCCCCGGCCCCTGATCCAGATCCGCTGCACGACGCGGCTTTCCTGCGGGCCTGCCGCCGCGAGAGCGTCCCGCACACCCCGGTCTGGTTCATGCGCCAGGCCGGCCGCGCCCTGCCGGAGTACCGCAGGCTTCGCGAGGGCACCCAGATGCTCCAGGCCTGCTCGACCCCTGACCTGGTCACCGAGATCACGCTGCAGCCGGTCCGCCGATACGGCGTCGACGCGGCGATCTTCTTCTCCGACATCGTCGTGCCGCTGCACGCCGTCGGGATCGACCTGGACATCGTTCCCGGTGTCGGTCCGGTCGTCGCCGAACCGTTCCGCACCGCTGCCGACCTCGAACGGCTGCCGGCGCTGACGCCGGGCGACGTCCCGTACATCACCGAAGCCGTCCGCAACCTCGTCGCCGAGCTGGGGCCGATCCCGCTGATCGGCTTCGCCGGCGCGCCGTTCACCCTCGCCAGCTACCTCGTCGAGGGCGGACCGAGCAAGAACCACGCGGCGACCAAGACCCTGATGTACGGCGAGCCGGCGCTCTGGTCGGCGCTGCTCGACCGCCTCGCGACGATCACCTTGGCCTTCCTGCGGGTGCAGATCGACGCCGGCGCTAGTGCGGTCCAGCTGTTCGACTCCTGGGTGGGGGCGCTGCCGGCGGCGGACTACCGGAGCCTGGTGCAGCCGCACTCGGCCCGGATCCTGCAGGCCGTACAGGATGTCCCGCGCATCCACTTCGGCGTCGGAACGGGCGAGCTGCTGCACGACATGGGGCAGGCCGGGGCGGACGTCGTCGGCGTGGACTGGCGGGTCCCGCTGTCCGCGGCGGTCCGGCGCATCGGCCCCGGGAAGGCGGTGCAGGGAAACCTGGACCCCACGCTGGTGTTCGCGCCCGACGACGTGATCGCCCGAAAGGTGCGCGAGACGCTCCAGGAGGGCACATCGGCCGAGGGGCACATCTTCAATCTCGGCCACGGAGTCCTGCCCGAGACCGACCCGGATGCGCTGCTACGCGTCGTCGAACTGGTGCACGCGGGACTCTAGGGTCCGCGCGCAGAACGCCGCCGAGGCGAGCAGCACGATCGCGGCGCCGACGAGCGCGACCTGCACGGAGTCGACGTAGGACGTCTCGGCGGCGCCGCGCAGCTGGAACAGGACATCGAGCGGGACCCGGTCCGACGACAGCCTGAGCACCTCGGCTGGCGAGGCCCCGCGCAGCAGCGCCTCGACCAGCACGTCGGCACTGCCCTCGGGGACGCCGAGGGTGAGCAACCGGGACAGCAGATCGCTGCCGAGCCGGGCGACCACCAACGCGCCGAGCCCGGCGACCGCCACCACCCCGCCGAGCTCGCGGGCGACGTTGACCGTCGCGGCGGCCAGCCCGGAGCGGCTGCGGGCGACGGCATCCAGCGACGCGGTGACGACCGGCGCCGTGGTCAGGCCGATCCCGATCCCGCAGACGGCGAGCAGCACGATCAGTTCACCGTCGGCCAGCTCCTTGTCGAGCCGGAGGCCGGTCAGCGCCACTCCGACGGCGGACAGGACCAGGCCGACCACGACTGGCAGGCGCGGTCCCCGGGAGGCGGCGAGCCGTCCGGCGACCGGCGCGGTCAGGACCAGCGCCACGGTCAGCGGCAACAGCCGCAACGCGGCGGGCAGTGCGTCCCGCTGCTGCACCAGCTGCAGGAACAGCGCCAGGAACACCAGCAGGACGAACACCGCGAGGCTGGCGGCGAACGCGCCGACCGTGGCGCCGACGAAGCCGCGCTGCCGCAACAGGGCTAGCGGCAGGACCGGGTCGGGCGTACGCCGCTCCACGACGGCGAAGGCGGCCAGCGAGACCACGGCGATCGCGGTGGCGCCAAGCACCGGAAGCCCCAGTCCGTCGCGACCGCCGAGCACCACGGCGTACGTGCCGGCAGCCAGTCCGAGCGCGACCAACAGCTGGCCGGGCAGGTCGAGCCGCCGGTCGCGGGCTGCTGGTGCGCCGTCCGGCGCGAACGCCACCACCGCCGCGACCAGCGCGCAGAGCGGCACATTGACCCAGAAGATCGCCGGCCAGCCAGACGCGGCGACGAGCAGACCGCCCACGATCGGCCCGGCCACCAGGGCGCTGGCGCCGGTCGCGGCCCACAGCCCGACCGCCCGCGCGCGCGGCCCGGGATCGGGATAGGCGCCGGCGAGTACGGCCAGCCCGCCGGGCAGTACCAGCGCCGCCCCAATCCCCTGCACGGCGCGCGACGCGATGAGCGAGGGCGCAGTGTCGGCGAGGGCGCAGGCCGCCGAGCCTGCGGCGAACACGGCCAGTCCGGTGACGAAGACGCGGCGCCGGCCGAGCACGTCGGCGAGGGTGCCGCCGGTCAGCAGGAGCGCGGCCAGCGCTACGGTGTAGGCGGTGACGATCCCCTGCAGTTCGGCGACCCCGGCGCCGAGGTCTTCCTGGATGTCGCGCAGGGCGACGGCGACGACGGTGTTGTCCAGGGTGGCGGTGAACGCGGCGAGGGAGGTGGCGACCAGGACAAGGGTGCGCCGGGACCGGTCCACCCGGTGCAGGTTAGGCCGTGCCCGATGCAGGTGTGGCAGCCGCGCGCCGGGACCGTCCGCGCCAGATCAGCACGGCGCCGATCAGCAGCACCGGGGAGAACGGCAGCGCGGCGCCGGCGGCCACGCCGACCGCCCGGCCCATCGCGGTCAGCGCCTGCCATCCCGCGCGCAGTCCGTCACCGAAGCCGAGCGGTCCACCGGCCCGCTCCGGGGCGGCGTCCCCGACCGACAGCCGGAGGGTGATCGTGGACAGCTCGACCTGCCCGGTCAGCGCGTCGAGGCGGGCCGCGAGCGACTCCAGGTCGGCGGTGCGTTTGGTCAGCTCGGACTCGATCTGCACGACGTCGCCGAGCGTGTCGGCCTCGGACAGCAGCGCCCGGACCCGCTCGACGCTCGCTCGCTGGGTCGCCAGGCGACTGTCGAGGTCGATGACTTGGTCGGTGACGTCGGTGCTGCCCAGCCGCCGCCGGAGTTCCTCGCCGAGGCCGGCCAGGCCGGCGAGGGTGGCGTCGAAGCTCTCCGGGGGGACCCGAAGTCGCAGGACCGCACTCCCGTACTCGTCGTCGCTGCTGCGTTCCTCGCTCTCCACGGTGCCGCTGGCGCCACGGGTGAGCCGGGCCGCTTCGTCGGCGGCTGCCCGTACGTCCTCGACGACCACCTCCAGTTCGCCGGTGCGGATGACCGAGCTGGCCGGGGCGACCCGGCCGAGCGCGGTGATCGCCTCCGGCGTACCGGATAGCGGAGCGTTCCCGGCCGATCCGGCGGTGTCGCCGTTGGATGCTTCTGCGGTGGTGTCGGCGGCCACGGACCTCGACGAGCCGCCGTCGCTGCATCCGGCGAGCAGCAGTCCGGTGACGCAGAGGGCGGCAAGGACGGGGGAGCGCTTCATGGAGACCTCCGGGGGCTCGTCGACTGGCGATCGGACGCGCCCGCCTCGGCATCGGTTGCCCGTTCGCGGTCTCGCTTCGGTCACGGCGCTTCCTAGGCTGTGGCGCTTCCTAGGCTGTGGCGATGCGGGTGGTTGTGGTCGGCGGTGGGATCAGCGGGTTGGCCGCGGCTTGGGAACTGCGTCGCCTGCGCCCGGACGCCGACGTGGTCGTCCTGGAGGCGAGCACCCGGATCGGCGGCAAGGTGGCCGTCAGCGAGGTCGGCGGGATCGCGGTCGACGAGGGCGCGGACTCGATGCTCACCCGACTGCCGGACGGTCTCGCCCTCGCCCGGGCCGTCGGGTTGGCCGACGAACTCGTCGCTCCGGCATCGGGCTCCGCCAGCATCTGGAGCCGAGGCCGGCTGCGTCCCCTGCCCGCAGGCACCGTCCTAGGCATCCCGGCCGACCTCGCTGCGCTCGCCCGGTCGAAGGTGCTGTCCGGCCGGGGCCTTGCTCGCGTACCGCTGGACCTGCTGCTGCCCGGCGCGCCGGTCCACGACGACGTGAGCGTTGGGCGGCTCGTCCGCCGGCGCTTCGGCGGTGAGGTGGTCGACCGGCTGGTCGACCCGCTGCTCGGCGGGGTCTACGCCGGCCGCGCCGACCTGCTGTCGCTGCAGGCGACGCTTCCGCAGCTGGTCCCGCAGGTGGCCCGGCACCGCAGCCTGCTGCTCGCCGCCCGCGCGGCCCGAGCTGGCGCCACCGCGAGCTCCGGACCGCTGTTCGCCTCGCTACCAGGAGGTCTCGGCCGGCTGCCGGACGCCGTCGCCACCGCATCGGGGGCCGACATGCGCCTGAGCAGCACGGTGCGCGCCCTGACCAGGACCGCCACTGGTTGGTCGCTCACCGTCGGGTCCGCCGCCGCCCCAGAACAGGTGTTCGCCGACGCCGTCGTGCTGGCCGTCCCCGGACCGCCCGCCGCCCGGCTGCTGCGCGGCCTGGTCCCGGGCGACGACGTGGCAGGTGTGGAGTACGCCAGCGTTGCTCTGGTCACGCTGGTGCTCGACGGGCCGACGCCCGGCACGGGCAGCGGATACCTCGTCCCGGCCGAGGAGGAGCGGACGACCAAGGCGGTGACCTTCGCGTCCCGCAAGTGGACCCACCTCACCGGGAGCCGGTCCGTCGTCCGGGCCAGCGTCGGCCGGTCCGGCGACACCCAGGACCTGCAGCGCACCGACGGCGAGCTCGTCCACATCGTGCTCACCGAGCTGTCCCAGGCGGTGGGTCCCCTGTCGCGGCTGGTGGACAGCCGGGTCACCCGGTGGGGCGGCGGGCTGCCGCAGTACGCCGTCGGACATCTGGACCGGGTACGCCGCGTCCGCGCCGCGGTGGCGCAGCATCCCGGGCTGGCGGTCGCCGGCGCGGCGTACGACGGGGTCGGGGTTCCGGCCTGCATCCGCAGCGGGCAGCAGGCGGCACGCCAGGCGCTGGCTCTGGACGACGGGCACAATGGCAGGCATGACCGACAGCCGGCCTGAGGCCGCCACCGCCCGCGAGCTGAACGACCAACTGCTGTACGCGATGTACGCCGTCTTCACGGTCACGACGCCGCTGCCCGAGGACCGAACGGGGCTGGCGCAAGAGGCGCAGTCCTTTCTGGACAGCGCCCTGGAGAAGGACGTCTACACCCGCGGCACCTACGACGTCGCCGGCTTCAAAGCCGACGCAGAGCTGCTTATCTGGTGGACCTGCCCCGATGTGGACGTGCTGCAGGACGCCTACAACCGGTTCCGGCAGACCGGCCTGGGCCGTCACCTCGCGCCCGTCTGGTCCGCGGTCGCCATCCACCGGCCGGCCGAGTTCAACCGCAACCACATCCCGGCGTACGTCCGTCGCGAGGATGCCAAGAAGTACGTGTGCGTCTACCCGTTCAACCGCTCGCTCGAGTGGTACCTCCTGCCGGACTACGAGCGCAAAGGTTTGCTGTCGGAGCACGGAATCATGGGACGCGAGTTCGAGGACGTCCGGGCCAACACCGTCGCCGCCTTCGGGTTGGGCGACTACGAGTGGGT
>JBBSUR010000140.1:0-6618 GCA_038234255.1 Mycobacteriales bacterium | reverse complement strand
GACAGCGCCCCGCAGGCGGACAACCTGGGCGTGCGCCTGGTTGTCATGATCGGGGTCGGTGCAGTCCTGCTCTGGATCGCCCAGCGGGTCTTCGCCAGGCTCGAGGGCAACTTCGCGCAGGAGCTGTAGCCGCGATGGCGACCACCGTCGTACGCCTCGAGGACGTCTCCAAGCGGTTCGTCATCCGCCAGGACAACTCGCTCAAGGAGCGGATGGTCAACTTCCGGCGGGGCAACGCGCACCGGAACGACTTCTGGGCCTTGGACGGCGTCTCGCTGACCATCGACGCCGGCACGACCGTCGGGCTGATCGGTCCCAACGGATCGGGCAAGAGCACGCTGCTCAAGACGATCGGCGGCATCATCCAGCCGACCCGCGGGACGGTGGAGCGGCGCGGCCGGCTCGCGGCGCTGCTCGAACTCGGCGCCGGCTTCCACCCCGACCTGACCGGCCGGGAGAACGTCTACCTCAACTCCTCGATCCTCGGGCTGTCCCGCTCACAGACCGAGGAGCACTTCGAGGCGATCGTGGACTTCTCCGGGATCGAGAAGTTCATCGACACCCAGGTGAAATTCTACTCCTCCGGGATGTACATCCGGCTGGCCTTTGCGGTCGCGGTGCACGTCGACCCGGACCTGCTCCTGGTCGACGAGGTGCTTTCGGTCGGCGACGAGCCGTTCCAGCGCAAGTGCATGGACCGGATCCGCCGCTTCCAAGGCGAGGGGCGCACGATCGTGCTGGTGTCGCACGCCCTGGACCAGGTCGGCGACCTGTGCGACCGGGCCATCGTCCTGGAGTCCGGGAAGGTCGTCCTCGACGGGGAGCCGCGTGACGCCCTGCGTACGCTGCGGGCCGACTACGAGACGGCCCGGCAGGACGACGAGCAACGTCGGGAGGAGCGCACCGGCACCACCGCGGTGCGGGCTCAGGTCCAGTCGGTACGTGTGGTGGACCGCTCCGGCGCGGTGCTCACCAGCGTGCGTCCGGGCGACGACGTCATGCTGCAGATCACCGTGCACGCTCATCAGCCGCTGACCGACTGGATGCTCGGGATGGGGCTGGACACCCCCCTCGGGCAGGTGGTCTACGGCACGCACACCGGCCTGTTGGGTGCGGCGGTGCCGGACCTCGCGGCCGGCGAGACCCGGACGCTGACCGTCCTGCTGCCCGACTTGCGGCTCGGGCAGGGGGAGTACTTCGTGCACGGCGCGGTGGCGCGGACCAGTGGCGAGGAGATTCATCGGCTGCCACAGGCGGCGACGCTGACCGTCGAGTCGGCCGGCGACTCGGTCGGGCCGGTGGACGTACGCGCCCGCCTGCTCTGACGGTCGTCGACCGGCCGGCGGATCCACCATGAACCGTTCGGCCAGACGCCCACGACAGTGGCGGCAGATCCACCACTGCAGGCGATAACCTGGCGGGGTGCCGGACCCGACGCTCGTCCCGCGGCATGCCGAGGCCCTGGTGGCCGAGGCGCTGTCCGACACCCGCGTCGTCGTGATCAACGGCGCCCGGCAGGTCGGCAAGAGCACGTTGGCCCGGCTCGCCGTCGCCGGCTCTCCAGGCGCCCGGGAGCGCTACCTGGACGAACCGGCAACACGGGAGGCGGCGCTGGAGGACCCGGCCGGGTTCGTCCGGCACGACGGACTGCTGCTCCTGGACGAGGTCCAGCGTGCGCCGGACCTGCTGTTGTCCATCAAGTACGAGGTGGACCGCGACCCGGCGCCCGGACGCTTCCTGCTCACCGGGTCGGCTCGCCTGCTCGGGCTGCGCGACATCCCCGACGCCCTCACTGGTCGCACCGAGACGATCGAGCTGTGGCCCTTGGCGCAGGGAGAGATCGACGCAGCGCCGGACCGCTTCATCGACGCGGCATTCCGGCACGGAGCCGCACTCGAACTGGCTCCGGTCGACCTGCGTAAGCCGGACTACCTCATGCGGGCGCTGCGCGGCGGCTACCCCGAAGCGGTCCGACGCGACAGCGAGCGACGCCGCACCCGCTTCTTCGACTCCTACGTTGCCGACCTGGTCGCGCGTGATGTCCGGTTGGTCTCCGACATCGAGCGCCCGGCCGACCTCCGGCGGCTGCTCGGGCTGGTCGCGGCCAGGATGGGCGGCCTCGCTGTCCTCGACGCGATCGCTCGCGACGCGGCCATGCCCCGTCAGACGTCACGCCGCTACCTCGACCTGTTGGAGCTGGTGTTCATCGTACGGACGATTCCGGCATGGTCGTCGAACCTGACAGCGAGAGCCGTCGGGACCCCGAAGCTTCTCCTTGTCGACTCGGGCTTGGCGGGCCGGCTCGTCGGCCTGTCGTCGTCGCAGCCGACCGGCCCGGCGGTCGGCGGCCTGCTGGAGAACTTCGCGCTCGGCGAGCTCGCCCGACAGCTGACCTGGTGCGAGGAGCCTGCACGCCTCTGGCACTACCGAGACCGGGACGGCATCGAAGTCGACGCTGTGCTGGAGCGGGCATCGGGCGAGGTCGTCGGGGTGGAGGTCAAGGCCGCGGACACCGCACGGTCCGACGACTTCCGGGGGCTGCGCCATCTGGCCCGCCGGCTGGGCGATCGATTCCTTGCCGGGTTCGTGCTCTACACCGGAGGCGAGAGCCTGCCGTTCGGGGACCGCATGCGGGCGCTGCCCATGGGCGCGCTGTGGATGGCGGCGCCGTGAGCGCCACCTGTCCGGCCCGGGACCGCCCGCTTCGCCGTGCCAGCTGATCCAGGGCCGGCCCCGCTCAGCAGACCGTCAATCCCGCGGCCCGGTCGCTGACCGCCGCCGTGCCGCCCAGCGCCACCCGGCTGGTCGCGCCGAGCGCCACCGCCGCATCGCGGGTCGTCGCGGGTACGCAGTCCGGCATGGTCAACAGGATCGGCGCCCCGTCCCGGGCCGCCGCGACGGTCCCGGCGAGCGCATCGGGGAAGTTCCCGCCGGTGGCCAGGTAGACCACCGGCGCTCGGTCGAAGGCGTCGCGCGCCACCGCGGCGGCCGTGCCGGCCCGGTCGGTGCCGGCCACCCGGCGGGCCTGCAGCTGCGCGACCACCGCGTCGCTGATCGCCGCCGTACCTCCCAAGGCGATGCGTTCGGCGCCGACCACCCTCGTCGCGGCCGGCACGAAATCGGGTGCGGTCAGCAGCAGCGGCCAGCCCCGCTCGGCGGCCGCAGCCCCACCGCCGAGCGCGTCGGCGTAGTTGGCCCCCGAGGCGTAGTAGGCCCCTCGCGGCGAGGGGAAGAAGCCCCCCGCCACGGCGGCGGCGGTGGCATACCGATCCGGTCCGGCGATGCGCCGCACCTCGATCCCGCGCACCCGCAACTGCTCGAGCACCCCCTCACCCACCGCAGCGGGGCCACCGACGACCCAGGCCCGGACCGGCGCGAGCCGGGTCAGCTCGGCGGCGACCGGGGCGGGGATGCCACATGCGGTCACCGGGAGCACCGGGGCGTTGATCGAGGCTGCGGCGGCTCCGGCGGCCAGCGCGTCCGGCCAGTTCAGGCCGGTGACGACGAACACGTCGTTGGCGGTGCCGGGGAAGCTGCCGGCCGAGACCGCGGCCGCGGTGGCGAACCGGTCAGTGCCGGCGAACCGCGTCGTGCCGCTCGGCCTGGTCGGCGCCGGCGCCACCGGCTTCTCGGTCGGCAGCACGGCCGGCCGATCGGTGACGCTGTCCTGACCGCCGCGGTGCAGGGCGTCCTGGTGGAACATCGGCCAATCCGGAGCGGCCGTCGTGGGCGGCAGCTCGAAGGCGGCCACCGAGCCGCTGGCGAAGTCGGGCACCGAGGCGTTCCAGCCGGAGACGATCAGCCGCCGACCGTTCGCCCCGCCGAAGTCGGCGACCAGCGGGGTGCCCTCGGAGGCGAACGGACCGCTGACCACCTGGCGGATCAGGCTGCCGTCATCGCCGCGCACCAGAATCGCTCCGCCGAACCCGTACCCCATGGCGATGTCCTGGTCGCCGTCGCCGTCGAGGTCGGCGATCGAGGGCCCGCTGAAGAAGGTGTCGTTGTCCTTGCCCGGGCTGGTCTTCCACGCCAGCTGGCCGTTGCCGCGCCAGGCGTAGAGGTTGCCGCTGACGTCGGCGGAGACGACCTCCGGACGACCTCCGTCACCACCGATGACGTCACCGAGGGCGGGCGAGCCGAACATGTGGGTGTCGGTTGCCTGCGGCCAACCGGGTACCAACGAGCCGTCGTCGACATGCACCGCCCACATCCGCCGGTTGTCGGCCGGCTTGTAATAGTCGCCGGTGCCGAAGACCGCCTCCATGCGCCCGTCGCCGTCGATGTCCCCGATCGCCGGGCTGCTCGCCACGATGTCCGGGACGTTGACCCGGAACCGCTGGACCACCCGGCCACCGGTCGCCTTCAGGACTCGGAGCACTCCCCCGTTGTAGGTGCCCGGTTCGGCCGGGTTGGCGTGCTGGTCGCCGCCGATGACGATGTCGAGCGCGCCGTCGCAGTCGGTGTCGACGAGTGCCGGCGAACTGAAGACGGTGTCGGTGTTCTCGAACGGGAAGCCGCCGATCACCGAACCGTCGCCACCGCGCAGCGCCCAGATGTTGTGGTCGAAGCCGCCGAAGACCACGTCGGGCCGGCCGTCCCCGTCGACGTCACCGATCGCGGGCGAGGAGTAGATGCCGTCGCCGGTCCCGTCCGGGCGTCCCTGGGGGCCGAAGCGGTCCGGCGCGCGCCACCGCCACAGCACCGAGCCGTCGCCCCGGTAGGCGACGACGCCACCTGGCTGGGTCAGGAACGGCGGGTGGATCGATCCTGCGCCGACGACCACCTCGTTGCCGGGAACGCCGTCGAGGTCCCCGATCGCCGGGGTGCTCTCCACCGACGTACGCCGGCCGGGCTCCGGGTCGACCGCGCTGCGCCAGGCCACCGAGCCGTCGGCCCGGATCGCCTGCAGGAAGCCCTGCATGTCCGCCGAGAGCACCACCCGTCCCACGGACAGCTCCCCGAGCATCGGCGACGAGCGGTGCGTGCCGGGTCCGGTCACCTGCCACGCGGTGTCGTACGCCGCAGCCGTCGCGGGCGCCGCCAGCGGCACGAGCAGCGACGCTCCTAGGGTGAGCCCCATGGCCAGGTGACGCCGGCTCACAGGACCCGGGCCCTTCCGGTCGCGCTGTCCCACACGATCGAGCCGTTCTCGAAGTCGCTGCGCCGCCCGCCCGGCACGGCGTATTCGTCGCTGACCGGAAAGCCGAGCGGGCCTGCCTCCCAGCGATTCTCGGCCCACTTCAGCCGGATGATGCCGCGCACGTCGTGCGCTCCGGTGGTCGGGGACCAGTAGATCGAGCCGCCCTGGAAGAGGGTGAAGCTGCCTCGTCCATTCGGGGTGACCGTCTGGTCGCTGACCGGGTAGCCGAGAACGCCCAGCTCCCAGCCCAACGCCTCCCAACGGGCGCGGATCGGGCCGAGCACCGACCACGCACCCGTGGCCGGCGACCAGTAGATCGACCCGCGGACGAAGTGGTTGTAGCGGCCCCGCCCGTCCGGGGCGACCCGCTCGTCGGTGACCGGGAAGCCGAGCGCGCCGTTCTCCCAGCCGAGCCGGCCGTACCGGTCAAGGATCGAGCCGTGCACCTCAAAGGCACCCTGCGGCTGCGAGAAGTAGATGAGCCCCCGCTGATAGGGACGGTATGTGCCCCCCGCCAGCTGGGCCTCCGGTCCGACGGCGCCGCCGAGCAGGCCGCCGTTGCCGCCGAGCGCGGCGTGCTTGACGTCGATCGGGCTGACCAGGTCGAACCACGTGCTGCGCAGCCCGGCCGCGGCGCGGACCGCGGCCCCGGTCACGTCCACGGTCCGGCTGTCACCCACGAGCCGCACCCGCAGCACCCGTCCGCCCCACTCGCCGAAGCCGTCGCGCTGGAGCACCCGCACCTCGCGCAGCACGCCGGTCCCGAAGGCGGCCTCCAGGCCGATGGCCGGCACCCGCTTGCCCGTCCACCGGTGCACCGTGTCCTGCTGTCCCGCGGCCTGCGCCCCGACGACGTCGTAGGGATCCGGCTTCGACGGCGCCGAGCCGCTGGCGACGGTCCAGCCCCCGTCGGAGGCGGAGAACTCAGTCCGCAGGACGACGCCGTTCTGACGGAGCACCTGCCCGGTGGTGGCGGCCACCGCGTCGTTGGTGCGCGCCGCTTCGCTGTTCACCCCGCCGTATACCTGGCAGGCGGTCGTGTCGACCACGTCGTACAGCGCAATGGCCGGGTATGCCGCCGTCTGCGGACAGGGCTGCATCCCGTAGGACCGCGCCGCGACGGCCTGGGCGCGCAGCGCCTGCTCGTGCCAGCTCGAGGGCATCTCGGCGGGGACGACGCCGCGGACGTAGTCGTCAAGACCGGTCGTGTTCACCACATACAGCGGCTTGCCGGCCTGTCCGCTGAGCGCCGCGGTCAGCGTGCCGCGGTAGCTGCGTGGCCCGGCCGGGTGCTGCAGCTTGATGGTCGACGGCCCCTCGAACAGGACCGGGCCCGCGACGGGGCCGAGCACCGGCACCCAGGTGCCGCCCTGCAGCGCCTCGGCAACCAGGGCGGAGCCGTCTGGGCGCACCCGCACCGACGTCCAGTCCGGGCGCGGGCCGGTTTCGACCACGACGCCGGTGGCGTTGTCCCGCAG
>JBBSUR010000139.1:0-6781 GCA_038234255.1 Mycobacteriales bacterium | reverse complement strand
AGGCACGATGGGCACAGCGGGTGGGACGGGCACAGCGGGTGGTTCGGTGTCCGCCGGCGGACCGGCTATCGGACCGGCCACCGGCTTGCGCGGCGGCGGGTCGGGCAACGCGGGCGGGGTGAGCACCCGCACCGCCGCCGTACGCGGCACCGCCTGGACGAAACCGTGCGCCGTGGCGCCCGGCTCCGCCTCGGCCAACAGCGTGGTGAGGTCGGCCACCTCGGCGGAGACCACCGAGCGGGCCGCGTCGGCGCGGACCGGATCGACCCACAGGCGGTCCAGCGGTCGGGTCGGGTGCTGCGCGGCGCGGGAGAAGGAGTCCTCACCGCTGGCCGGTTCGACGAAGGCGGGCACGCCGGCCGCGCCCAGGCTGGCCAGCAGCGCCTCGGACAAGCGCGGGTCAAGGTCGACCAGCGCGCCCCAGTCGGCGGACTGCAGCCCGTTGCTGCGCCGGCCGCGGCCGCCGCCGGTGGGGTGGGGCAGGGTGTCGGACATCGCGGCGCTCCGCTCAGCCCGACGCAGCGGCAGGGGTGTGCGCCCGGACGAACTCCAGGCTGCCGGCGAAGATGGTCGGTGCGTCGTTGTCCAGAGTCGCGACGTGGTAGCTGTCTTCCAGGATGCGCTCGTGGACCTTGTCGCCGCCGGGACCGCGCCGGATGCCCTCCAACAGGATCCGGCCGCTCACCGGTTCGACGACGTGGTCGACCCGGCTGCGAAAGACCAGCACCGGGCAGGTGATCCGGTGCAGGTCGGCGCAGACGACCGGCCAGGCCCGGTAGAGCGACGCAAAGGCCTTGAGCGGCGTACGCGGGTAGGCCAGCTCGGTGACGCCGTCGCGCTTGATGTCGCTGGCGATCCCGGGACGGGAGGCCACGACCTTGGCCAGCAGCGGGGCGAGGCGTACGTCCTTGCGGTCCGAGGCGAGCGAGGCGTTGACGGTCACCAGCCCGGCGACGTCGGCGGAGCGCAACTCGGCCAGGCGCAGCGCGAGGGTGCCGCCCATCGACAGGCCCATCACGAACACCGACCGGCAGCGCCTGAGCAGGTCATCCAGACAGCGCTCGACTTCGCCGTACCAGTCGGCAAATCCGGTGGCGTTCAGGTCCTGCCAGCGGGTGCCGTGGCCCGGTAGCCGGGGTGCGCGCACGGTCAGCCCGGCGGCGGCCAGGTGCTCGGCCCATGGCCGCATGCTCGCCGTCGTACCGGTGAAGCCGTGGCTCAGCAGCGCGCCGACCGGGCCGCCGGGCAGGTCGATCGGCTCGGCGCCGGGAAGAACGGAGCTGGTCACGCGAACTCCCTACGGGGGATGGCCGGCGGAACGGGTCGGGAGCCGCCTGATCCATCGTCGCATGCAGCGGGTGCGGGCGATAGGGGAGCGCCGGGCAGCGTTGCCGGGCCCCACCGGCCCAACTAGGGTCCACACTGGGGGTCCCCGGACGCGGCGAAGGAGGGGCGATGGGCTACTGGCTGGTCAAGGCCGTCCTCACCCCGATCCTGCGCATGCTCTTTCGCCCCCGGATCAGCGGCGTGGAGAACCTGCCGACCGAGGGGGCTGCCGTCGTCGCCGGCAACCACACCTCGTTCCTGGACAACTTCATGATCCCGATGGTCGTGCCACGGCGGGTGACCTTCCTGGCCAAGAGCGACTACTTCACCGGCGGCGGTCTGAAAGGCAAGCTGCAGAAGCTGTTCTTCCGCGGGGTCGGGATGATCCCGCTGGACCGCTCCGGCGGCAAGGCGAGCGAGGCCGCGCTCGGCACCGGGCTGCGGCTGCTGCGCGACGGCGAGCTGCTCGGGCTCTATCCCGAGGGCACCCGGTCACCGGACGGCCGGCTCTATCGCGGAAAGACCGGGGTGGCGCGGATGGCCCTGGAGGCCGGCGTGCCGGTCATCCCGGTCGGGCTGGTCGGGATGTTCGACCTGCAGCCCGCCGGCCGGAAGATGCCCAGGATCGGCCCCACGATCGGCCGGGTCGAGATCCGGATCGGCCGGCCGCTGGACTTCAGCCGCTACGCCGGCATGGAGAGTGACCGCTTCGTGTTGCGCTCGGTCACCGACGAGATCATGTACGAGTTGATGGTGCTGTCCGGGCAGGAGTACGTCGACCAGTACGCCGCCGCGGCGAAGGCCGACCTCGGCGCCGCCAAGGCGGCCGCGCGTGGGCCGGGAGGCGGGCCGTCGGCGGGGGCCTTCGTCAGCGAAGGGCTCGGCCCGGTCCCCCAGGCGATCCCCGCGCCCCCCTCGCCTTCGGCTTCCGTCCGCCGCGCCAGCTGAGCCGCGTCGTGCGGCTCGACACCGCCCTGTGGCGGGCGCTGGCGGTCTACCGCCTGGCCGCGCTGTTGTACGCCGCCGTGTCGATGGTCGCCTACACCGACCGGTACGCCCGGCCGGGGCTCGGCTGGGGCGTGCTCGCCGCGATGGCGCTCTGGACGGCGGCGGCCGCGTACCTCTACGCCGACCGGCGCCGGCGCCGCTGGCCGCTGCTCGTGCTGGACCTGGCCATCACCGTCGCGGCGCTGCTCAGCTCGGGGCTGGTGCTGTACGCCGACCGGATCGAGGCTGGGGATCCGACGCTGACGGTCAGCTGGGCGGCGGCGCCGGTGGTCGCGTGGGCGATCTGGTCGGGCTGGCTGGGCGGCGGTGTCGCGGCGACGGCGGTGGGCGTCGCGGCCATCGTGGAGCGTGGCGGGGCGTCGCAGGCCACTGTGAACAGCCTGGTGCTGCTGCTGTTGCTCGGCTGCGTGGTCGGCTATGTGGTGCAGCTCGCCCGACGGGCGGAGGTGGCGTACGCCGAGGCGGTTGCCCTGCAGGCCGCGACGGCCGAGCGGGAGCGGCTCAGCCGGCAGGTGCACGACGGGGTGCTGCAGGCGTTGGCGCTGGTCTCGCGGCGCGGAGATCCCGAACTGGCGGCGCTGGCCGCCGAGCAGGAGGCGGCGCTGCGTCGGCTGGTCGGCGCGGCCACGGGGCCGTTGCCGGTCGGTACCTCGGAGCTGGTGGCGCTGCTGCCCGGTGGCGCGGACCTGCGGTTGGCCGCGCCCGCCGACCCGGTGCTGCTGCCGGCCGGCGTCGCTGCGGAGTTGGCGGCGGCGGTGGGGGCAGCGGTCGACAACGCCCGGCGGCACGGTGGCGACTCGGTGTGGCTGCTGGTCGAGGACGACCTCGACGCGGTGACGGTGACGGTGCGCGACGACGGCCCCGGGATCCCGGCCGGTCGGCTGGCCGAGGCCGAGCGGGACGGCCGGCTCGGCGTGGCGCAGTCGATTCGCGGGCGGGTCCGCGACCTGGGTGGCACCGTCTGCGTCGAGAGCACGCCCGGACAGGGGACGGAGGTGGAGTTGCGTGTGCCCCGATGAGCCGGTTGCGGGCGGTCCGGGTGCGGGCGGTCCGGGTGCGGGCGGTCCGGTCGCGGGCGGTCCGGTTCGCGTGGTGCTGGCCGACGACCACCCGATCTGGCGGGAGGCCGTCGAGCGTGACCTCGTGGCGGCCGGGATCGTCGTCGTGGGCACGGCCGGCGACGGTGACAAGGCCGTCCGCGTCGTCACGGCGACCACCCCCGACGTGCTGGTCTGCGATCTGCAGATGCCGGGGCGGTCCGGGGTCGAGGTCACGGTCGCGGTGGCCGGCCTCACCCGGGTGCTCGTGCTGTCGGCGTCCGGGGAGCAGGCCGACGTGCTGGAGGCCGTCAAAGCGGGGGCCACGGGCTATCTGCTGAAGTCGGCGAGCGCTGCGGATCTGGTGGACGCCGTCCGTCGTACCGCCGCCGGTGACGCCGTCTTCACCCCGGGGCTCGCCGGCCTGGTGCTGGGGGAGTACCGGCGTACCGCCGCCGAGGACGGCGCGCCGAAGTTGACGGCGCGGGAAACCGAGGTGCTGCGGCTGGTGGCCAAGGGACTGACCGCCCGGCAGGTGGCCGAGCGGCTCGGCCTGTCGCACCGCACCGTGGAGAACCACGTGCAGAACACGCTGTCCAAGCTGCAGCTGCACAACCGGGCGCAGCTGGTCCGCTACGCGGTGGAGAAGGGGCTCGCGGACTGAAGGCGTGGGGACTCGGCTGCGGTTCCTCGACTCAGGGAGGGGCGCACATCTGCACACAACGTGATCGCGCAGCGCCCGACCGTGAGCGTGTGCATGCCGGCAGAGCCGCCTTTTGGATCACGTTGTGTGCAGAAGTGTCCCCGAGTTGCGGCGGCCCGCCCGATCCGGCGGGATAACGCAGCCTCGTGCCCCTTCCCTGATCATCTGGTGCACGGGCGGCGCCTTCCCTGATCATCTGGTGCGCGGCGGAGCCTTCCCTGATCATCTGGCGCGCGGCGGAGCCCTTCCCTGATCATCTGGCGGAAAAGGGGGCAGATCTGGCGCAGATCTCGCCCATTGATCAGGGACGGGTCCCTCCCGTGCCCCTCCTTGATCAATGGGCGGCGCTGGGGGCGGCTGTGCTGGCGGGATCCGGCCCTAGCGGGCCCAGCCCTTGGAACGCTCCACCGCCTCGCCCCAGCGCGCAAAGCTGCCGTCGTCGCGGACGCCGGTCGACGGCTCGAACCGGCGGTCCAGCTGCCAGGTGTCGACGAGTTCGTCGGTCGAGGACCACACCCCGGTGCCCAGCCCGGCCAGGAACGCCGCCCCCAGCGCGGTCGTCTCCCGGATCACCGGCCGCTGCACCGGGATCGCGAGCTGGTCGGCCTGCAGCTGGCAGAGCAGGTCGTTGGCGCTCGCGCCGCCGTCGACCTGCAGGCCCGGCACCGACAGGCCCGCCTCGTCGGTCATCGCGTCGACCACGTCGCGCACCTCGAAGGCGATCGCTTCCAGCGTCGCCCGGGCCAGGTGGGCGCGGGTCGTGCCGCGGGTGATGCCGAGGATGGTGCCGCGCGCGTCGGGGTCCCAGTGCGGTGCCCCGAGGCCGGTCAGCGCGGGGACGAAGGCGACACCGCCGCTGTCCGGAACGGTGCGGGCGAGGGCCTCCACCTCCTGCGCGCTGCCGATGATCTGCAGCCCGTCGCGCAGCCACTGCACCGCCGCGCCGGTCACGAAGACGGCGCCCTCCAGCGCATAGACGAGCGAGCCGTCCGGCGTCATCCAGGCCACCGTCGTCAGCAGCCGGTCCGACAGCACCGGCGTCGCCCCGGTGTTGACGAGCACGAAAGACCCTGTCCCGTAAGTGCACTTGCTGCGACCCGCCTCGTAGCAGCCCTGGCCGAACAGCGCCGCCTGCTGGTCACCGGCGATGCCGGCGACCGGGATGTCCAGCCCGAGGAAGGCCGACGGGTCGGTCCGGCCCACCTGACCGTAGGACGGCACCACCTCCGGCAAGGCCGCCATCGGCACGCCGAACAACTCGCACAGTTCCTCGCTCCACGCGCCGGTCCGCAGGTCGAACAGCAGGGTGCGGCTCGCATTCGAGGCGTCGGTGACGTGTCGCCGGCCGCCGGTGAGCCGGGCGACGACGTAGGCGTCGACGGTGCCGATCGCGGTGCGTCCGGCCGTGACCCCCGCCCAGGAACCTTCGTCGTGCTCGGCCAGCCAGGTCAACTTGGTGGCGGTGAAGTACGGGTCGAGCCGCAGCCCGGTCAGCTCGGCGACCCGCGGTTCGTGCCCCGCCTGCCGGAGGCGGTCGCACACGGCTGTGGTGCGGCGGTCCTGCCACACGATCGCGCGGCGCGGGGCGGCCAGCGTGGCCCGGTCCCACAGCACCGCCGTCTCCCGCTGGTCGGTGACCCCCAGGCAGGTGACGCTCTCGCCGTCCGCGCCGCCGCCGCCGACCTGGGACAGGGCAGTACGGGACGCGGCGAGCACGGCCTGCCAGATCTCCTCCGGCTCGTGCTCCACCCAGCCGGGGCGCGGGAAGTGCTGCGCGAACTCCTGGTAGCCGCGGGACACGACGGCCCCGCGCTCGGACACCACGAGCGCGGTGACACCGGTCGTACCGACATCGAGGGCGAGGACCGACATGACGGCGACGCTAGCGGGCCGCGTGGGCAGGCGCGGGTCAGTCGGTGCCGCGGCGTACGACCTCGAGCGGCGCTGGTTGCACGCTGCTGCTGGGGAAGTTCGCCAACGGGCCGCGCTCGCTGGTGTCCCACTCCGGGAAGGTCAGCTCGCTCTGCAGATAGACCGCGAGCAGCTCGGCCACCGAGCGGATGCCGTCGAGATGGGTGCGTTCGTGGCCGTGGCTGGAGTCGACGCCGAAGCCGATGAGCGCGGTGCGCATCTCCAGGCCGGCCTCCACGGCGCTGGCCGCATCGGAGCGATAGTGCCGGAACGTGTCGCGGGTGTGGGGAATCTCGTGGTCGGTGCACAGCGCGAGCAGACGCCGGCTGAAGTGGTAGTCGAACGGCCCGGTCGAGTCGAGCATGGCGATGTTCACCCGGTCCTCGCGCGACTGCTGGCCGGCGGCGACGACCGCATTGTCGACCGCGACCATCTCGGCGACGTCGGTGTCCAGGCCGTGGGTGGCGCCGTGCCCGACCTCCTCGGCGATCGTGACCAGCAGGTGGGCACTGACCGGCAGGCGCACCCCCGACTCGGCCACGGCCTTGAAAGCGCCTAGTGCGGCGGCGATCCCGGCCTTGTCGTCGAGGTGGCGCGACTTGACGAAGCCCTGTTGCGTCACGATCGGGTTGGCGTCGAAGGCGACGAAGTCACCGACGTTCAGTCCGAGCGCCTGCAGAGCGGGCCGGTCGAACACCGGCTCGTCGATGCGTACCTCGACCAGTGGCCAGCCGATGCCCTGGGTGTCGACCTCGTCGCCGTACTGATGGCCGCTGCTCTTGAGCGGCAGCACCGT
>JBBSUR010000138.1:0-6794 GCA_038234255.1 Mycobacteriales bacterium | reverse complement strand
TGCCCTGGGGCATTCACGCAGGGCGCTACGACGCTACTACCGAATCCGCACCCCTCCGCCGTCGAGCACGGCCTGGGACAGCGGCCGTACGAGCTGCCGCAGCCGCGAGCAGCCCTGTTCACCCAGGTGCTTCCACGGCGGCAGCGCCAGCACGTCTGTGCGGTCCTCGACCCGCTGGCGCACCTCTCGCCCGGCGTCGGTGAAGGCGTCGGCGTCGTCCAGCCAGCCGACGGCGCGCAGCCGGGCGCAGGCCTCGTCCCACTCCTGGGTCGTGTAGACGCGGGTCTTGCGCAGCGGCTCACGCGTCCACGCGTCCCCCTGCGCGACGTGCATCACCGCGGCGTCGAGCCCACCGATCCCCTCCACGACCAGTGCGGCGATGTGCCCGTCACCGCGGAACTCGCGCAGCAGCGTCGCTGCATGGAACAGCTGCAGGTGCGGCACCTCCGGCCACGCCAGCGCCGCGTTCCCGGCGTAGAGCGGACGACCGTACGGCGTGCAGCCCTGCGTCGCGGTGCGGGCCAGTTCCGCCGCCTCGACCACGTCGCGGCTGTCGAGCAGATCCCCGCACAGTCGCCGCAGCGACCGGTCGGCGCCGCGATATCGCGCCGCGACGAGCTGCTCCGGCGACGCCGTCTCCCACGCCTTGTCCATGCCGAACGCCACCGCCGTCGAGGAGAAGTTGAAGAACGTCGCCTGCACGGTGCCGACGCCGACCGCGCCCAGCGCCGCGGCCCGGGCCGGGAAGTAGCCGGCCAGCGGATTGGCCTGCACGTCGAAGCCCAGCGCGGCGTACTCCTGCTGGCTCTCGGGGGTGAAGTAGACCTGCGCGTGAACCGGCTCCATCGCCCACCAGGTCCGGCGACTGACACTCGGGTCCACGCCGGCCACTGTGCCTGACCGGGTGCGGAACAACTCCGGTGGGGCAGGATCGAGCCATGAGCGAACAGCCGGAGCAGCAGCAGGTCGTCCTGTCCGGACCCGACGGGCAGCCGGTCGGTGCCGTCATGGTGGGGGAGGACGGCTCGGTCGAGCCGTCGCGCCAGCAGAGCCCGGCCAACCTGATCGAGCAGCCGGCCAAGGTGATGCGGATCGGGTCGATGGTCAAGCAGTTGCTCGAAGAGGTACGCGCGGCGCCGCTCGACGACGCCGCCCGCAGCCGGCTGCGGGCCATCCACGCCAGCTCGATCAAAGAACTCGAGGAGTCCCTGGCACCGGAGCTGCACGAGGAGCTCGAGCGGCTGACCCTGCCGTTCACCGAGGACTCCGTCCCCTCCGACGGCGAGCTGCGCATCGCCCAGGCGCAGTTGGTCGGTTGGTTGGAGGGGCTGTTCCACGGCATCCAGACTGCGATGTTCGCCCAGCAGATGGCCGCGCGGTTGCAGCTCGAGCAGATGCGCGGCCGGCCCGCGCTGCCGGCGGGCGCGCGGCCGGACGGGCCCGGACCTGAGGGTGGGCCGGCTCCGGCGGGCGGCACCGGCCAGTACCTCTGAGCAGCCTTACCCCACCGATCTTCGCCCGGCAACGTTGATCGGTTGAGGGAAGGCGGGCGGGCAGGCGACGAGGCCTGAGCCTCCCCCGGGGGGTCAGAACCAGCGGTCGAGCACCTGCGCGACGCCGTCGTCGTCGTTGGACCCGGTCACCTCGTCGACTGCGGCGAGCACGTCGGGATGTGCGTTCGCCATGCCGACCGAGCGGCCGGCCCACGCCAGCATCGGCAGGTCGTTCGGCATGTCCCCGAACGCCATCACATCGGCCGCTCCGACAGCGAGATCCGCAGCCACGGAAGCCAGACCGCTGGCCTTGCTGATCCCCGCGGCGCTGATCTCGAGCAGGCCGTCCGCGCTGGAGTGCGTCAGCTCGGCGGCATCGCCGAGGCAGGCCCGCGCGGCGACGAGCAGCTCGTCGGAGCCCATCTGCTCGTGCCGGGCGAGCAGCTTCACCGCGCCCCCGGCGACCATCACCGCGACGTCCTCCACCGGCACGTCGCCGTTGTCCCACCGCGGCACGTAGACCGCCTCCCGCGCGAACCTGCCGGGCACCCCGTCGACCGGGCCCTTCTCGATCGCGAAGGCGATCCCCGGCAGCTCCGAGCGCAGTGCGTCCACCACCTCACCGATGGCTTCGGGGTCGAGCAGGTGAGCGGTGACGACTCGTTCGGTGTGCAGGTCGTACAGCAGCGCGCCGTTCGCGCAGACCGCCAGCCCGCGATGGCCGGTCTCCCGCGCGATGGTGGTCATCCAGCGCGGTGGCCGGCCGGTGACCATGACGAAGGCGATGCCGGCCCGCTCCAGCCGGGCGATCGTCGCGACGGTGCGCACGCTGATGCTTCCGTCGCTGCGCACGATCGTGCCGTCGAGGTCGGTCGCCACGAGCCTCGGTGCAACGCCCGGCACTGGCAGATCGGTCACTGGCAGATCGGTCACTGGCAGATCGGTCACTGGCACTCCGGTCACTGGGGCAGCAGCTCCTTGCGCCCGGCGAGGTAGGGCCGCAGCGCATCGGGAACGTGCACCGATCCGTCCGCCCGCTGGTGCACCTCGAGCAACACCGCGATCGTCCGGCCGATCGCGCACAGGGTGCCGTTCAACGTCGCGACCGGCGCAAGGCCCTGCTCGGACCGGCTGCGGATGCCGAGCCGGCGCGCCTGGAAGTCGGTGCAGTTGCTGGTCGAGGTCAGCTCGAGCCAGCGCTGTTGCGAGGGAAGCCAGGCCTCGCAGTCGTACTTGCGGGCGGCCGACGTACCCAGGTCTGCGGCGGCGACCTCGATCACCCGGAACGGCAGCTCCAGCGCCGACAGAAAAGCCTTCTCGTACGCGAGCAACCGCTGGTGCTCGGCCTGCGCGTCGGCCGGCGCGACGAGGCAGAACATCTCCACCTTGTCGAATTGGTGCACCCGGATGATCCCGCGGGTGTCCTTGCCGTGACTGCCCGCCTCTCGCCGGAAGCAGGACGAGAATCCGGCGTAGCGGTAGGGCAGGTCGTCCAGCACCTCGCCCGAGTGGTACGCCGCCAGCGGCACCTCCGAGGTCCCGACCAGATAGAGGTCGTCGGACTCGAGCTTGTAGACCTCGGCGGCGTGCGCACCGAGGAAGCCGGTGCCCTCCATCGCCTCCGGGCGCACCAGGGCCGGCGCGATCACCGGGGTGAAGCCCGCCTCGACCGCGGCGCCCACCGCCAGGTTGACCAGCGCCAGCTCCAGCAGCGCGCCCCATCCGGTGAGGAAGGCGAACCGGCTGCCGCTCACCTTCGCGCCGCGCTCAGTGTCGATGGCGCCCAGCGCCGTACCGAGGTCCAGGTGGTCCAGGACCGGGAAGTCGTACGCCGGGACCGCGCCGACCTGCTCGAGCACCACGTAGTCCTGTTCGCCACCGGGCGGCACCCCGTCCAGTACCAGGTTGGGGATGGCGAGGTGGGCGGTGCGCAGCGCGGCGTCGGCCTCGGCCTGCGCAAGTTCGGCGGCCTTGACCTGGGTGGCCAGGGCTTGGGCGGTCTCCAGGATCGCCGGCCGGTCCTGCGGCGAGGCGGATCGCACCGCCACCGAGGCGGACTTCTGCGCGGCGCGCAGGTTGTCCGCGCGGGTCACCGCGCCGCGCCGCGCCTCGTCGGCGGCCAGTAGCGCATCGATCAGCGCCGGGTCCTCGCCCCTGGCCCGCTGGGAGGCCCGACCGCGGTCCGGGTCCTCGCGCAGCAGCCGGAGGTCGATCACGGGCCCATCACCTCCTCCACGCTACCGGGGTGTGGGGCTGCGCAGACCGGCGAGCCAGGCGGCCGCGGCGTGGAAGTCGTTGTCGGTGGTGCCCGCCCGCACGTCCGTCGCCTGGCCGTCGGCGCGCGGGTAGCTGCCCAGCACCCGTACGTCCGCGCACACCCGGCGCAGGCCGGACAGCGCCTCACCGACCCGCGCATCCACGACATGGCCATCGCAGTCAATAGAGAAGAAGTAGCGACCGAGCCGGTCGCCCTCGGGACGCGACTCGATCCGCGAGAGGTTGATCCCGCGTACGGCGAACTCGGTCAGCACCTCGAGCAGTGCGCCGGGGTGGTCGTCGCGGATGAAGGCGAACAGGCTGGTGCGATCCGCGCCCGTCGGCGCCGGCGCCGGTCCGGGCCGGGTCACCAGGACGAAGCGGGTGACCGCCCCATCGCTGTCCTGCACGTCGTCGGCGAGTACGGACAGGCCGTAGTGCTCGGCAGCGACCGGCGCCGCGATCGCGGCGTCGTAGCGGCCCTCGGAGACGGCGCGGGCCGCGTCGGCGGTCGACGGGGTGAGTACGACCTCGGCGCCGGGCAGCAGCTCGCGCAGCCGGCGACGGCACTGCGCCTCGGCGTGGGGGTGCGTGGCCACCACGCCGATGTCGGACTGTGCGGTGCCGGTGCGCACCAGCAGGGCGAAACGCACCGGCAGCAGGACCTCCCGGACCACCTGGAGTGGATCGCCGTGGGCGAGCTCGTCAAGTGTGGTGGAGACCGAGCCTTCGACCGAGTTCTCCAGCGGCACCATGGCGCCGTCGAGCTCGCCCCGACGGGTCGCCTGCAGGGCCGCGGCGACCGAGACATAGGGCACCAGGTCGGCGCTGTCCGCCATAGCGACGCTGCGCAGGGCCGCCTCGGTGAAGGTGCCGGCCGGACCGAGGAAGCCCAGCCGGCGGCGCTTCTCGTCGGCGAGCACGGCGAAACCCTAGCGCTGCGGGCTTGTCGAGCGAGCTGAGGCGGCGGCCCTCCCTGATCGTTTGGCGACCCGACGCGGCCCTCCCTGATCGTTTGACGAGAATCGGCGCCAAACGGGCCTCCCCGGTCGCCAACTGATCAGGGAGGGACCGGCGGGGTCGCCAACTGATCAGGGAGGGACCGGCGGGATCGCCAATTGATCAGGGACGGGTCACCGGACTCGCTCCGGGCGCCCCGGGACCCGCGCGCCACGTACCCCCGGCCACCTCGGCCAGCAGAGCACGGTCCTCTATCTTCGGGCGATGGACCGGTCGCAGGCACAGGCTTTGCTCGAGGCCGTCGCCGCCGGAGAGCTCGACCCCGACGACGCCCTCGACCGCTTCGCCGTGGCGCCCTACGACGAGCTGGCCGATTCGATGATCGACGTGCACCGCGCACTGCGTACGGGCGACCCGGAGGTGGTCTACGCGGCAGGCAAGACGACCGCGCAGGTGCTGGACGCCGTCGAGTCGTTGCGCGCCTCCGGCGAACGCGCCGTGCTGGTCACCCGCGCTACGCCCGAGGCCATCGCCGCGCTGCGGACCGCCCACGACGAGGTGCTCGCCGACGGCGGGACCGTGGCAGTCGGGGCGCTACCTGTCCCGCACGGCAACGTCGCGGTCCTGGCTGCCGGCACCTCCGACGGACCGGTCGCCGCGGAGGCGGCGCTGACGGCCCGCGTGTTCGGCGCCGCCGTCGAACGCGTCGACGACGTCGGCGTGGCCGGCCTGCACCGGCTGCTCGCCGCCCGGCCCGCCCTGGACCGGGCAGACTGCCTCGTCGTCGTCGCCGGCATGGAAGGCGCGCTGCCGTCGGTCGTCGGCGGTCTGGTCGGCACTCCGCTGGTCGCGGTGCCGACCAGCGTCGGGTACGGCGCCAGCTTCGGCGGACTCGCCGCCCTGCTCGCAATGCTCAACGCCTGCGCGCCGGGCATCGCCGTGGTCAACATCGACAACGGCTTCGGTGCAGGCGTTTTCGCCGCCCGGGTCGCCCGCCGGGTCGCCCGGCGGGTCGCCCGGTGATCGGCTGGCTGGACTGCTCGGCGGGGATCTCGGGCGACATGCTGCTGGGTGCTCTCGTCGACGCAGGCGTGGAGCTGTCGCTGCTGCAGGCGGCTGTCGACGGGCTCGGGGTCGAGCCGGTACGGCTCACCGCCACACCGGTGACCCGCGCCGGGCTCGGGGCGCTGAAGCTCGAGGTGACCGTGGAAAACAGCGATGGAGTCCGGCAGGCCGCGACGCGGACCTGGCGGGACGTCCGCGCGCTCCTGCACGCGGCGGACCTCACCGACCGGGTGCGGGCCACGGCACTGGACACCTTCGCCCGGCTGGCCGCCGCCGAGGCCGCGGTCCACCGGTTGCCGCCCGACGACGTGCACTTCCACGAGGTGGGCGCCCTCGACGCGCTCGCCGATGTCGTCGGCTGCGCCGCCGGGCTGGCAGCGCTCGGGCTGACCTCGCTGACCGCATCGCCGGTCACCCTCGGCTCGGGCACGACGCGGGGCGCGCACGGCCCGCTGCCGGTACCCGTCCCCGCGGTGCTCGCGCTGCTCGCCGGTGCGCCGGTCCAGGCCGGTGCGGTGGCGGCAGAGATGACGACGCCGACCGGGGCAGCACTGCTGGCGGCCTTCGCCACCGCGTACGGCCCGATGCCTTCGATGGTCCTGCAACGCACGGGAAGTGGCGCGGGCGACCGGGACCCGGCCGAGGTCGCCAACGTCCTGCGGCTGCTGCTCGGGGAGCCGGCCGGCGGTCCGGACCAAGGCGCGGTGCTGCTGGAGGCCAACGTCGACGACCTGGACCCGCGGCTGTGGCCGGGCGTCCTGCAGGCACTGCTCGCGGCCGGGGCAGACGACGCCTGGCTCACCCCGATCCTGATGAAGAAGGGCCGGCCGGCACAGCTGCTGTCGACGCTCTGTGCACCGCCTGCCGCGCCTGCCCTGCGACGGCTGATGTTCCGCGAGACCAGCACCCTCGGGCTGCGCGAGCAGCAGGTCGGCAAACACGCCCTCGAGCGGCAGGAGGACACGGTTGACGTCGGCGGACAGACGGTACGGGTGAAGCTCGGCCTCCTGCACGGCGAGG
>JBBSUR010000137.1:0-6885 GCA_038234255.1 Mycobacteriales bacterium | reverse complement strand
TTGGCCGCAGTCCATAGCTTGCGTTGCAGTTCTCGCACCGCCCCCACCTTTGGCAACTGGTGGAGAGCGACGGGTTGTGACCCGCCAGGGTGGTTGGACCGGGCGGTACCGGCCATGCCCCCGCGCTTACCCACTTCGCTTACGTGACCGAAGTCAGGGCCCTTCCCTCCCGGCGCGTTGTGTTGCACGCCGATCAGCGGTACTACGACCCCGTCGGACTTCCGCTGCCCTCCCCCAGAGTGAAGTAGAGCGCTGGCGCGGTGACTGTCGTCCCGTTTCCAATGCCCCCTCCCCGAACCGGACATGAAGTTCTCCCTCATCCGGCTCTCCACCAGGCAGTCGACCGGCCGCATTCCGCGGTGCCAACGCGTTGACGACCGATCCAGCGCCCTTCGTGAGTACTTGGCGTGCCGATCCGACAGCCGCGTCCCAGAAAAGGGATAGCCAACTACCTCTCGCGAGGCCCGTCGTCGTTGCTCCAGGGTTGTTGGCCTCATCGAGGCATGCCCCTCGCCGTTTCCCACTGTTGACGCACACCTGGCTGAAGGCCCTTCGCTCCGACGGCTTATGTTGTTCCGTCGTTCACCGCTACTATGACCTGCTCCGACTTCCGCTCGGCGCTTCACCACTTCACAGGTTCGCTGCTTATAGGTTTCGCCCTTACCGGGCACCAGGGTGTGGCGCACCCCAGCCGTTTTACGCCGGTGCCGAGACGGATCTCTCCTGTTCCGCGACGGACTGTGCAGCCATTCCGCCCTCCTTACCCCGGCGGGTACGTAGGCGCTGCAATCTCCAAGGTCTCCGCGCCGTCCATGGCCTTCGCCCAGTGAAAACAGGCTCGGCTCCCGCATTGTCACCGTAGCGAGGCTGCAAGGTTCCTCATCGTACGGACTGGCTGCTTGCTCGACCCCCAAAGGGCCTTTGTCGTGACGCTTCGACGGTCGGATCTCCCCTTCCGCCGGCCACCAGCTACCGGGCTGCTTGGCCACTACCCGGACCGGACTTGCACCGGCAAGCCCGTCGCAGCTTTCAGGACACACTTTCACCATTGGCTTATACCGAGGGTCTTTGCCCGACGAAGGCTGGGCAGACGGATCTCTCCTGTTCCGAACCAGACCGTGATCACGTGCCATCTCCCATACCCCGGGGAGACACGCCAGGCTGACCCCGGAACAGGGCCTGGCGGACATGGCCTTCACCGTGACATGAGCGGCTCGGCTCTCCCGTTGTATCTGTGACGAGGCTGCAGAGTTCGCTGACGCTACGGCCCGTGATCTTGCTCCCTCCGAAGAGGCTTTTGACACCCCGCTCAGCCCGCCACCTCTCGACGACGAACCGGGGTCTGCTACTGAGCGCTCCGGTACCTACCCAGACGGGACTCACACCCGCGGGCCTGATCCAGCTTGCAGGACGCACCATGTGATCAGACTAGATTCGCCGTTGCGAGACCGGTGGGTCCACATCGATGACGTTGAGGACGTACAGAGAGCGGTTGCCGTTTCGGATGGACGAGGTAGCGCCCGACGACGATGCTGGCGCAAGGCCGGGGCTGTCTTTGACGTAGCGGCGGATCGCGGCCTGGCGCGACGTCTCGAACTCGTCGGCGAGGCACCGGTCGAGCGCTCGGCCCGCACCTGCCGCCGGCCCAAGGGTCAAGCACGGACGACCGCGCGACGATGCAGGCGACATGCGGACCGCAGCGGGTTGGGTGAGGACCTGGCCGTTCTGGACGATCCCGTTGTCCTGCCGGCTGCTCGACGGCGCGATGATCGCCGCTGCCCTGGGCCTGGCCCTGCGGCCGACGGACCGGCCGACCGACCAGCTTCTCGGGGCCTGCTCGGCGCTGTTCGCGCTGATGATCTACGACATCGAAGCCGGACGCCGCGCCGAGGGCGGCCGGCTGGTCGGGCAACGGCCGCACAAGGGTCTGTCGGCCTGGCCGTTCGCGGCGGTCCTGCTGACGGCGAACCCGCTTGCCGGCCTGATCGCCGCACCGGTGTACGGGTACGCCTGGCTCCGCGGCATGCGGGTGCAGCCCTGGAAGTGGGTCGGTTCGGCCGCCATCGTCATGCTGAGCGCCCAGGCCGCGCTCACGGTCCTTGTGGTCGGTGGGGCGCCGGCCGGCTTGTGGGCACTGTCACCGTCCGGACTCCGGGGTCCGGCGCTGCTCGCTCTGGCGGCGCTCACCTTCCTGGCGGTCGAGTCCGGCCTGCTGTTCGGCTGCTCGATCACCAATGATCCCGTGGACGAGCGCTGGCTCAAGACCCAGCTGAGTTCGAGGTCGTTCTACATCGCCGAGCTCGCCGTATTGTGCCAGGCAGCGATCGTGGCAGTGCTGTTCTCCGTCGCTCCGGCGCTGCTGCTGTTCACCGTGCCCTGGTACGGCATGCTCCAGCGGGCACTGCTGCACGCCCCGCTGCGCGACGCCGCGGAACGCGACGCCAAGACCGGCCTGCTCACGCACCCCGCCTGGGAGAGCCACGCGAAGAGCGAACTCGCGTCCCGCCGCCCCTTCTCGGTGCTCCTGGTCGACCTGGACCACTTCAAGGCCGTCAACGACCGGTACGGACATCTGGTCGGTGACCTCGTCCTCCAACGTGCCGCTGATGCACTGCAGGAGGGCCTGCGCCCGCACGACCTGCTCGGGCGCTTCGGTGGCGAGGAGTTCTGCGTCCTGCTGCCCGACGCCGACGCCGAGACCGCACTGGCCGTCGGCGAGCGGTTGCGGACGGGGCTGAGCGCGCTACGCATTCCCGGGTATGAGCTGTTGCGGGTCACCGGCTCCGTCGGCGTCTACGCCAGCGATCCGGCGCCGCCGTCCCGGCTGACCGAGGCACTCGGTCTGGCCGACCGGGCGCTCTACACGGCCAAGAAGGACGGCCGCGACGCCGTCCGGGCCTTTCGCGAACCGGCGCCCGCCGAGGACGCCGGCCCACACCTCCTGCCTGGCCAGCGCACCTCGCCCGACGGCTCCGCCACGGAGCGGCCCTTGCCGGCGTGAGCATTGCCGGGCGCCGTTGACGAACCCGGTGCCGGGCGGCGGCGTGATCAGGCGGTGGCGGCACCGAGAACCGCTGTTGGCCAGGCGCACCCGTACGATCCGCGGGTGCTCTCCCTCACCGCGGTCCTGCGCAACTCGGCCCGCTACGACCGGCACGGCGTCGTGCGCCTGGCCCTGCAGACGATGTCCGGGTTGGGCTTGGCCGACGGCAGCGTGGTGCAGCTCCGTGGCGTACGAGCCAGTGCCGCCCTCGCGGTGACCGCACCGACGGACGTCGCGCCGGGCAGTGTCCTGTGCGACGAACTCGTGCTGTCCAATCTGGGCCTGCGCGACGGCGACACCGTCGTGGTCGAGCCGGCGCCGAGGACGGAGGCGCAGCGCATCTCGGTGACCGGACCGGAAGGTGTCTCGCGCTCGCTGGACCCGGCGGTACTGCGCACAGCCCTGCTGGGCAAGGTGATGGTGACCGGTGACCAGGTGTCGCTGCGACCCAGTGACCTTGCCCCGCCGGTGGACTTCGTGCGGCTGCGGGCCAACCTCTCGGCCTGGCTCGGGGCGGGTTGGCCGAGCCAAATCCTGCACGTCACCGATACCGAGCCGGCCGGCCCGGTGATCGTGACCATGGGCACCGTCGCCGGCTGGGAGGGCGGCACCACGACGACCGGCGCCAGCACGCCGAGCGCACCCGTCGCGGGCGGTACACAGGGCCAGGCCAAGACGCTCGCCGACCTGCCCGGGCTGGAGAGCCAGGGCGCGGCGCTGCACGAGTGGCTCGATCTGGGCTTCCACCACCAGGACCTGCTGACCCGGCTCGGGGCATCCCCCGGCATGGGGGTGCTGCTGACCGGCGCGTCCGGCTCGGGCAAGTCGGCGCTGGTCGAGTCCGTGGCGGCCCAGGTAGGTGCCCGGCTGATCTCACTGTGGGCGCCGAGCCTGGCCGCCACCGAGACCAACGCCGCGGCTCGACAGCTCATCGACACCCTCACCCGCGCCACCCGGGAGGCACCGGCTGTCGTGTTGCTGGTCGACATCGAGGCGGTGGCTCCGTGGGAGGGGGCGGGTCCCCTGCTCCCCGTCCTGCTGACGGCCCTGCGCGACGTGGTCCGCAGCGGTCGGGCCGCCGTCGTGTGCACCACCGCCCATCCCGAACGCGTCAACCCCGAGCTGCGCACCCCGGGGACGCTGGACCACGAGCTGGCGATCCCGCTGCCCGACCGCAGCCAGCGCCTGCGGCAGCTGGAGGTGGCGACGCGCGCGGTGCCCCTCGCTGAGGACGTCGCCCTGGACGACGTCGCCGGACGCACGCCCGGCTTCGTCGCCGCGGACCTGCTCGCACTCGTCCGCGAGGCCGGCCTGCGCGCCGCCGCGCGCCAGCGTGAACAACAGGCACCGAGCCTGGCGAAGGTCGACTTCGAGGCGGCCCTGGAGGTGGTGCGGGCGACGTCGATGGAGGGCGCCTCGCTCGACATCGCCGCGCTCACGCTCGACGACGTCGGAGACATGGTCGAGGTGAAAGCCGCGCTGACCGAAGCCGTGCTGTGGCCGCTGAACTACCCGGACACCTTCGCGCGGCTGGGGGTGGAGCCGCCGCGGGGACTGCTGCTCTACGGCCCGCCCGGCTGCGGGAAGACCTTCCTGGTCAAGGCGATTGCCGGTTCCGGGCAGGCCAACATGCTGTCGGTGAAGGGCGCCGAGCTGCTCAGCAAGTGGGTCGGGGAGTCCGAACGGGCGGTGCGCGAGCTGTTCCGGCGGGCCCGCGAGTCGGCGCCCTCGATCGTGTTCCTCGACGAGATCGACGCGCTGGCACCGGTGCGCGGGCAGTCCACGGACGGCGGAACGACCGACCGGGTCGTGGCTGCGCTGTTGACCGAGCTCGACGGCGTGGAGAGCCTGCGCGACGTCGTGGTGATCGGGGCGACGAACCGACCGGACCTGGTCGATCCGGCGCTGCTGCGGCCGGGCCGGCTCGAACGATTGGTCTACGCACCGCCTCCGGACGCCGACGCGCGGACGCTGATCCTGACCGCTGCAGCGAAGCCGGTGCCCCTGGCGGCCGACGTCGACCTGGCGGTTTTCGGCGTACGCGCCGAGGGCTTCTCGGGCGCGGACTGCACCGCGCTGATCCGCGAGGCGGCGCTGACCGCGATGCGCGAGTCGATGCAGGCCACCACGGTCACCGGCGCGCACCTGGAGGCGGCCCTGCTGGTGGTCCGCCCCTCGCTCGACCCGGCCCAGGTGGCGACGTTGGCGGCCTACGCCGAGCGGCGCGCCGCGCGGTAGTCGGGTCCGTCAGGGGAGCAGGGTCTCGAGCAGCGCCACCACGCCGAGCGGACCGTCCACGACGAGGTCGGCTCGTTCCCGCAGTTGCGGCGGACCTTCCGAGCTGCCGCTGCAGACCAGCACTCCCGGCACGCCCGCCGCCCGCAGTTCGTCGACCGCGTCGTACGCCGGCAGGTCGCCGAGGTCGTCACCGGCGAACAGCACGGCTGCGGGAGCCGGCTCGCACAGCGAGAGCAGCGCGCCACGCTTGTCGAACCCCGGCGGGCGCACCTCCAGCACGAAACGTCCGGCGTGGACCTCCAGCCCGAGCGCCTCGGCCACCTCGCGCACCGGGACGGTGAGTCGGGACTGCGCGCTGGCCGGATCGGGGCAGGCGCGGGTGTGGACCACGAGCGCCAACCCCTTGTCCTCCAACTGGGCTCCTTCGACGGCCAGCAGTGGCGGCAGCGACCGGCGGGCGGCCTCGATCCCCGGCAGCGGTGACGGGCTCACCAGGCCGCTCGCGGTCCAGCGCTGCGCGCCGTACTGACCGAGCACGACGAGGGACTCGACACCGGCCAGGCCGCCGATCTCGACGGCGACGTCCGCCGGCCGCCCGGTGACCAGCGCGAGGGTGCCCAGTCGTGGCGCGAGGCGGTTCAGCGCGTCCAGCGCGCCGTGGGCGAGCACGGCCTCCGAGGGCCGCTGGACGATCGGGGCCAGGGTGCCGTCGTAGTCCAGCGCCACGACCGACCTCGACGGGTCGGCCCGCAGAGCGGCCAGACCTGCGGCGCCACGGGGGGTCACCCGAGCGGGGGGAGAACAGCGCCGAAGCTGTCCCACTGCACGATCCGGCACCCGTCGGTCCGGGACAGCTCGATCCGCACCGGCTCACCGCGGTAGGTGCCCGAGACGGTCGCCCGTTGCGGACCGCCGAACACCTGGGTACAGATCGCGTCCGCCGGCAGCGGTGCGAACGGGTTGGCCGAGCGCATCAGGTCGGCGCAGGCCTGCTCGGCGTCGGGATGTCCGCCGCCGGCGGGCTCACAGGTCAGCGTCGTGCGCTGCGGCGCTGCCCCCTCGGCGGGGACGAACTCGATCACCAGGTCGGTGGCCGGCGCCTCCGCGCTGGTCTCGGTGCCGCCGGACGAGCACGCGGCCAGACCGAGCAGCAGGACTACCCATAGGCGTTGCACAACCCCTGCCTACCCGTCCGGGACAGCGGCAACTCAGGCGGCGAACTCGCGGGTGAGCACGACCACCACGCCGCGGGCCGGGAGCGTGGCGAAGCGGGGGCGCACCCGGACGATGCCGTCGAACGCGGCGGCGAAGGCGCGGGCCGACACCTCCAGGCCAGGGTCGTAGTAGACGGTCGTCACCGGGATCTGCCCGCGGAAGTTGCCGACGAGGGCAATTGGCCACCCGCCGCGCTCGAACCGGGCTGCGGCCCGGTCGGCCAGGCCGGTTCGGGTGGAGTTGTTCAGCACCGTCACGGCCACGACGGGGGACGCCGCCGGGGCGGCCGCCGGAGCCAGCGGGCTCGGCGGCGAAGGAGCCGCCTGCTCGCGCGCCGGCTCCTCGAGTACCGGCTCCTCGAGCACCGGCTCCTCGAGTACCGGCCGCTC
>JBBSUR010000136.1:0-6916 GCA_038234255.1 Mycobacteriales bacterium | reverse complement strand
TGGAGTCCCTGCGGGCGCAGACCGTTCGGCTCGGCGCCCTTGACCTGACAGTCGAGTTCGCCGAGGGCGAGCAGGTACGGACCGAGATCAGCGCCAAGTTCCATGAGCAGCGGGTACGCGACGAGGTATCCGCCGCCGGGCTGGAGCTGCAGCGGTGGTGGACCGACGACGCGGGCGACTACGGGGTCAGCCTGTCGGTCCGGTCCTGAGATCGGCTTTTCTGGGTCGCTGGTCGGTCGGCATCGGGAATCGGGGTGTGTTGCCACAGAGAGCAACATTCGGCAGATGTTGCGCCGTGTGGCAACACTCCCGTGCGCCGCCTGCCCACCGGCTCGCGACACGCGCTGGGTCCACCAGGTTTGCGGCACGAAAGCAGTGTTTTCCGTCGGGTTACACGCGCTGCCTGGAACCCGCGTCGGCGCCCGGCGCCGGCAGCCGCCCGAGGCACCCGACGTTCCCGCGGGAACGCTGTCGGCGCGATCCAGCATCGCCGATCAGTCCCTCCCGCTCCTGGCCACGCGAGCGGCCCGTGGCGCAGGATGACCGCATGCCCACCTCCGAGTGGATCGCCGCCCGCTCGCCGACCTCAATCGTGCATCTGGATGTGGCCGGCAGCGGTCGACCCTCGCGCGAGGTGCTCGACGCCGAGATCGCGCATCTGCACCGGGAAGCTCTGCTCGGCGCCTACGTCGCGCAGGAGCAAGCCGAGCCGGTCGTCGATGCCGGCCGGGGCGCACTCGCGACGATGATCGGCCTGACCGGGGACGACGTCTGCTTCTTGGACGGAGCCGGTACGGCGTTCGCGACCCTGCTGGCCGCCTGGCCGCTGCCGCCCGGCGCCCGCATCGGGACCGTCCCGAGCGAGTACGGCGCAAACGCCCGTGCGCTGCGCCGGCTCGCGACCGAACGCGGCTGGCACCTGGTCGGCTTGCCGGTCGACGACGTCGGCCGGATCGTCGACGTGCCAGCGGATCTGGACCTGCTGACATTTCCGCAGGTGGCCAGTCAGCGGGGGATCGCGCAACCGGTCGCGGACGTCTTCGCCTCCGGTACGCCGTTGCTGCTGGACATCGCGCAGTCACTCGGCCAAGCGGTGGTGATGCCGGGCTGCGCGGCGTACGTCGGCACCTCGCGCAAGTGGCTGTGCGGTCCGCGCGGGGTCGGCTTCGCGGTGGTCGACCCGGTCGTGCAGGCGGCCCTGGTCGAACCGCCGACGCTGGCGCCCACGCACGGGACGGGGATGCGGCGCTGGGAGGCGCAGGAGGCCCACATCGCCGGCCGGGTCGGGTTCTCGGTGGCGGTCCAGCAGTGGGCTCCGGAGCTGCTGCCGCTCGTGCAGCGCTTGACGGTGCAGACCCGGACGGTGCTGGCCGGGGTCGCCGGCTGGCAGGTCCGCGAGCCGGTCGATGAGCCGACCGGCATCACCACGCTGGTCGGCGGCGACCCGGTCGCGACGAGGGCCGGTCTGCTCGAGGACGGCTTCGTCACCTCCGCCATACCGGCGAGCCGCGCCGACGACCTGACCGGTCCGGTGCTCCGGATCTCGACCGCCGCCTGGGTGCAGGACGCTGACCTGGCGGGCTTGGCCGCAGCGCTCGCCCTTCGTACGAAGTAGGTTCCGTGCACCATGACCGAGCTTCAGCAGAGCCCATTGCGCGAGCGCCACGTCGCGCTCGGCGCCAAGCTGGCCGACTTCGGCGGCTGGCAGATGCCGATCGAGTATCCCGGTGGCGGGGTCCTTCGCGAGCACGCGGCGGTACGCGAGGCCGTCGGCCTGTTCGACGTGAGCCACCTGGGCAAAGGGGTCGTACGCGGACCCGGCGCCCGCGAGTTCGTCAACGATCGGCTCAGCGCCGACCTGGGCCGGATCGGCCGCGGCCAGGCGCAGTACACGTTGTGCTGTGACAGCGAGACCGGGGGGGTCGTCGACGACCTGATCGCTTACGTCCGCAGCGACGACGAGATCTTCCTGGTCCCCAACGCGGCCAACTCGAGCCAGGTCGTCGGCCGGCTCCACGCCGATGCGCCGGCCGGCCTGGAGGTCGAGGACCTGCACCGCAGCCTCGCGGTGCTCGCCGTGCAGGGCCCGCGCAGCGCGGACCTCGTCGCTGCCATCGGACTGCCGACCGGCCACGACTACATGTCGTTCACGTCGGCGGACTGGCAGGGCCGGCCGGTGATCGTCAGCCGCACCGGCTACACCGGCGAACTCGGCTACGAGCTGCTGCCGGGATGGGCGGACGCCGGACCGATCTGGGACGCGCTCCTCGAGCACGGTGCAGCGCTCGGGGTGCTGCCGTGCGGGCTCGGGGCGCGCGACACCCTGCGCACCGAGATGGGCTATCCGCTGCACGGCCAGGATCTTTCGGCGCAGGTCACCCCCGTGCAGGCCCGGGCCGGCTGGGCGGTGGGCTGGGACAAGGACCGGTTCTGGGGCCGCGAGGCGCTCGTACAGGAGAGGCAGGCCGGTCCGCGGCGGCTGCTGTGGGGACTGGAGTCGCTGGACCGGGGCATCCCGCGCCCGCGCATGACGGTGACCTCCGACGAGGCCTTCGTGGGTGAGGTCACCAGCGGCACGTTCTCGCCGACCCGGCGGATCGGGATCGCCTTGGCGTTGTTGGACGCCTCCGTCGGCGAGGGCGACGAGGTCGATGTCGACGTACGCGGTCGGCCGAGCCGGATGCGCGTGGTGCGCCCGCCGTTCGTACCGTCGCATGTGCGCTGACGCGTGACGCGGGTCCTGCTTGTCGGGCTGATGGCGTCCGGGAAGTCGACGGTGGGACAGGCGATCTCGGTGGCCACCGGCTGGCCGGCGATCGACAACGACGTGCTGCTCGAGCGCAGCACCGGGTCGACCGCCGCTGAGCTGTTGGCGGACCACGGCGTCGAACGACTGCGGGCCGCCGAGTCCGACGTCCTCACTCTCACCCTGTCCCTGCCCGCGCCGCTCGTCGCCGGGGTGGCAGCGGGAATCGTGCTCAACCCGCGCGACCGCGAGCGCCTCCGGTTCGGCGGGCACGTCGTCTGGCTGCGCGCCCCGATGTCGATGCTGGTACGCCGGGTGGCCCGCCCCGGTCACCGGCCCTTCGTGGTGGGCGACGCGGCGACGGTCCTGCGAGAAATGGCCGCCGAGCGCGAGCCGCTGTACGCCGAAGTCGCCGACCAGGTGCTCGACATGGCGACGATGTCGACCGCCGAGGCGGCGCGGGCGGTGATCGCCGCCGTGGCGGCGGACTGAGGTCAGGCGGACGAACCGGCGCTGTCAACCAAGGCGACTGCCTGCTCGAGCACCGAGCGGGCCAGCTCCGCGCCCGCGGCGGCGGCGAACTCCAGTCGCAGCAGCGGCGCAAGGCCGAGGTCGTCCAGGGCGCGCCGGGCGGCCGGGGTGGGCGGCGCCTGGCCCGCCAGCCACCAGGCCCTTGCTCTTGGGGCGAGTCGCTCGGCGACCAGTGCAGCCCCGCAGACCAGCGGCGAGCCGTCAAGGATGACGGCGGTACGCCGCACCGCCGCCTGCACCAACAGGCCGGTCGCGTGCGACAGCGCCGGGCTTGCGATCGCCTGGAGCAGTTCGGCGGGGTCGCGCCGGTGCACCCGGGTGGTGCGCAGTCCGTCCCGGACGCCGACGGTGAGCGAGGCCCAGGCGCGGCCGTCGACGGCGGTGTCCACCGAGGTGCCCACCGCCTCGACCGGTTCGAGCCCGAGCAGGACGGCGGCGGCCACGATCCCCGCGACGGGGTCGGCCTCGCCTCCGAGCACGACCAGATCGACTGCTGCGTCGGCTATCTCATCAGCCTGCGCGACTCCGTGCTCGAAGGCGCCCTCGTCCGAGCCCGAGCCCGAGCCGTCGACGACGACGCGCCGCACCGCACGCGGCACGTGCGGTGGCCATGCGCCCTGTGCCGTCGCCAGCCAGACCAGGGCCGGCCCGAGGCGACCCAGCGGGCTCAGCGTCGCCCTGTCGACCGGTGCCAGCGGTTCGGGTGCCTCGACGGGGAACAGCCTCACGGGGGCGGGTCGCCGGAGCCGACGCCGCGGATGCACATGGCGGACAGCCAACCGCATCTGCGAGCCTGGCTCCTCCCGAGCCGAGGAGCCGTACATGAACTGGAGCTGGCGCTACGAGGATGCGAGCGGAGCGACGGTCGTTCCGGACGAGTCGGCGCCCGTGCAGGAGTCCTTTCCGAGCCAGGCCGATGCCGAGAGTTGGGTCGGCGAGTTCTGGCGGCAGCTGCTGGAGGCCGGTGTCGCGCAGGTGACACTGCTGGAGGGCGACCGCACCGTGTACGGCCCGATGCTGCTGAGCGCCTGACCGTGCGGCGGGTCAGGGTCGCTGGGCCGGGCTCGCCGTCCTGGCCGGGTCGCGCACCACCACGTCACCGAGCACCTCGTCGATCGCCGTCAGCAGGTCGGCGTCGAGCATCCGGCCGGCGGCGGCGGCGTTGTCGCGCACCTGCTCCGGCCGGGTCGCCCCGACGATGGCGGAGGAGACGTTCGGGTTCGCCAGCACCCAGGCAATCGCCAACTGCGCGAGCGTCAGCCCGGCCTCGTCGGCGAGCGGCCGCAGTTGCTGCACCGCGACCAGGACCTCCTCGCGCAGGAAGCCCTGGATGAAGCCGGCCCCGGTCGGGTCGGTGGCCCGCGAGCCCTCCGGCAGCGGTGCTCCTGGCGCGTACTTGCCGGTCAGCACGCCCTGCGCGATGGGCGACCAGACGATCTGGCCGATCCCCTCCCGCTCGCACAGCGGCACGACCTCCGGCTCGATGACCCGCCAGAGCATGTTGTACTGCGGCTGCGAGCTCACGATCCGGTCCAGCCCCAGCTGCCCGGCGATCTCCAGGGCAGCGGCGATCTCGCCCGCCGTCCACTCCGAGACGCCGATGTAGTGCACCTTGCCGGTCCGCACCAGGTCGTCGAACGCGCGCAGCGTCTCCTCCAGCGGCGTCTCGTAGTCGAACCGGTGCGCCTGGTAGAGGTCGACGTAGTCGGTCTTCAGCCGCTTCAGCGACGCGTGGCACGACTCCAGGATGTGCTTGCGCGACAGGCCGCGGTCGTTCTGCCCGGGACCGGTCGGCCAGTAGACCTTGGTGCACAGCTCGATCGACTCGCGCCGGGTCCCGCGCAGCGCCTCCCCGAGCACGGACTCGGCCTTGGTCCCGGCGTACACATCGGCGGTGTCGAAAGTGGTGATGCCGACCTCGAGCGCCGCGTGCACACATGCGGTGGCCTGCTCGGCCTCCACCTGCGAGCCGTGCGTCAGCCAGTTGCCGTAGCTGATCTCGGAAACCTTCAGGCCGCTGCGCCCGAGGCGCCGGAACTCCATGGCGTCGACCGTACGTCGGTCAGTCGGCCCTGGCGCGCCCGGGGGACACCTGCGGTGGTGGCAGCCGGAACTTCCGGAAAACCGTCGAGCGCAGCAGGCCGTACGCCGCGTGGTTGGTCATCTTGGTGGCGTCCGGGTGCTCGGCGCGTACCCGCCGCCGGATCGCCAGCGCGATCAGCACGATGTCGGCCAGCATGGCGAGGACCCCGGCCAGCCAGACCGTGAGGGCCAGGTCGAGGATGCGCCGGTTGCCGGAGAGCTGGGCGACGATGAGCAGCGCGGCCAGCGGCAGCAGCAGCACCCCGACGTTGCGTCGGCCGTCCACGACGTCGCGGACCAGGGCCCGGACCGGACCGGCGTCACGCTTGGCCAGGTAGCGCTCCTCGCCCCGGGCGGCGCCCTCCTTGCTCCGCGTCCGGGACGCGGCGGCGCGCTCCTTGGCCCGCTGGGCCGCTTCCTTGCGGGTCTGCGGGGGCGGCGCGACCGGCCCCGTGCGGCGCCGCTGCGCCTCGCTGCGCTTCGGCGTCGGCCGACCCTTGCCGGCGGGAGAACTCACGGGTGCACCCTACTGAGCGGGCCCTACCGACCGGGCAGGGCGAGCATCCGGTCGAGCGCGGCCTTGGCGTACCGCGCCGTCTCCGGCTCGACCGTGATCCGGTTGACCACCCGTCCGGCGACCAGCGACTCCAGCGTCCACACCAGGTGCGGCAGGTCGATGCGGTTCATCGTCGAGCAGAAGCACACCGTCTTGTCCAGGAACACCACCGTCTTGTCCGGGTGGGCCTTGGCGATCCGGCGTACGAGGTTGAGCTCGGTCCCGATGGCCCACGCGCTGCCGGCGGGCGCGGCGTCCAGGGTGCGCAGGATGAACTCGGTCGACCCGACGAGGTCCGCCGCCTGCGCGACCTCGTGCCGGCACTCCGGGTGCACCAGGACGTTCACACCAGGGATGCGCTCGCGGACCTCCCGGACGGTCTCGGCGGTGAAGCGCCCGTGCACCGAACAGTGCCCCTTCCACAAGATCATCGTGGCGTCGCGGAGCTGCTGGGCCGTCAGGCCGCCCCCGGGCCGGTGCGGGTCGTAGACGACGCAGTCCTCCAACGTCAGGCCCAGCTCGCGGACGGCGGTGTTGCGGCCGAGGTGCTGGTCGGGCAGGAAGAGCACCTTGGTGCCACGGGTCAGTGCCCACTGCAGCGCCCGGGCCGCGTTGGAGGAGGTGCAGATGGTCCCCCCGTGCCGACCGGTGAAGCCCTTGATGGCGGCGCTGGAGTTCATATAGGTCACCGGGACCGTGGTCTCGGCGACGCCCGCCGCGACCAGGTCCTCCCAGCACCGCTCGACCTGCTCGAAGCTGGCCATGTCGGCCATCGAGCAGCCGGCGGCCAGGTCGGGCAACAGCACCGCCTGGTTCGGGCCGGTGAGGATGTCGGCCGACTCGGCCATGAAGTGCACGCCGCAGAAGACCAGGAACTCCGCTTCCGGCCGGGCCGCGGCCTGCTGCGCGAGCCGGAAGCTGTCCCCGGTCACGTCGGCGAAGGCGATCACCTCGTCGCGCTGGTAGTGGTGGCCCAGCACGAACACCCGGTCACCGAGCGC
>JBBSUR010000135.1:0-6927 GCA_038234255.1 Mycobacteriales bacterium | reverse complement strand
GTGCAGCCGGCGTACGAGGTCGAGATGCTTCTCGGCGTCGATCTCGACATGTGCGACCCCGTCGACCATGGCGCTCACCTCGGTGAGGATGCGCCGGGTGGCGCGGCACGGGGCGCAGACCGCGCTGGAGAACTGCAGCAGCGTGGCCCGGTCGCCGGGGGGTCGGCCGAGGTTGGCGAGTAGGTGCTGCAGGTCTGGCCGGGCGGCTGTTCGGGGGGGACCGGTCGGGCCGGGGGCGGTGGGGCCGGCCGCCCCGGGGGCTCGGCCGGCGGCGGGGCCGGCGAGGGCGGGGCCGGGGGCGGCGGCGGTGGGGCCGGCGGCGGTGGGGCCGGTCGGGCTGGTCACGTCGCGGAGCCGACCGTCGCGCGCCCGGTACACCGCGCCGAGTACGACGGTCAGCGTCACGGCGGCGCACAGGAGCAGCAGGCCGGTCACGGGTGCTGCAACGCCGCGGAGCCGGGCCCGCTTCCCTGATCATCTGGCGCCCCTCCAGCGCCCTCCCTGATCAACCGGCGCCCCCGGAGCGCCCTCCCTGATCAACTGGCGAGTTTCGCCCCGATTTCGGCCGCAATTTCGCCAGGTGATCAGGGAGGGCCGGCTCAGGACCCCTCCCGGCGCCACGTGATCAGGGAGGGCGCCCGGGCGACGGCACATCTGTGGGCAACTTTGCGTTCTGTGGGCAACGGCGCGCGGGCCCCCTTGACGATGCACCGTCGACCGCATGCACAAGAACATCGCGGCGCTGGCCGCTACCCAGGGCGGAGCCTTCAGCCGCGCCCAGGCACTCGCGGCCGGAGTCACCGACGCCGAGATCCGCACCCACCTGCGCCGCCAGGAGTGGGTGCCGCTGCGTCACGGCATCTACACGACCGCGGCGATCTTCGAAGCTGTCCTCGACGATCCGCTGGCCCGCCACGTCCTGCAGGCTGCCGCCCGCGTGCTCGCGCAGAAGCTCGATGTCGCGGCAAGCCACCGCACGGGCGCCCTGGTCCTCAGCCTGGCACTACTCGGCGACCCGCCCCGACGGCCTCAGCTGACCCGTACTCCGCGCTTCGCCGGCGACACCTCCGCGACCAAGCAGGTGTACGTCGCGACCCTCCCCCCGAACGCGCTGCTGACCAGAGGCGGCATCCCGGTGACGGCGCTGGGGCGTACCGCCTGCGATGTCGCCCGCACCACGGACTTCCGCAGCGGCGTCGTCACTGCCGACTCGGCGCTGCGGGCCGGCCTGACGCCTGCGGAGTTGCGGGACGCGGCCCGGCTGTGCGCGGACTGGCCCGGCGGCCGGCGGGCCGCAGCAGTAGCGGGATTCGCCGACGGCCGCGCCGAGACGCCGCTCGAGTCGATCACCCGCGTGGCCTACCTCGAAGAAGGGCTACCGCCACCGGAGACCCAGGTCGAGGTGTACGCCCCGGACGGTCGCCTCGTGGCCATCGTCGACTTCCTGTGGCGGGCTCAGCGGACCGTGGGCGAGGCCGACGGGATGCTGAAGTACGACGCTCCCGGTGCGCTCCGGCTGGAGAAGCTCCGCGAGGAGGATCTGCGGGCGTGCGGGCTCGAGGTGGTGCGCAACACGTGGGACGACGCCTGGCAACGGTCGCGACGACGGGAGCTCGGGCGGCGGGTTCGACAGGCGTTCGGCTTCGCTGCCGGCCGGCCCGACGTGCCCGGCGTCGGCTTCCGGACCCCATCGCTGGAGGAGCTCACCCGGCGCAATCGTCCCTTCCCTGATCAAGTGGCGTCCTGAGCGCCTATCTGAGCCGAATCTGCGCCACATGATCAGGGAGGGCCGGTACGCGGCGCCACATGATCAGGGAGGGCCGGTCCGCGGCGCCAATGGATCAGGGAGGGCCGGTCCGCGGCGCCAATGGATCAGGGAGGGCCGCTCAGCTCAGGGAACCCCGGCCGGCGGCGGACGCAGCACCACATCGCGCGCGCCCGCCCCCAGCCGGACACCGCCCGGCTCGATGCTGACGCTCTCGAGCTGCAGCCCGTACGGCAGCCCAGTCACCGGCAGGCGCAAATCCAACTGGCCGCCCAGCGCCCGGGTCAGCACCGCATCGGCCAGCGCGTTGCCCACCTCGTACGCCTCCGCGGTCACCACGACCGCGTCGCCGTCCACGGCCACCGTGCTGATGGCGGTGGCGCTCACCGTCCGGCCGAGCACCCGGACGCTGCCCTGGACCCGCAGCCGATCACCTGCCGGCGCCACGGTGAGCTGGCGGCTGCCCGAGCGCCGGGCAAGCACGTCGTACGCCAGCAGCGCCTCCGCCTGCACCGAGTCGACCGGGACCTCGTTCAGGTCGCCGGCCAGCACGTCAGGCAGGGGGGCGAGCACCCCGGACAGGGTTGCGGTCAGCTCCGCCAGCCTGATCTGCCCCGCTGGGACATCGACGAGTGACACCTCCACCCGCTCGTACCGGCCGCGCAGCGCCTGGGTCAGGAAGGGCACGCCGCGCACGTCGACCTGTGGCTGCTCGGCCAGACCGGCGGCCAGCTGCAACTGCTCCGCCACCGCCCGGCCGGCATACGCGGCCGCGACTCGGTCCCCGACCGCGAGCAGGACGGCCACGGCGAGCAGCGCGAACAGCAGCTTACGCATCTCAGACCCCCACCCTCACCCGGTGAGCGTTCACTCGAGCAGGAGCCGACCGGCGAGCAGGGCGACCGGACCGAGCACGGCGTACGGCAGGAGCAGCGCCGTCGGCTGCAGCGCGGCGACCCGCCGGGCGTCGCGCCAGCCGGCCCGGAGCTCGGCGGCACCGAGATCCACCGCCAGGTCGGCGGTGGCGACGGTCGAGGCGACGACGAGCCCGAGCAGTACGGCGGCGCGCAGCGGTGGCTCTCCGGAGAACTGTGCCACCGCGACCGCCGCGGCCACGCCGCCCGCCAGTCCGAGCAGCAACCCCAACCAGCCTCGGGTCGACCCCACGGCAAGCACCGGCCGCCGGGCGACTAGATCCCCCAGGCGGCCAAGGAACAGCACGGCCCCGGCCGAGGCGAAGCTGATCTGCAGGACCACCGGCCCGCCCTGCACCTGGTACAGCGCGGCCAGACACGCCGCACCGACCGAGACGACGAGCACCACGAGCGTGTCGGCGAGCGACTCGGTCACCCGGCTGCGACCGCGCCGCGCCAACTGGTGGGCGAGCGAGCCAATCAGTCCGGCGGCCGCCACCCCGGCCAGGTTGGAGACGCTGCCGTCCTCCAGCAGCACCACCGCGTCGGCGGCCACCGCCGCTACCGCCGACAGCAGGAAGGCCCCGCCCGAGGCGGGGGCGTCCAGCAGGGCGAGCGCGCCGAGGATCAGGAAGATCTGCACGCCGAGGACAGCGGCCGCCAACGGGTAGAGCCCGAAGGACGCGGACAGGGCCAGCCCGCCCGCGAGCAGCGCCGGCCACAGTCCCTGGACCAACATCGGCGGTCGCCGGGCGGGCTTGCTGGCGCGGCTCGGGCGGCGCGGCTCGGCCGGCGCGTCGTACTGCGTCTCGTACTGCGTCTCGCGCTGCGTCGGACGGGACGTCTCATGCGACGTCCCGTACCGCCGAGCAGGCTCCCGACGCGGCTCGTCGAAGTTCGGGCGGGTGAACACGGCGGTGTCCTGGTTGGACAGCGCCCGGGCCGCCGCCTCGCGCGCCCCGAACCGCGCCGTGCTCGCATCGACCGCCGGGGCCGCAGCGCTGTCCGACTCGCGCTGCGCAGGGGAGAACTCGGAGTCCGGATCTGCGGTCTCCGCCCACTCGCGGGCCTTGGGGTCCTTGCTGAGCACAGCCCGACTGGCCGGACGCTTGCGCGGCGGGCTCGCCGCCGCGGTCCGCGTCCGGCGCACCGGCGGCCGATCCGAGGAGACCGGTGGATCTGGCGGAGCAGCCTTGCCCGCGGCACCACCGCTCACCCGTCTGGTCACCCGTTGATCGTGCCAGACGCGGACCGGACGCAGCCCAGACCGCAGGCCGGACCGCAGGCACAGCGGCGCGCTCAGCCGCCGGCGAACGGTGGCAGCACGTCGACCAGCCCTCCTCCGGGAAGCGCGATCGTGGCCGGGTCACGCGATCCCACCGGCGTGCCGTCCACGACGAAGGAGCACACCGACAGCACCTGGCCGAACCGGTCGTCGCGGACCGAGCGCGCCCCCTGCAGCGCCTCGGCCAGCGTCGCTGCCGAGGTCTGCTCGGAGTGGACGCCGGCTGCGGTCCGGGCGGCGGCCCAGAAGCGCAGGGTCGTCGGAGGAGGTGGGAAACTCACGCCACTCATCCTGCCCCGACCGTCGCCGGCCCGTTGCTGGATCGGACGTCACATCGGTGTTGCGCTACCCTTGCCGCCAGGTTCACGAGGCAATGGCGCCTCTCCCCACGACGGTTCTCGGCCTCCGGGACACCAGGCGGAGGCGCCCCGATGGCCACTTTGCTCCTGCTCACCAACGCGATGGCGCCCTCCGCGGACGTCCTACCGGCCCTGGGCCTGCTCGGCCACCCGGTCCGGGTCGCCCCGATGGAGGTCTCTGCGCTGCTGTCGGCGCCGGAGCACGACGCGCTGTTGGTCGATGCGCGACGTGACCTCGCGGGCGCCCGGTCGGTGTGCCGGCTGCTGCGCACCACCGGCGTGACAGCGCCGCTGTTCGTCGTCCTCACTGAGGGCGGACTCGTCGCGCTCACCGCCGAGTGGGGGGTGGACGACGTCCTGTTGAACACCGCCGGACCGGCCGAAGTCGATGCCCGCCTGCGACTGGCCCTGGGCCGCAAGTCCGACTCCGGCCCGGCTGACCCCGGCGTCGTACGCGCCGGTGAGTTGACGATCGACGAAGGCACCTACACCTGCCGGCTGCGCGGGCAGGCACTGGACCTGACCTACAAGGAGTTCGAGCTGCTGAAGTACCTCGCGCAGCACCCCGGACGCGTCTACACGCGGGCGCAACTGCTGCAGGAGGTGTGGGGCTACGACTACTACGGCGGCACCCGCACCGTCGACGTGCACGTGCGGCGGCTGCGGGCCAAACTCGGCGCCGAACAGGAGCAGCTGATCGGCACCGTGCGGCACGTCGGCTACAAGTTCGTCACGCCGCCGCTTACCTGCCTGCCGGCCGTCACGCCGATGGATGACGATCCTGCGACCGCCGAGGCGTTGGCGGCCGGCGCCGTCTGAGCTCGGAGCGTCGCTGCGGGAGCGGTGCCGGAGTCCTGGAGCGCTCCGGTCGGGAGCCCTCCCTGATCAACTGGCGCTCGACGGGGGCCCTCCCTGATCAGCCGGCGAAAATCCGTCCCTTCCGGTGCCAAAACGCGCCAAGTGATCAGGGAAGGGCCGGCGGGCGCGCCAAATGATCAGGGAGCGAGGTCGAACACCCCGCGCAACTTGGTGAGCGACAACAGCCGGAGCACCCGCGGGGAGCAGCCCTGCAGGCAGAGGCGCACCCCGGACCGGCACGCCTGGCGGTGTGTCTCGAGCAGCAGCGTCATGGCGGTTGCGTCGACGAACGGACAGTCGGACAGGTCCACGACGACCGTGTCCGGTCGGGCGGCCACTGCTCCTCCGAGCTCTTCACGGAGGCGGGGCACGGTCGAGATGTCCATGTCGCCGGCGATCGTGACGGCGATCGCAGAGTGGGGCTTCGGCGAGGCGCCGGCGTGGAAATTCGGCGGGCCGGCGAACGGGGTGGGCGGTGCGGCGAGCGGGGTGGGCCGGGCAGCAAACGGGGTGGTGCGCGGGGCAGCAAACGGGGTGGTGCGCGGGGCAGCAAACATGCTCACGTGGGCTCCTGACTGAGGCTGTCGCCGACGGTGCCCCGTCGAGGTGGCGGTCCGGACGCCGTCGCGTGACGGTCCGGTGACGGCCCCCGGAGTTGACCCGCAGCACCCTGCCCCGTCACGGGACCGTCATCCGACGGCTGCCGGGATGTCGCACCAGGCGGCGAGTCTGCTGTGCGTGTTCAACCTCTCGATCGATGCCCCGTCCGCCGGAGCCGCCCGTCTGAGCCTGTCCGGACACTTCGACGACGACGCGGCGCGACAGGTGCTCCGGGCCGCCGCCGACGTCGTGCAGTGCGGCTGCTCTCGGCTGGTCGTCGACCTGGACGGGCTCAGTTCGTGGGAGGACACCGCGGCATTCGCCGTACTCGGATGCACCCGCCTCGCGCGCTGGCTGCCGGACGGGGTCGCCGTCGTCGCTGCGGCGTTCCCCGGCCGTGGTCTCGCCGACCGCGCCGGCATCGGCCACGGCTCCGACGCCGGCCCTGACATCATGGTGCCGTGCCTCGACTCCTGATCGTCGAAGACGACGACCGAATCCGGCTGTCGTTGCGTCTGGCCCTCGAGGACGAGGGCTACACCGTCCGGGACTTCGCGACCGCGGAGGCCGGGCTCGCCGAGCACCGAGCGTCCCCGGCTGATCTCGTCCTGGTCGACCTGATGCTGCCGGGTATGGACGGCTTCGACTGCATCCGGGCGATGCGGCGGCTCGGCGACGTCCCCATCGTGGTCGTCAGCGCACGGGACGACACGCACGATGTCGTCGCCGCGCTCGAAGCCGGCGCCGACGACTACGTGGTGAAACCCGTTGCAGTCAAAGAGCTCTCGGCCCGGCTGCGGGCCCTGCGCCGCCGGGCGAGCGGCAGTGGCGAGGGCGCTCCCAAGGTGCGCCAGTTCGGCGAGATCGAGCTGCGTCCCGAGGCCGGGGAGGTCCTGCTCGCAGGCGAGCAGGTGCACCTGACCCGCACCGAGTTCCGGTTGCTGTGCGAGCTGGCCGACCAGAGCGGTCGGGTGCTGTCGCGCCAGCAGCTGCTTGACCGGGTGTGGGGCTACGACGTCTACGGCGACGAGCGGCTCGTCGACGTGCACGTCGGGCGGCTGCGGCGCAAGGTGGAGCGCGACCCGGCGAACCCGGCCCACGTCGTCACCGTCCGCGGCCTGGGTTACAAACTCGCCCCGTGACCCC
>JBBSUR010000134.1:0-7001 GCA_038234255.1 Mycobacteriales bacterium | reverse complement strand
GCCGCAAGGACTGGGCCGACGCCGGCTGGCGGACGCTGCTCGCCTGCCGGTCGTGTGCTGCGTCTGCCACGCCGCCTGCTCGCGCTCGCCGCCGGGTCGTTCACAGCCGGGACCGGCGCGGGCCGCCGAGCCGGTGCGTCACGGGTAGCTGTACTCCCGCGTGAGGAGGTGGTTCGGGGTGACGATCCGCTCCGAGACGATGCGGTCCTGCCCGTCGAGTCGCAGGGCGAAGTGGTAGCCCAGGGCGGGCAGGGCGAACAGCAGCGTCCTGCCGCCGTCTTGCTCGGCGACGGTCGCATCGGTGGCGCCGCCTTCGGCCCACGACTGGTCGGCGAGGAACTCCTGCCCGGTAAGTCGGAATCGGTTGGGTAGCACGGTGCCGAAGCCGGACGTGACGGTCTCGACTATGTCAATGGTGGTGCGCGCCCCCATCGCGTCCTGGACCCGGCGGAGCAGACCGGGCGCGGGGACGGCCGGCCATGGCACCGGGATCGAGACGCGGCCGGCGTCGTAGCGGTCGGCCGCCACCCGGAGCGCAAGGACGTTCGTCCCGGGGCTCCAGGCGACCGGTCCGGTCCAGCACGTGGGGCCGCAGTTGTCGAGGTCCAGCGCGCGTGCGCCGCCGGATGGTCCGGCGACCTCGCCGTCCAGCCGGATGCTCACCGCGGTGCCGTCGTTGGGCGCGTCGGCGCGGATTTCGACGCGACCCTTGGAGGCGACGACGGAGACGCTGACCTGAAGGACGCGCTCGGCGACCCGGACCGTCGGACCGACCGGCGCGGCGAGCAGGGCGGAGACCGGGATGAGCCGCGACGGGGTGACGGTCGTGACGGCTGCGGCGGCCAGTACGACCGCGGCGAGTGCGGCCGTCTCGACCGCGGCGAGCTTGCCCACGGGCCGCCGGGGCGCCGGCACTGCCGGCTCTCTCGAGAGCGCAGGGCTCGTTCGCCGCAGCCGGGCGCGGACCGCCACCGCCAGCACGACGACGAACAGGAAGACAACGAGCTTGACGAGCAGGAGCCGCCCGTAGGTCGTCCCGGTCCAGTCGTCCAGGTGGGGCAGAAGCGTGACGGCGCTGACAGTGCCGGTGACGGAGACAACGATGAACAGCACCAGCGCGTTGCGGGCATAGGTCTCGACGGCGACCCGGACGGCCCTCGGACGGACGCGCCACGCGGCGGTGACCCGCAGCAGGTGGACGAGCCCGCCGAGCCACAACGCCCCCGCGAGCAGGTGCGTCACCGTCAGGACCGCCCCGAGCGGGCCACCGACCTCGGCGGGATGCGCCCGCGCTCCTTCCAGCCCGACGACGCCCAGGAGCAGCAACGCCGCGGCGGCGCCCCGGCCCGGGCGGCGCGCGGTGACGACCGCCACGGCCAGCAGGACCGCCTGGAGACCGAGCAGCCGTCCGACGCCGGGCCCCGTCGCGGCGCCGACGAGGCCGCCAATGCCCCCGAGCCCGGAGAGCAGACCCAGGGTGGCGAAGAATGCGACTGCAGATCCCACCCGCAGCAGCGGTCTGGGGCCGGGCAGGCCCCCGGTCGCGTGGTCGACCCGCCAGGCGAGCCATGCACCGCCGAGCCCGACCGCGACGCCCAGGAACAGCAGGCCCCGCAGCGCCGCCGTCCCTGCTGGGACCGACTCCGGCGCCCCGCCGGACACTCCGGCGCGACCGGTGCTTCCGGCCGCTCCGACCGGCGTCGCGACGCCGAACGCGAACGTGCCCGCGATCAGGTCGCCGTCCTGTCCGATCACGCGATAGGCCACCTCGTAACCGCCGACGGAAAGGGGTGCCGCGGGGGTCGCGACAAGGCCGGCCCCTTGCTCGGTCGTCGCCACGAGCAGTGCCACGGGCTCTCCCTGGGCCGTCCGGATGACCAGCGGGCGGCCCGCCAACGTCACCGGCTCGTTGAACGCCAGCGTGATCTGGCGGGGCGCCTCCGTCACGGCGTACCCCGCCCCGGGAGAGCTGCTGACCAGTGCCGGGTGCGCCGAGGCCGGTCCTGCGGCCCCCAGGAGGCACGCCGTTGCCAGCACCGCGAGGACGGCCAGGCGGCTCAGGACAGCGGGCGGTCTCACTCGGAGTGTCGCGTGGTGGACGTCCGGCCCTGGTCATCCCTGGTGCGGATTCCGCGATCGGTCGCCGCGACGTCCAGCGTCTCGTTGTCGTCGCGGACGTCGATCGTGATCGCCTCCGGCTCCGCGCCCACGGTGCCGCGTTCGCCCCAGGTGACGCCGCCGTCCTCCGACCGCTGCCCGGTCCCGTCCGGCGTGCCGCCGTAGAGCTGACCCCGCGACGACCAGGTGCGCACGACGAGGGTCGGGGCGCCGACGACCAGTTGCCACCGGCGATGACCGTCCATGCTGCGAACCAGAGCACGCTCCGTCGTCGCGAGCAGGGGGTCGGGCTCAGCCGCGTCGACGGCGAAGTCAGCCATCGGCAGGGTCGACCGGCGGTCGCAGTCCTTGCGGTTCTGGCTCACCACGAGCGTCTGCGACGTCGGATCGTAGCCGTAGACCTTGCCGTGGTCGGCGGTCAGCGCGTGGAAGTCGACCTTGCCGTGCAGGCTGATCCGGTCCCAGGTTTCGCCGCGGTCGTCGGACTCGATCAGACCGAGCAAGCGCGGGCGGACGTCGTCCTCGCGGAAGTCCGGATGACCCGAGCCGATGAACCTCCCCGGCCCGACGATCGAGAAGCCCATCGTGTCCCGCGCCCGGTTCGCGACCCGAGCGGCCCTGCCCTGCTCGGGGCGGTGCACCCCATCGGCGGTGGCCACTGCCGTGCTGGACGACCCGTCCGTCCCGGAGCCGCTGACCCAGGACCCGGCTGTCGCGCCGGTGACGCCGATCCTACGGCGGCGCTCGGCGCGCGCCGGTTGCTGCGCGGCAGTGCGCTCTATCATTCTCCTGCTCCAGTCCTCGCTACTCCCAGGGAGTAGGGTAGAGGCAGGTCTGTCGCGCCGCCTGCCGACGCCTGCGACGGCAGGCGGCAGGCGGAGATCGTGGTCGCCCACCGAGCGGGCAACAGGGCCGACGCCCGCGTCGGCGCAGTCGAGGTGAGCCGGAGCGCGCCGACGCCGACCGCTGTTCTGCTGCACCGGATGCGGAGCGAGTTCGATCTCCCACACCAGAAGCGCCGCTGAACCATGCAAGCCTGCGGCCGCGCGAGGTGCCGCGGCTGACATTCGGCTACTGGACCGCTCCCTACCTCGACCTACTTCGAGCCCGACGTCCCCGACGAACTGGACCGGCCAGCAGTCTGCCTGTCAGCGCGACTGTTCCAGGTCGTAGGCCGCCACTTGTCGACCGAGCTCTGCACCTACCAGGTCGCTGTTCCGGTAGTGGACGCCCGCCCACACCCGGCCGTCCACGTTCTCCCGCACCAGCTGCTCCCAGCTGGAGAAGGTGCGGGTGACACCGCCGGAGGTGAGGGCGAGCGGTTGCGCCGGACCGGCGCCCAGCCGCGACGTGAGCACCGCGGCGTAGGCCGCGGCGATGCTGGTGTGCGCGCTCGGATACTCCGGCTGCGGCGGGGTGGGCAGCAGCGGCAGCCAGTCGGGGATCCGGGGCGTGGCGGCGTCGCCGGCCTGCAGGGCGGTGACCGGACGCCAGAACAGGTGCACGTACTTGGCGTGGTAGACGGCGAACTGGGCGTCCAGGCTGACCCGGTGCAGGTCCGACAGCAGCCCGGCGGCGGTGCGGGCGTCCAGGCCGCGGACAGCGTCACCGACCAGCGGCGTGAAGGCGGCCACCAGCGACGGACCCCAGAACCTGGCGACCTCGGTCTGCTCGGCGGTGCGCGTGGTGCTGACGTCGCGGCCGACTGCGCGCACCTCGGCCAGGTCGCGGCGATAGGTCTCGCTGTCCAGCGCCGGCGGCGGTCCGGGATCGAAGCGGTCGACCTCGTCGAGCAGGAACGGCCGGGCGTCGCCCTCTCCCGCCTGCTCACCGGGCGCGAAGTCCGGCGGCGTCGGTACGTAGTCGCCCGGACCGGGTGACGGCACACCGGGGTAGGGCCGGTTCACCTCGTCGGTCGTGAGCCCGTCGCCCTCGCGCTCGACCAGCACGGCGGCCGCCTCGCGCCGACCCTCGAGCACACCGGCGCGCACCGCGTCGGTGTCCGGCAGGCCTTCGACGGTCTCGCCCAGCGCGGCGTCGAGCGCGGCGCGGCGGTCCGGGACCAGCGCCGCCAGCACGTCGTGCACGGCGCCGGCCAGCGCGGCGTCGTCGACACCGGCGACGGAGGAGCCGGACCCGATCGCCCGGTCGGCGGCCGACCAGGCCATCGCCCAAGTGCGGGTGCGGACGGGATCGGGAGCGCCACCCTGCGCGGCCACGGCGTCGGCCGTCTGCGCGTACCACCGGTCGACGCCGTCGATCGGTTCCGCGTCGCCCGAGCAGCCGGCGAGTGCCGACGCCACGAGCGCGAGAGCGACCGCAGTCCTTCCGAGCGCTGACCTTCCGAGTACTCGCACCGCTTCAGTGTCACCTGCCTCTCGCGCCAGCATGGACCGGTGTCGTGCTGCTGGCGTCGTTCGGGCAGATGGAGCGCACCTACACCCTTGAGCGGGCCGCGCACGCCGGGGCGGGTGCGATCACGGGCGTGAGCATCCGTCGAACAGAGCGGCCTTCTGGATGGAGGAGCGTCGATCTCTCATAATGCCGCTGACCGTGCGGTGCGCGCGAGCACTCGTGAAACGACGACGTGCCCGTAGCCGCCTGCCGGCGCGGTGCCCACGGTTGTCACGACGCGCCACGGTTCGGTCAAGATCCTTTCCGTTCGGCGCCCCGCTGACTGCGGCCACGGGAGTAGGAGGATCTGTCCCCCGGCCAGCTTGGGGTGGAATGGTGGGTCAGTGACGAGGCCTGAAGCGCACGCTGTTGAGCCTGGTGCAGTCCGGGCCAGCGTGCCTCCGAGCAGCAGTGGCAGCAGCTGACCACCGTTGAGCGGCACGACCTCAGCCACCTTCGGCGACTTGCGCGCCCAGGCCAACAGGATCGCCGAGCTGAACCGGACCCGCTCGCCAGTCGCGATCGATGCGCTTGTCGTTGCCCGCGGCGCCCGAACCGGCACCGCCCCCGCCGCGGTCATCACCTCCCGCGGTGCGTGCGAGCCGTTTCGCACCACGAGCCGCCGCCCATCGGGATCGAGCAGATCGGCGTACGCATCGACGTACGCAGCGACCTCGACCTGCAAGGCCGTGGCCAGCATCTGCCGAGCACCCTCACGGACCAGCGCGTCGAGCAACCGGACCTGATCAAAGCTTCTTGGACTTCGGATCATCCTCGCGAAGGTGCGCCCTTTCACGTCACCCGCCGAGCCCCATCCATAGGTTCTGATCATTGCTGGGGATGCAGGAGGTTCGGGTTCAAGCCGTCACTCCTCGGGCAGGCCCTGGACACGGCCAGATCGCCATCCGCGTCGGAAGGCTGCTGCTCTACCTCAACGACCGCGAGGCACTCGACAGCTTCGTGGACGCCTGGCAGCAGGCGGCTGATTTGGCCGACAAGGCGTTCGGCGTCGTCCTGCCGCCTCCGGCCTACAAGCCGAGGCACATCAGATAGGGCAGCGCCGGAAGGACTCCGTCGTGAGTCCTTCCGGCGCGACCTCGTCAAGCGCGCAGGGGATGGGCAGGTGGGCCACATCCTGCAGGGCGCGTGCAACTGGTGCTCACGCTACCGCTCAGGTTCCTGGCTGCCCGCTCCGACTACCGTAAGAAGACGTTCCGTTGCTGGCCGGATGGCACCCGATCCGAGGAGAAATCGTGGCTGACCGCCTGACCTGGGAGGAACTCCCGGTCGAGCCGAGAAGCTTCTGGATCGGCCTTGTGCTGGCGATGACTCTGCTCGCCAGCATCATCTACGTCGCCACCAGTGGCCCCTTACGCACGCTCCAGAGCTGCGATAGCAAGGGCGGCTTCTACGACAGCCAGTTCAACTCCTGCAAGATCCCGCCGCCGGCCGGTGCCGGTTCCTGACCCACCTTGCGCGCGCTTGTCCCGGCTGCGGTTCTCTGTCGATGACCGCAGCCCTACTGCGCGTTCTTGCCTGCAAGCCCGCGCTCAAGGAGCAGGACCTGCTCGTTCCCAGGCAGCGCCGCGGTGTTCACCGACGCAGCGAGGACGCATCCTCACCAAGGCCGTGGAAGGCGTCATCGACACGCTCACACCCAACCAGCCGCAGACGGCCTCATCGGGCTACTTCGACTTCTGGGAAGTCAGGCTGCGGCGAGGGCCTCGGCTGTCGCGGACGACCTTGTGGCCTTCGTCGATCGTGCGGTGGCGCAAGACCGACCAGCGCACGGTCGCTACAACAGCATGTTTGAACAGCACAGTCAGCAAAACCGAGGCCAGCACCGAAAGACGATCATCGCCAGGCAGCCGATCCCGCCGCCCAGTGGACGTACGGTGACTGAACGCCGAGCCATGGTTAGCCGCTCCCTGTTCAGACGAGTTCCTTGGGTGGCGCTGCCTGACGGTCTACCCGCCTGACGGCACGCAAGCCGTGGCAACGGACTGAAGGGCTTCCGGTTCGCCGGTGCGCCTGTCCCTGCCCGGTCCGTCGGACCTTCCACGCGGTGCAGACGTGGCCGGCCGCCGCCGCGACAGCGCCAGTCGCGCCCCCGTACGGCTCATAATCGAGGGCTACTAAGACGACAGCGGGTCCTCGACGAGCGTCGTCGGCGAATGTGTTTACAAGTCGTGGCCGAAACGGTTTTCTCTGCAGACGCACCGTTCGATGAGTTATGAGACCTCACGGGAGCCGCTGAGTTGCCCGCTCCACCGACGGGTCCTCAGCACACAAGCTGCGGGACCGGCTCGGCAACCCGCAGCGGCGCACGGTCACGATCAGCCGCCTGCTCGGCGGCTCCGGTCAGGCCAGGGGAGCGGTCGCACGCGCCGGAAGCGGCATCCACCAGCGCCAGCGCGAGCGTGACGGACACCGCGCCAGCGTCCCCCACGGAGGACACCGCCGCGCGAACTCCGAAGACAGCCGACGAT
>JBBSUR010000133.1:0-7039 GCA_038234255.1 Mycobacteriales bacterium | reverse complement strand
ACCCGGGCATGCAGCGTGGCGACCGTCCAGGCAAGCACCCCGCCCCAGTCCTGCCCGACCAGGAAGGCGTCGCGGGCGCCCAGTGCGCGCACCATGCCAGCCACATCGGAGGACAGCGTGTAGGCGTCGTAGCCGCGCGGCGGCTTGTCGGAGGCACCGTAGCCCCGTAGGTCCGGCGCGACGGCGCGGTAGCCGGCGTTGCCCAGGGCGACCAGCTGATGGCGCCAGGACCACCAGAACTCCGGAAAGCCGTGCAGCAGCAGCACCAGCGGCCCATCAGCCGGGCCGCACTCCGCGACGTGGAACCGCGCACCGTTGGCGGCGACCTCACGATGGGTCCACGGACCGTCGACGAGGATCACGGACTCCTCGACGGTCGGCATACGGCGAGGGTGCCACAGCGGATTCGGCCCTTTCGGCAGACCGCGCGGCAGGCTGCGGTCGGCCGTCCGTCCGGCAGCGATCAGGTGGTACGGGTCGGATGCTTGGCCCACTCGAGGTCGTCCTTGACCGTCTCGATGGTCCGCTCCGGCGGGCCGACCGCGCTGATCTGCTTCTTGCCCAGCAGAGCCAGCAGTCCGGCGCCGACCAGGTAGAGCACCCCGACGGCGAGCATGCCCCAGCCGACCGAGGTGTCGAGCAGGCCGGCGATGCCGTACGCCAGCGCTGCGGACAGGAACACCGTCGCGAGCAGCCCGGCGATCCCGGCGCCGCTGAACAGGCCGGCTCCCTTGCCGGCCGCGGCCACGTCCCGCTTGATCTCAGCCTTGGCCAGCGCCACCTCCTGGTGGACCAACGCAGAGAAGTCCTTCGTCGCCGCAGCGACCAGTTCCCCCAGGGTCGGCTCGCCGGAACTTGACTGCTCGCTCACTGCTCCTCCGATGACACCGACCTGCCGGCCCGCCGGGTGCGCGCCGGTTCCGGCCCTACCCGGACGCCGGCCCGGTCACACGGCAACCCGATCATCGGGCTGTCGGGCCGCCCGGCAGGAGCCGGTAGGGTCGCGTGCGGTGCGCCGGGAAGTCTGGTCGGCGACCTCGCCGGGCTTGCGAGCCCCCGGGGTCCTCTGCTTCGCCGACCCCGGAGGCTGCGTGCTCGCCCTGCTCGCCCTGCACCTGGCGCTGGCGCTCGTCGCGCCGGCCGCCGGCGCGCGGCTGGGCCGCAACGTCTTCGTGCTGGTGGCGATCGCGCCCGGCGCCGCGGCGGTGTGGGCGGCCACCCAGGCGGCGGCGGTGCTCGACGGCAATGCGCCGACCTCGACCACCGCCTGGGTGCCCGGTCTGGGTCTGACGCTCGACCTGCGCCTGGACGCCCTGGCGCTGCTCCTCATGACCCTCGTCTCGGGTATCGGGACGCTGGTCTTCCTCTACTGCGCGCGCTACTTCCCGGCCGGCCAGGCCGGTGTGGGACGGTTCGCCGGAGTGCTGACCGCCTTCGCCGGAGCGATGCTCGGCTTGGTGCTCGCCGACGACTTGATCCTGCTGTACGTCTTCTGGGAGCTCACCAGCGTCACCTCCTACCTGCTGATCGGTTTCGACGACGAAGACGCCGAGAGTCGCCGGGCTGCGCAGCAGGCGCTGCTGGTCACCGCGTTCGGCGGGTTGACGATGCTGGTCGGGTTCGTCCTGCTCGCGCAGGCAGCGGGCACCGCGTCGCTGTCGGCGATCCTGGCCGACCCGCCGCGCGGCGGCACCGTGTCGGTGGCGTTGCTGCTGATCCTGGTCGGCGCATTCACCAAGAGCGCCCAGGTGCCGTTCCATCCGTGGCTGCCCAGCGCGATGGCGGCGCCGACCCCCGTCTCGGCCTACCTGCACGCCGCCGCGATGGTGAAGGCCGGGGTCTACCTCGTCGCCCGGCTCGCGCCGGCCTTCGCGGTCGTCGCGGTGTGGCGACCGGTGGTCCTCACGGTCGGGCTCGCCACCATGGTCATCGGCGGGTGGCGGGCGCTGCGACAGACCGACCTCAAGCGGCTGCTCGCGTTCGGCACCGTCAGCCAGCTCGGTTTCCTGATGGTCCTGTTCGGTGCCGGCACGCGGGAGGCGGCGCTCGCCGGCGCGGCGCTGCTGCTCGCCCACGGATTGTTCAAGGCGACGCTGTTCCTGACCGTCGGCGCGGTCGACCACGCGACCGGCACCCGGGACCTGGGTGAGCTGTCCGGCGTCGGCCGCCGGCTGCCGGTGCTCGCGACGCTCGCGACGCTCGCCGCCCTGTCGATGGCCGGCGTCCCGCCGTTGCTCGGCTTCATCTCCAAAGAGGCGGCGTACGAGGCATTCCTGCACGGCAACGGAACCGACCGCGCCGTGTTCGCCGGGCTGTTCGTCGGCTCGGTGCTGACCGCCGCCTACAGCGCGCGCTTTGTGTGGGGGGCGTTCGCGACCAAGCCGGACTGTGCGCCGAGCGCCGTTCAGGCGGTGTCCGTGGGGCTGATCGGGCCGGTCGCGGTGCTGGGCGCCGGCGGTCTGCTGCTGGGGCTGGTGCCGGGGCTCGCCGACCCGCTGGTGCAGGCCTACGCCGACTCCTACGGCCGGCCGGCGCAGGTCGAGCACCTGGCGTTGTGGCACGGGCTCAGCGCCGCCCTCGGCTGGTCGGTGCTCACCCTCGCGCTGGGAGCGGCGCTGTTCGTGTTGCGCGAACCGGTCCGCCACCTGCAACGGCGGTCCAGCCGGGTGCTCGGGGCGGTCGACGCCGATCGGTCCTACGCGGCCACGCTGCGCGGGCTGGACCGGCTGTCGCTGCGGGTCACCGCGGTGGTGCAGACTGGCTCGCTCCCGGTCTACCTGAGCACCGTGTTGCTGATGGTGGTGCTGCTTCCCGGAGTGTCGCTGCTCGCCGGGACGCGCCTCACCGCGGACGTCCAGGCCTGGGACCGGCCGTTGCAGCCGCTCGTCGCGGTCGTCATCGCGGTGGCCGCGGTGGCCACCGCACTGGCCCACCGGCGGTTCACCGCCGTGCTCACCGTCGGGGCGGTCGGCTACGGCATCGCCGTCCTGTTCGTCCTGCAGGGCGGGCCGGACCTGGCCCTGACGCAGTTCCTCGTCGAGACGCTGGCCCTGGTGCTGTTCGTGTTCGTGCTGCGCCGGCTGCCCGCCACCTTCACCCGGCACCGCCTGCGCATCAGTCAGGGCGCACGCCTGGCGGTCGCCCTCGCAGTGGGCGCGTTCGTCACCGCCGCCGTGCTGGTCAGCGGTCAGGCGCGGACGGCGCCGCCGGCCTCCCAGGCCTACCTCGACCAGTCGCTGCCGGATGCCGGTGGGCGCAACGTGGTCAACGTCATCTTGGTGGACTTCCGCGGCTTCGACACCCTGGGTGAGATCACCGTGCTGGCGGTGGCGGCCATGGGCGTCGCGAGCCTGGTGCTCGCCGGTCGAAGCCGCCGGGCGGCCCGGTCCGACGGCGAGACGGCGATGACCGCCGCGGACGGACCGGCGCTGGATGCGCCCGACACCCCCGCGCCGGAGGTGCTCGCGTGAGCGGACCGTCTCCCCTGGCTGCCGACGAACCCGCCGACCGGTCACCGGTCGACAGCGGCGCGCACCCGCGACTGCCCGGCGCCGAGCAGTTCGACCCCGTACGCCGTTCGATCGTGCTCGAGACCACCGTGCGGCTGGTCTTCCACACCGTGCTGGTGTTCTCGCTCTACCTGCTGTTCGCCGGCCACAACCAGCCCGGGGGCGGCTTCGTCGGCGGGCTGGTCGCCGGGTGCGCGTTCGTGCTGCGCTACATCGCGGGGGGGCGGGCGGCGCTGCAGGCCGCGGTGCCGGTCGACCCGAGCGTCCCGCTCGGCGCCGGGTTGATGCTCGCCGCGGGCACGGGTGCGGCGGCCTGGCTGTTCGGTGGGCAGTTCCTGGAGAGCGCCAAGGTCTCGCTCCACCTGCCCGTGCTCGGGGCGGTCAAGGTGGTCAGCGCGCTGTCGTTCGACCTGGGCGTCTACTTGGTGGTCGTCGGACTGGTCCTCGGCGCGCTGCGCACCCTGGGCGCGGAGGCGGAGCGGTGACCGGCAACCTCACCCTCGCGCTGACCGTCGGGGTGCTCTACGCCGTCGGCACCTACCTGCTGCTGCAACGCACGCTGACCCGCGTCGTGCTGGGACTCGGCCTGCTCGGACACGGCGCGAACCTGCTGCTGCTGCAGTCGGGGGGGCCGGCCGGTGGGGTGCCCTTCATCGGCGCGGCGGGAGGCCCGTCCGGCGCCGGCACGGCCGACCCGCTGCCGCAGGCCATGGTGCTGACCGCCATCGTCATCACCTTCGGCGTCTCGGCTTTCCTGCTGGCGCTCGCCTTCCGCAGCTGGGTGCTGACCGGTGAGGACGACGTGCAGGACGACGTCGAGGACCGCCGGGTCGCCCGCCGCCGCCCCGACGAGGCAGCTGCGACCGTCCGACCCGAGGACGAGCTGTGATCCGGGTCCTGCTGCCGCTGCCGATCGTCCTGCCGCTGCTGACCGCCGGGCTCTCGGTGTTGCTGTCGCGTCGCCAGCGGTGGCAACGGGCGCTGTCGGTGCTGACCCTCACCGTCGGAGTGGTCGTCGCCGGCTGGCTGCTGCACGTCGCGGACACCGCCGGTCCGGCCGTCGTGCAGCTCGGCGGCTGGGCGGCGCCGGCCGGCATCTCCCTGGTCGCCGACCGGCTGTCGGCCCTGCTGCTGCTCGTCTCGGCGCTGGTCCTGCTGTCGGTGTTGCTTTACGCCATCGGGCAGGGGGTGGCCGACGGCCGACGGTCCACCCTCGCGGTGTTCCACCCCTGCTACCTGGTGCTGGCCGCGGGCATCGCGTTGGCGTTCCTGACCGGCGACCTGTTCAACCTGTTCGTCGCGTTCGAGGTCATGTTGGTCGCGTCGTACGTCCTGATCACCCTCGACGGCGGCGCGGCACAGGTACGGGCCGGGATGACCTACATCGTGGTCAGCCTGCTCGCCTCGACGCTGTTCGTGACCGCGGTCGGCCTGGTCTACGCCGCGACCGGCACGGTCAACATGGCCGACGCGGCGCAGCGGCTCGCCGAGCTGCCCGACGGCGTACGCCTGATGCTCGGACTGATGCTGCTGGTCGTCTTCGGCATCAAGGCGGCGATTTTCCCACTGTTCTCCTGGCTGCCGGACAGCTATCCCACCGCGCCCTCGCCGGTGACGGCGGTGTTCGCCGGGCTGCTCACGAAGGTCGGCGTCTACGCGATCATCCGCACCCAGACGCTGCTGTTCCCCGGCGACCGCGTGACCGCCTCGGTGCTGCTGACCCTGGCCGTGCTGACCATGGTGTTCGGCATTCTCGGCGCGCTGGTGCAGGACGACCTCAAGCGCCTGCTGTCGTTCACGATCGTCGGCCACATCGGCTACATGCTGTTCGGGTTGGGCCTGTACTCGGTCGCCGGTCTGTCCGGCGCGATCCTCTACACGGTGCACCACATCGTCGTCCAGACGACGCTGTTCCTGGTCGCCGGGCTGATCGAGCGCCGCGAAGGCACCTCGTCACTGTCGCGCAGCGGCGGGCTGCAGCACGTCGCGCCGGTGCTCGCCGTGCTCTACCTGCTGCCCGCGCTGTCGCTGGCCGGCATCCCACCGCTGTCGGGCTTCCTGGCCAAGCTCGGGCTGATCCAGGCCGGCACCGCCGACGGCGGGGTGCTCGCGCTGGTCGCGGTGGGGGCCGCGATCCTCACCAGCCTGCTGACCCTGTACGCGATGGCCAAGGTCTGGAGCACCGTGTTCTGGGGGCGGGTGGCCGAAGTGGTCTCGGACCCAGACCCGACCGACGCAGTGCAGGTCGGCATCGCGCGCACCCCCCGGCTGATGCTCGGCGCCGCAGCCTTCGCCGTCGTCGGCGGGCTGTCGATCTCGCTGATCGCCGGACCGCTGTACGCCCTGACCAGCCGGGCCGCGGCCGATCTGCTGGAGCCGGCCCGCTACGTGCAGGCCGTGCTGGTGACCTCGTGAGCACCGATCTGGGGCCGGGACGACGGCTGGCTGCTCACCTGCCCCTGGTCGGTTGGTTGACGGTCGTGTGGGTCGGATTGTGGGGTTCGGTCACGCCGGCGAACGTGCTCGGCGGGCTCGCGGTCGGAGCCGGCCTGGTGGTCCTGCTGCCGCTCACCGAGGTGCCGAGCCAGGGCGTTGTCCGGCCGCTGGCGCTGCTGCGCTTTCTCGGCTTCTTCGCCGTCGACCTCGTGCGGGCCAGCCTGCGCGTGGTCGCCCTGGTGCTGCGGCCCCGGCTGCGGATGCGGCAGGCCGTGGTCGCCGTGCCGGTGCGCGGCGCCTCGGACCGCCTGCTGACCCTGCTCGCCAACGCCATCTCGCTGACCCCGGGCACCTTGACGCTCGAGGTCGACCGGCCGGAGTCCACGCTGTACGTGCACGTGCTCGACGTCGGGGACGGCCCGGACGCGGTCGAGCGGTTCCGCGCCTCGATCGGGCACCTGGAGCGGCTGGCGATCCTTGCGGTCGGCTCGGTGGAGTGCCGCCAGGCGCTGGTCGAGGACACCGGACAGGCGGCCAGGGGGTGAGCGTCGTCGTGACGGTCTGCTTCGTCGGCCTGGGCCTGGCCGCGGTGCTGGTGCTGCTGCGGCTGGTCCTCGGGCCGTCGGTGCCGGACCGGATCGTCGCGCTGGACACCCTGCTGCAGCTCGTCGTCGCCGGCGTCGCGGTCGGCGCCGCGCTGACAGGCGAAGGATATTTTCTCGCGGTGCTGGTCGCGGTGGCGCTGCTGGGCTTCGTCGGCACGGTCACCGTCGCGCGCTACGTCGAACGGCGCGGCTCGTGACCGACATCCTCAGCGCGGTCCTGCTGCTGTCGGGGGTGGCGCTGGCCCTGGTCGCCGCCCTGGGACTGGTGCGCCTGCCCGACATCTTCAGCCGGATGCACGCCGCCACCAAGCCGGCGACGCTCGGACTGCTGCTGGTCACGGTCGGCGCGGCGCTGCAGGTCGACACCGGCGGCGACCGGGTGAAGCTGCTGCTCGTCGCGGCGTTCCAGTTCCTCACCGCGCCGGTCGCTGCGCACATGATCGGCCGGGCGGCCTATCGGACCGGGGCCGGCGCGCGCGAGGAGTTGGT
>JBBSUR010000132.1:0-7040 GCA_038234255.1 Mycobacteriales bacterium | reverse complement strand
TCCAGCAGCCCCCCTTCCGACCGGGCGCCGTAGTGCCGGCCGACAGCCGCTGCAGTCGTCTCGACCCCGATTGCGGTCAGGCAGGCATCGGCCATCCCGCGCACCGGCTTGCCACCGATGATCGGCGACACGCCCACCACCGGCTTCCCGGCAAGCGCCTCGCGGACACCCGGGACCTGCAGCACCGTGCCGATGCTCACCACCGGGTTGCTCGGGGGCAGCAGCACCACGTCGGCCGCCGCGATCGCCGCCAGCACACCGGGCGCGGGCGTCGCGGTCTCCGCGCCCACCGCGACGATCGCCTTCGCCGGCAGGGCGGCAGCGTGGCGTACCCACCACTCCTGGAAGTGCAGCACCCGCTCCCCGTCCTCGGTGTCCACGCGGACGTGGGTCTCCACCCGGTCGTCGCTCATCGGCAGCAGCGTGGCCCCGGGCTGCCACCGCACGCACAGCGCCGCGGTCACCTGCGACAGCGGATAGCCGGCGTCGAGCATCTGCCGCCGCACCAGGTGCGTCGCCAGGTCCCGGTCACCCAGACCGAACCAGGCGGCCGGGGCGTCGTACGCGGCCAGCTCCGCCCTGGCGACGAAGGTCTCGCCCGCGCGACCCCAGCCGCGCTCCTCGTCGATCGCGCCGCCGAGGGTGTACATCACCGTGTCCAGGTCGGGGCAGATGCGCAGTCCGTAGAGCGAGATGTCGTCGCCGGTGTTGACGATGACGGTGAGTTGCGCCGTCGGTGCGGCCGCCTGGACGCCGCGCAGGAACCGGGCGCCGCCGATGCCGCCCGCGAGGGCGACGATCCTCACCCGGGCGCCTGGTAGGTCCCGCCGCTCCGGCCCGAACGGTCCGCGAGCAGTCCGGCCACGGTCGCGACGGCGATCTCGGCCGGGGACCGGGAGCCGATGTCCAGGCCGATCGGGCGGTGCACCCGGGCGATGTCGGCGGGCGCAACTCCGCGCTCCTGCAGGGCGGCGACGTGCGGCGCGGTGTGCCGCGGACTGCCCATCACGCCGACCCAGCGGGCCGGCCAGGTGAGTACGGCGGTGAGCAGGTCACCGAGCTCGGCGCGGTCGTGGTCGGTGACGACGACATCGGTGCACTCATCTATGCCGGCCTCGTCCACGCCGGCCACCGACAGCACGCCGTCCACTGCGCGGACCGGGTCCAGCACGACGCAGTCGTAACCGACGTGGGCCGCGAGGTGAATCAGCTGCACGGCCACGGGTGAGGCGAAGACCGCGACAAGACGCCGGTCACCGGTCGGAGCGGGGATCTCGCCGTGGGCCATCGCGCAGGCCCCGTCGGTGTGCCCGTTGGTGTGCCCGTCGGTGTGCGGAGGTGGCATGGCCCCAGTGTGCCTGCCAGTCTGGACGGCATGACGACGCACTCCGAGCAGCAGTTGGACGAGTTCGGCGCCTGGGAGCGCGCCGCCTGGGAGGTCCGCGCCGCGCGGTACGCCGTCTCGCTCGGCGACCTCACCCGCGGCAGCGTGCCGGCCCTGCTCGACGCGGCGGGGGTGTGCGCCGGCGACCGCGTGCTCGACGTCGGGACCGGGCCGGGGTTCGTCGCCCTCGCCGCCGCCGCGCGGGGGGCGGTGGTGACGGGGGTCGACCAGTCGGCGGCGATGCTCCGGATCGCCCGCGGCGCAGGCGTCGTCGGGGTCGCCGCCTCGGTCGAGCACCTGCCGTTCAAGGATCGGGCGTACGACGCCGTGGTCGCCGGCTACCTGCTCAACCACCTGCCACGGCCGGAGCGGGCGGTCGCCGAGCTGGGCCGGGTCCTGCGGTCGGGCGGCCGGCTCGCGCTGACGGTGTGGGACCTGCCGGACGCCAATCCCGCGCTCGGATTGTTCGGCCCGGTCGTGGCCGACCTGGGGCTGCTCGGCGTCGTGCCGCCCGGCCCGGACTCGACGCGCTTCGCGGCCGATGTCGAGCTGGAGCGGCTGTTCACGCACTGGCGGCAGGTCGTGGTCCAGCGGGTCCGGTGGACCGTGACGGTGGAGCCGGGCGCGTGGTTCGACGCGATCGCCGACGCCACCCCGCGCACCGGCGCCGTCCTGGCGCAGGCGGCTCCGCAGCAGCGAGCGCAGGCCCGGCGGCGGTACGTCGAGGTGGCCCGGGCGTCGTACGGCGTTGACGGCGGCCGGGTCCAGCTGCCGGCCGGGGCTGTCCTGTGCGCGGCGAGCCGGCCGTGACCCGCCCGGTGCACTCGGCCATGCGCAGGTCCCTGGCGCGCGCCCGGGACGGCAAGTCGCTGGACCTGGCAGAGGCCACCGTCCTGATGGGCGCGCGCGGCGCCGACCTCGACGCCTTGCTCGACGCGGCCGGCCGGATCCGCGATGCCGGCCTTCGCGACGCCGGCCGGCCGGGCATCGTGACCTACTCCCGCAAGGTCTTCGTCCCGCTCACCCGGTTGTGTCGTGACCGCTGCCACTACTGCACCTTCGCGACGGTTCCGGGCCGGCAGCCGGCACCGTTCCTGAGTGTCGCGCAGGTGGTCGACCTGGCGCGGCGCGGTGCGGCGCTGGGGTGCAAGGAGGCGCTGTTCACCCTCGGCGACCGCCCCGAGGACCGGTGGCACGTCGCCCGCGACTGGCTCGACGCCGCCGGTTACGACAGCACCGTGGCGTACGTCCGGGCCTGTGCGATCGCGGTGCTCGAACAGACGGGGCTGCTGCCGCACCTGAACCCAGGGGTGCTGACGTGGGCCGAACTGCAGCGCCTCAAGCCGGTCGCACCGTCGATGGGGATGATGCTCGAGACGACCGCTGACGTCCCGGCGCATCGGGGCAGCCCGGACAAGGTCCCGGCCGTACGCCTGCGCGTGCTGGAGGACGCCGGCCGGCACGCTATCGCCTTCACGACCGGGCTGCTGGTCGGGATCGGTGAGTCGCTGGCCGACCGGGCCGAGACGGGGCTGGCCATCCGCGCCGCGCACCGGCGGCACGGTCACATACAGGAGGTCATCGTCCAGAACTTCCGGGCCAAGAGCGACACGGCGATGGGCTCGACCCCGGACGCGTCGATGGAGGACTACCTGGCGGCGATCGCCGTGACCCGCGTGCTCATGGGCCCCCGGATGCGGGTGCAGGCGCCGCCCAATCTGGTGGACCTGGAGCAGACCGGGCTGCTGCTGCGGGCCGGGGTCGACGACTGGGGCGGCGTCTCCCCGTTGACGCCCGACCACGTGAATCCCGAACGCCCCTGGCCACAGATCGAGGCGCTCGCCGCGGTGACCGCGCAGCACGGCTTCGTCCTGCGGGAGCGGCTGACGGCTCATCCGCCCTACCTGGTCGAGCCATGGCTCGACCCCAGGCTCGCCGCGCATGTCGCGGCGTTGAGCGGTCCGGACGGTCTGGCCGCCGACGTGCTGCCCCGAGCCCTGCCGTGGCAGGAGCCCGACGGCGGGTTGACATCGTCCGGACGCACCGACCTGGCCGTCACCGTGGACACGGTCGGTCGTGCCGGCGACCGGCGCTCGGACTTCGGCTCCGTCTACGGCGACTGGGCGGCGATCGCTGAGAGCGTCCCGCGCGAACTCGTCCGGCTCGACACCGATGTCGCCGCGGCGCTGCGGATCGCCCGGAACCAGCCGGCGGCGCTGACGACCGCGCAAGCCGAGTCGCTCATGACCGCCGACGGCGCCGAGCTCGATGCGGTCTGCGCACTCGCCGACGAGGTGCGTCGGGACACCGTCGGCGACGACGTGACCTTCGTGGTGAACCGCAACATCAACTTCACCAATGTCTGCTACACCGGCTGCCGCTTCTGCGCTTTCGCGCAGCGCCGGACCGACTCGGATGCCTACACCCTTTCGCTGGCCGAGGTGGGCGAGCGCGCCGCCGAGGCGTGGGCCGTCGGCGCCACCGAGATCTGCATGCAGGGCGGCATCGATCCGCGGCTGACCGGCACTGCCTACCTGGACCTGGCCCGCACGGTGAAGCAGGCCGCGCCGAGACTGCATCTGCACGCCTACAGCCCGATGGAGGTGGTGAACGGCGCGGCCCGCATGGACCTGTCGATCGCCGACTTCCTCGTGGCGGCCAACGAGGCGGGGGTCGACAGCCTGCCCGGCACCGCCGCGGAGATCCTCGACGACGACGTGCGGTGGGTCCTCACCAAGGGCAAACTGCCCACCGCGCAGTGGATCGAGGTGGTGCAGACCGCGCACCGGCTCGGCATCTCGACGACCAGCACCATGATGTACGGCCACGTCGACCAGCCGCACCACTGGGTCGCGCACCTGCAGCTGCTCGCCCGGCTGCAGGCCGACAGCGGGGGCTTCACCGAGTTCGTCCCGCTTCCGTTCGTGCACACCGCGGCGCCGCTCTATCTCGCCGGCATCGCCCGTCCCGGACCGACGGTGCGCGACAACCGCGCGGTGCACGCTGTTGCCCGGCTGCTGCTGCACGGGCGCATCGACCACGTGCAGTGCTCCTGGGTGAAGCTGGGGCCGATCGGCTGCGAACAGGTGCTGGCCGGGGGGGTCGACGACCTCGGCGGGACGCTGATGGAGGAGACCATCAGCCGGATGGCGGGCTCGCAGCACGGTTCGCGCCGGTCGGTCGAGGAGCTGGAGGCGATGGTCCGGGCGGCCGGGCGGCGGCCGCGTCAGCGGGACACCACCTACGGCCGCGTGTCGGCTGAGCGTCACGCCGCCGCCCGGCGCAGGCCGGACCCGTCGGCTCAGACTTGGCTGTGAGAGTGCCTGTTCGCCACTACGCTGCCCTCACCTCGAACCAGGGAGTGGTGTGACAACCGTCGACGAACCCGACGCGCTGACCCGACGCATCGAGCTGCTGGCTGCCGCGTCTGTGGACGAGCCGGAGGGTGAGGGAGCTGCTGTCGCGGCGCTGGTCGGCGCCCTGCGCGCCGAAATCGCCTCTGTACGAGCCGAAGTCAGCTCCTTGCGGGCCGAGACCGGAGGTGTACGCAGCGACCTCGAGGGGCTTGGTGGCCGGCTGACCGGGTCGGTGGCCGCGAGCCGCACCGAGACTGGCACGCTGGTGCGCCGGGTCGCCGAGCTTTCGACGAGGCTCGACAGCGTCGGTGGCCGCGTGGACGATGTGCGCAACGGCCTGCCGAGCCTGTCCCGCGAGTTGCGCGAAGGGCTCGACCAGGTTCCCGTCCGCACCATCTCGCGCTTCGACGAACTCACCGCACAGCTGGGTGAGACGGTCGCCCATCGCATCGACGGCGTCGGATCGGATCTGCAGACCTCTCTCGCCGCATCGCTGGAACGCGAGAGCGTCACGGCCCGGAGCACTTCGGCCGCCCTGGAGGAGATCCGGGGGGCGCTGGAGTCGCGGATGGCCGTGCTCGAGGACGCGCTGGACGGTCAGTCCGAGCGCCTGGAAGCCCTGGCCCGGGACGGCGCGAGCACCACCACCGCGAGCCTGACCGGATTGTCGTCCAGTGTTGCCGACCTCGACCGGCGCATCGCCGACGAGGGGCGCGACTCGGCTGAGTTGCTGGTCGGCCGGTTGCGTGACGTCACCGAGACCCGGCTCTCCGAGCTGGAGACAACGCTGTTCGATCGGCTCTCCGGAGTCCTGCGCCTGCGCAACGACGAGCTCAGCCGAGAGATGCACTCCGCGTTGGAGACTGCCCGGAGCGCGGCCCGGCAGGACCGGGAGGCCGTCACCGCACTGGCGGCCACGGTGGGCCAGGCGCTGGACGGCCTGGGCTCGGTGCTCGACGGATCGCTGACCAGCCTGACCGGCTCGGTGACCGCGGCTCTCACGCAGGGGCGGGAACAGACCTCGGCAGAGCTGGCGAGCATGGCGGAGCGGTTCGGGTCCACCGTCAACGGCATGCAGTCCGACCTGCTGCTACGCGACGAGCAGGTCGATTCCCGGATCGCCGGGCTGCAGTCCGCCGTCGAGACCAGGCTCGACCAGGTACGCGCGCAGGTCGCGACCGCGATCACCGTCATCCGCAGTGACGTCGCGAACGAGGTCGAGACGCTGGCCCCGCGGGTCGATGAGCTCGCCCTCACCAGCACCGCGGTGAGCGAGTCGCTGCGCTCGCTGCGCACCGATGTCGTGAGCACCGTCGAGGAGCTGCGGGACCGGCTCGTCACCGTCAACACCGACACCACCGAGGTGCTGCGTGGCGCGATGACCGAGACCCGCTCGGAGGTCGCGGACATCACCCGGGCGCTGCGGGAGGACCTGCTGGACCGGATCGAGGTGAAGTACCGCACGGTCGCCGAACGGCTCGACGCCGTGGCCGGCACGTCGGTCGACCTCGTCGCCCGGATGGGCGCCTTCACCGCTTCGGTGAACCGCAGCGCCGATGCGGGCGAGCGCGGCGTGGCCGGCGTCGCCGCCGTCGACCTGGTCCTCAGCGAGCTGAACACGACCATCGGTGGGTTCCGTGCGGAGTGGCCGACCCGCACGTACGAGGTGGTGGAGGGTGCCAAGGCGGTTGCCGAGGGGGTCGTGCTCGAGGTCCGCTCGGAGGTGCAGGCCCAGCTCGAGCGGGTACGCGACGAGCTCGCCCGAGCGGTCGGCGGCGTCGACGAGGCAGCGACGGGACTGGGCGCGGGCACCGACAAGCTGTCCCGGGCGGGGGCGGTCCTGGTGGAATACCTGGAGCAGCGGGACCGGCTGCTCGAGGCAGAGCGCGACAGCGTGCTGTCCGGACTGCTGGAGACCCTCGCCGCCGGACTGTCGAAGGTGGACCGGGCGGCGCTCGCGGGCCGCGTCGGCGAGGCGGCGGCCCGGCGTCGCGACGGGCGCGATGCCGAGCGCTACCGCCAAGCCGTCGGCAGGCCGGTGGCGCCGCGGATCGATGACCTCCCGGAAGCGGTACGCGCACTCGCGCCGCAGGCACCCCCGCCGCCGGCTCCGCGCAAGTCGGCGGCAAGGGCGGCGACCAAGCCGGCGACCAAGCCGGCGACCAAGCCGCGCACCAAGCCGCGCACCAAGCCGGCGGCAGCCGCAACTCCTGCCAGGACGGCGACTGCGAAAGCACCGCCTGTGAAGGCCGGTCCCCGTCGTTCCCCGGCCAGGACCCCGTCCGCCAAGACCCGGTCCG
>JBBSUR010000131.1:0-7074 GCA_038234255.1 Mycobacteriales bacterium | reverse complement strand
GTAGAGCAGCTTCGCGCCGCGCCGGATGATGCCGGCGTGCTCCTGGCCGACGCCCGGCAGGAAGCCCGGCACGTCGCAGAAGGTGAGGATCGGCACCGAGAACGCGTCGCAGGTGCGGACGAAGCGGGCGGCCTTCTCGGAAGCGTCGATGTCGAGCGTGCCCGCGAAGTGCATCGGGTTGTTGCCGACGACGCCGACGCTGCGGCCCTCCACCCGGCCGAAGCCGCAGACCACGTTCTGCGCCCACAGCTCCTGCACCTCCAGGAACTCCCCGTCGTCGAGCACGGCTTCGATCACCCGGTGCATGTCGTACGGGGCGGTGTCGCTGTCCGGGACGACCGTGTCCAGCGCCGGGTCGCGCTGCTCGGTGGTCGCGTCCGGCCCGTCCACCGGCGGCGGCTCGGACAGGTTGTTGCTCGGCAGGTAGGACAGCAGGACCTTGGCGAGTTCCAGCGCCTCGTCCTCGTCAGCGCTCATGAAATGCGCTACCCCGCTGCGCGAGTTGTGGGTCCGGGCGCCACCGAGGTCCTCCATGTCGATGACCTCGCCGGTGACCGCCTTGATGACGTCCGGTCCGGTGATGAACATCGCCGACGCGCCGTCGACCATCACGGTGAAGTCGGTGAGCGCCGGGGAGTAGACGTGCCCGCCGGCACAGCTGCCCAGGATCAGGCTGATCTGCGGGACGACGCCGGAGGCCAGCACGTTGCGGTAGAAGATGTCGCCGTACAGCGCCAGGCCGGCGATCCCCTCCTGGATGCGGGCGCCGCTGCCTTCGTTGATCCCGAGCACCGGACAGCCGGTCGACAAAGCGAGGTCCATCACCTTGACGATCTTCTCGCCGTAGACCTCGCCGAGCGCGCCCCCGAAGACGGTCGCGTCCTGGCTGAACACGCAGATCGGCCGGCCGTCCACCGTGCCGTAGCCGGTGATCACGCCGTCGCCGGTGGGGCGGTTCGCGTCCAGGCCGAAGTCCCGGGCGCGGTGCCGGGCGAGCGCGTCGGTCTCGGTGAAGCTGCCTTCGTCGAGCAGCGCCTCGATCCGATCGCGCGCGGTGTGCTTGCCGGCGCTGCGGCGCTTGTCGAGCGCCGCCTGCGATCCGGCGTGCACGGCGGCCTCGGTGCGGCGGCGCAGTTCGGCGAGCTTGCCGGCGGTGGTGTGCCGGTCCGCTTCGTTCGGCGCAGCGGGCTCGGCGGTCACGTCGGGAGGTTACCGGGGCGCCGTCACCGCGAGAGCCGCAGACTGGTGCGGTGAGTACGCCGCGCCCGTTCAGCGACCTGGCGCGCCCCCCGCTGCGCGAGCGGGCGCTGCAGCGGGCGCTCGCCCCGGACGGTTGGCGGCTGGAGGTGGTCGCGAGCGCCGGCTCGACGACCGCGCTCGTCGCCGAACGGGCCTGCCGCGGTGAGCCGCAGGGGTTGGTGGTGGTGGCTGAGGCGCAGACCGCCGGACGGGGCCGGCTCGATCGCCGCTGGCTCTCGCCGCCGCGGGCCGGGCTGACCTTCTCGGTGCTGGTCCGGCCGGAACTTCCGGCGGCGCAGTGGCAGTGGTTGCCGCTGCTGACCGGGGTCGCGGTCGCGGACGCCCTGCGCGGGAACGCCGGGGTCGAGGCGCTGCTCAAGTGGCCCAACGACGTGCTGGTCGAGGGACGCAAGCTCGGCGGGATCCTGGTCGAGATGCCCGCGCCCGCTGCCGCCGTGCTGGGGATCGGGCTGAACGTCACCACCCGGGCCGACGAGTTGCCGCCCGCCCAGGCGGAGTCACTGGCGGCCACCTCGCTGCGGCTGTCCGGCGCCACCACCACCGACCGGGGCACCGTCCTGCGGGCGGTGCTGCGCGCGCTGACCCGTACCCTCGCCGATTTCGATGCTGCGCAGCAGCGCTACCGCCAGTGGTGCAGCAGCCTGGGCACCGAGGTCCGGCTGGAGTTGCCGGGCGGGGCGTCCGTGCAGGGCATCGCCGAGGCCGTCGACGACTCCGGGCACCTGGTCGTCGATGGCGTCGCGTACGCCGCGGGTGACGTCGTCCACCTGCGGCGGCTCAGCCCGTGATGGTTACCCGCTTGCTGTCCAGGAACAGCATCCGGCCGTCCCGCGCCGAGCTCTCGAAGGCCCACAACTCGTAGTCGCCGGCCGGCGCGCTGACCGTCGCGGTCCACTCGCCGCGCCCGGGCGCTCCGATGGTGGCCGTACTGAAGCCCTCGCGCACCACCCGGTCACCTTGTCGCAGTTGCCAGTCCACGGTGGCCTCGAACACGCTCGCCGTCCCCCCGAACGCTCCGTCGAGCGTGCCGCCGTCGGGCAGGTCCAGCCAGACCGGGCCGAGCACCTCGGCGGCCGGTGCCCGGGTCAGCGGCCGGTCGGTGCCGACCGACCCCCACAGGGTCTGGATCGGCTCGCCCTCCACGAGCAGTCGCACGGCGGTCAGCTCCGGGTCGGCGGCGGTGACCGTGTGCACCAGCTGCTGCACGGTCGCCGCCTCGAAGGCCGAGCCCCCGCCGTTCGTACGCGCCTGCTGCGACAGGTCGACCACCGCGGTCGTTCCCTCCTTCCGCACGCCGCGCACGGTGGTGCCGTCGGCCCACAGCGAGGTGTAGTCCGGGTCCCGCGGCTCGCCGGCCAGCATCACCTCGACGGCGTCGCGCACCGGATCCGCCGCGTCGGGCCGCCGGACGAACTCGCGGTAGAGCCGCGGCCCCATTGGGTCTTTCGCGCCGCCGATCCAGTAGACGGCGCGGGCGCTCTGCGCGCCCGGCGTGGCCGAGGCAGTGCCGGAGGGGGAGGTGGCGGTGGTCGTCGGGGTCGGGGTCGGGACTGCCGATCCGGACGGCGACGGGGAGGGCGGGGTCAACGACCCGACGTCGGACCCGGAGCCGCAGCCGGCTAGCAGCGCGAGGGTGAGCACAGTGGCGGGAACGGTATGCATGGCGGCCTCCGGGGACGGGACCGGACGGACCCGTGGTGCTAGGACGCGATCCTGTCAGGAAAGGTTGCCTCCGGATGCGGATCCGCTCGACGTGGGTCCCCGGGGTTGCGCCCGCGCCCTACTCTCGCGCCGTGGAACACGAGCAGATCGAGGCGGCGCTGCTCGGTGCCCCGTCCGAGCTGACCCGGGACGACGTCGCGGCCGCGGTGGGGATTTCCGAGGAGCAGGCCCGGGCCTTCTGGATGGCGATGGGATTTGCCGAGGTCCCCGCCGGTGAGCGCGCATTCACTTCCCTGGACGTCGCGGCGCTCCGCCATGCGCTGGCGCTGCGCGACAGCGGCATCGTGGATGCCGACACGCTGCTCATCCTGGCCCGGTCCATGGGCCAGCACCTTGCCCGGATGGCGGAGTCGCAGGTCGAGGCCTTCCGGGACATGCGACCGGGGCTGACGGTGGCGGAGGCGGCCCAGGCCGCCGCCGAGTCCGCCGCCGAGGTGCTGCCCCGCCTGGAGCAGATCCTGGTGCACGTGTGGCGCCGCCAGTTCGCCGCGGCCACCGCCCGGGCCTTCGTCGGCGCGACCGAGGACGGCCGTCCGCTGCGCTGCGTCGGTTTCGTGGACCTCGTCGACTACACCCGATCGACGCGCCACTGGGACTCCTCCACGCTGGAGCGGCTGCTGGAGCGCTTCGAGAGCGAGACGGCGCTGCGGGTGGCCGAAGCAGGCGGTCAGGTGGTGAAGATGCTTGGCGATGCGGTGATGTTCACCACCGACGGCCCGGCCGATGCCGTGGAGGTCGCGCTGCGCACCGTCGAGGCGCACGCGGCGGACGACGAGCTTCCCGATGTACGTGCCGGCGTCGCGCTCGGGACGGTCCTGATGCGGGTCGGCGACGTGTTCGGCGAACCGGTGAACCTCGCGAGCCGGCTGACCGACGAGGCGCGCACGCGTAGCTTGCTGGTCGACGAGCGGATGGCGCAGGCGCTGGCGGACGAGTCGGCCTACGAGGTGAGGCGCCTGCGGCGTCGGTCGGTGCGGGGGTATCGCTCGCTCACGCCGTACCTGCTCCGCCGCGCGGAGAGTTGAGCACTGCCTGGGCGGCCGCGTCGCCATCGCCCGCCGCCTCCTCGACCGCCTGCGGCGCGGCCCAGACGAACTTGCGATAGGACCAGAAGCGGAAGGTCGTCCCGAGCACCAGGCCCACCCCGTTCGCCGCGATGTTGTCCGCGAGCCGCGACTGGAAGCCGAGCAGGTAGTGCGAGATCCCCAGGCACAGCAGCGCGATGGCCAGTCCGATCACGTTGAGCCCGAAGAACAAGCTGTATTCGCGCCGCATGCTGGTGCGCTCACGGTGCTTGAACGACCAGGCCCGGTTGAGCAGGAACGCGTTGGTCGCCGAGAACACCGTGGAGATGATCTTTGCGGTGAGTGGCTTGTCGAGCACGGTCAGCACCGCGTTGAAGATCGCGATGTCGACCAGGAAGCTGATCGCGCCGACCGTGCCGAACTTCGCAAGCTCGGCGAACAGGCTACGGACCCTTGCCTCAAGCCTTCGGAGCAGGCTCATGGGCAGCCCTGCTCCGGTTCGTCCACCGGGAAAGCCTACCGTCGGGGGATAACGGGGAACCGACGATGAAGGGCGGGCACGGTGAGCTGGATCGACCTCGAGGGAGCGGCCAACGTGCGCGACGTCGGCGGGCTGCCGACCATCGACGGCCGGGTGACCCGCAGCGGCGTCCTGGTCCGCGCCGACAACCTGCAGGACCTGACGCCCGCCGACGTGGCCCGGCTGACCGGTGAGCTGGGGGTCCGTACCGTCCTGGACCTGCGCACCACCGGCGAACTGCATCTGGAGGGACCGGGTCCGCTGCGGGCGACCGACCTGGCGCACCACCATGTGCCGCTCATCCCCGAGTGGGAGGGCGAGCCGGACTCCTCCGAGGTGGAACGCGCGGTGCCGCACCGCCCCGATCGGGCCGGCCGCACGCCGACCGACATGACCGGCTACTACGTGGGTTACCTCGAGGACGCGCCGCAGAACCTGGCGCGAGCGCTGCGCGTCCTGGCCGACCCGTCGACCGGACCGGCGCTGGTGCACTGCGCCGCCGGCAAGGACCGGACCGGTGTGGTGGTGGCGATCGCGCTGTCGCTGGCCGGGGTCACCCGGGACGCGGTCGTGGCCGACTACGTCCGCAGCGCCGAGCGGATCGAGGCCGTGCTGGCCCGGCTGCAGGCCTCGCCGACGTACGGCCCAGGGCTGGCCGGCCTGTCCGCCGACGACCTGCGGCCAAGGGCCGGCTCGATGGAGCGCTTCCTGGACCACGTCGACAGCGCGTACGGCGGCCCGCACGGCCTGGCGATGGCGCTCGGCGTCGGCGAGGAGACCGTCGCCCGGCTCGGTGCCCGCCTGGTCGGGACCTCGCCGATCGCCCGCTAGGTTTGCCGGCGTGTCCGCCGCCAGCAACGCCGTGCCGCAGGCCGCCGGCCGGCAGGTGGTCCGCGGAGCGATGGGGCTGCCGGTCGTCGGGATGGTCGGTGGTGGCCAACTGTCACGGATGACCCACCAGGCGGCGATAGGGCTGGGCCTGTCGTTGCGGGTGCTCGCCGACGCCACGCATGACAGCGCCGCGCTCGTCGCGCAGGGCGTCGTGGTCGGCGAGCACACCTCGCTGGAGGACCTGCGGGCGTTCGCGCGCGACTGCGAGGTCGTCACCTTCGACCACGAGCACGTGCCGGAAGGGCTGCTCGAGGCGCTCGAGGCCGACGGCGTGACGTTGCACCCGGGCTCGTCCGCGCTGCGCCACGCGCAGGACAAGGTCGTGATGCGCGAGCGATTGGCCGCGCTCGGCATCCCGGTACCCGCCTTCACGCCCGTCGCGACGGTCCGCGACATCAGCGGGTTCGCCCAACACGTCGGCTGGCCGCTGGTGCTCAAGGCCGCTACCGGTGGCTACGACGGTAAGGGCGTCTGGGTCGTGCACGGCGCCGAGGACGCGGCCGAGGTCGTGGCCGGCGGGATCCGTTTGTTGGCCGAGCAACTCGTGCCGCTGCGGCGCGAGCTCGCCGCCGTCGTGGCCCGGTCGCCCTATGGGCAGGGAGCCGCCTGGCCGGTGGTCGAGACGGTGCAGTCCGGCGGCATCTGCGTCGAGGTGGTCGCGCCCGCGCCGGGGCTCTCGGAGGAGCTGGCGCTGCAGGCGCAGGGGCTCGCGCTGCGGCTGGCCGACGAGCTCGGCGTGGTCGGGGTGCTCGCGGTCGAGCTGTTCGAGGTCGCGAATCCGGACGGTACGAGTGGGCTGCTCGTCAACGAGCTCGCGATGCGCCCGCACAACTCGGCGCACTGGACGATCGAGGGGTCGCGTACCTCGCAGTTCGAGCAGCACCTGCGGGCGGTGCTGGACTACCCGCTCGGCGCGACGACGGCCACCGCGCCGTGGGTGGTGATGGCCAACCTGCTTGGCAGCGACGCGGTCGAGCCGGATCTGGACCGCCGGCTGCATTTGCTGTTCGGCCGCGACCCGGCGCTGAAGGTGCACCTCTACGGCAAGCGGATCCGACCGGGGCGCAAGATCGGTCATGTGACCGCGCTGGGCAGCGACCTGGTTGCGGTGCGCACCCGTGCGCGGGTCGGTGCGGCGTACCTGCGCGACGGCGTCTGGCCTTCGGAGGCTGAGTCATGACCGCGCTCGTCGGCATCGTCATGGGCAGCGACTCCGACTGGCCGGTGATGCAGGCCGCCGCCCAGGCGCTGGCCGAGTTCGAGGTGGCGTACGAGGTGCGCGTGCTCTCGGCGCACCGCACCCCCCGCGACATGCTCGAGTGGTCGGTGGCCGCGGCCGACCGGGGGCTGCGGGTCGTCATCGCCGGGGCCGGGGGGGCGGCGCACCTGCCGGGGATGGTCGCCTCGGCCACCCCGCTGCCGGTCATCGGCGTCCCGGTACCGCTGGCCCACCTGGACGGGTTGGACTCGCTGTTGTCGATCGTGCAGATGCCGGCCGGGGTGCCGGTCGCCACCGTGTCGGTCGGTGGGGCGCGCAATGCCGGGCTGCTCGCGGTCCGCATCCTCGCCGCCGGCGACCCGGCGCTGCTGGAGCGGATGCGCGAGTTCCAGGAGCGACTGGCCGAGGCGGCACGGGCGAAAGACGCTGCGCTGCAG
>JBBSUR010000130.1:0-7103 GCA_038234255.1 Mycobacteriales bacterium | reverse complement strand
TGCGATCCGAGCGGCTGCCGGCACCCGGTGCCCGCGAAACCGAGCGGTTTCCGGGCTTCGACGTGCTGCAGGAGCTGCCGCGGTGGGACGCCGTCACGGCCGGAGTCGTGCTCCGCCGGCTGGCGCCCCCTCCCGACCTGGTCTTCTTCGACCTGCGCGAGCAGGCTGTTGCCGGAGCGCTGTTCGACCAGCTGCTCGACCAGCACGCCGAGCCGCGCGTGCCGGTCCTGCAACTTGTGGACGCCCGGCTGGTCGCCGGGCAGGGGGACGGCTGGCACCACGAGCGACTGCCCCCCGATCCCCAGGCCTGGCACCTGACCCTGCGCCTGCTCGACGACGACGCGCACGCCACCTACGACTGCGGCTTCGCCGAGTGCGACCAGGACCGGCAGGCGGTCCTGCTGCAGCGGGTGCAGGACCGGATCGCGGCCGGTACGCGCGGCGACGACGGCGACTGGCACGACCTGCCGGCCAAGTACGTCTGGAGCCTGTGGACGCGCTACGCCGCAGCGGCCTTCTACAGCCACCCGTGGGCCTGGAACGAGATCGGTTTCGGCGGCCCCGCCTATCCCCGGGGGTACAAGAACACGGGCCTCGACAGACGGGAACCGTGGGAGGTCGCCGACGCCGATCCGACCGACCCCCGCGAGTGGGGCCGTCAGCAGGAGCAGGAGCGTCGGCGGCGCACCCGCCTCGAGGGCGCCCGCGGGGACCTTGAGGCGGGCGACGCCGGACAGCCCGGCGAGGACGGGCAGACCGGATGAGCGTGCGGGACCGCAATGCGAGCGCGTGGCTGATCCCGAACGACGGTAGCCGCACCAATCATCAGCTGCGGGCCGACATGCGCCACTTCGACGACGACGACGAGATCGACCTCGCGATCGTGGGCTGTGGCGCCGGCGGGAGCGTGCTCCTGCAGCGCCTGGCCCGCGCAGGCTGGAAGGCCGTCGCCCTGGACGCCGGCCCCTTCTGGGACCCCGACCGCGACTGGGTGAGTGACGAGGCCGGATCGCACTACATCTACTGGAACGAACCGCGGGTCATCGGCGGCAGCGACCCGGTCCCGTTGGGCTCGAACAACTCCGGCCGCGGCGTCGGCGGATCGATGATCCACTTCGCGGGCTACACGCCGCGCTTTCACCCGTCGGACTTCTCGACCTTCACGCAGGACGGCGTCGGTGCGGACTGGCCCATCTCCTACTCCGACCTCAAGCCGTACTACGAGCAGATCGAGCAGGAGCTGCCCGTCGCCGGCCAGTCCTGGCCCTGGGGCGACCCCCACGACTACCCGATGAGCGCGCACCCCGTCGGGGGGACGGGCGAGGTGTTCCTACGCGGCGCGCTGGCGGCCGGCATCGACGCGCGGGTGGGTCCGGTCGCCATCACCAACGGACGCTTCGGCAACCGTCCGCACTGCATCTATCGCGGGTTCTGCCTGCAGGGCTGCAAGGTCAATGCCAAGGCGTCGCCGCTGATCACCCACGTGCCCGACGCCCTCGCCCACGGTGCGGAGGTCCGGCCGGACTGCATGGTGAGCCGCGTCGTCGTCGACGACCGCACCGGCCGGGCGACCGGGGTGACCTACTGGAAGGACGGGCTCGAGCGCTTCCAGCGGGCGCGCATGGTCGCGGTCGCCGGCTACTCGATCGAGTCGCCGCGGCTGCTGCTCAACAGCGCGAGCAGGCGCTTCCCCGACGGGCTGTGCAACGACTTCGACCAGGTCGGGCGCTACCTCATGGTGCAGGGCGCCCCGCAGACCGCGGGACGGTTCGACCAGGAGGTCCGCGGCTATAAGGCGCCGCCGCCCGAGGTCTCGACCGAGGCGTTCTACGAGACCGACCCGACCAAGCCCTATCAGCGGGGCTACTCGATCCAGACCGTGGGGCCGCTGCCCATCACCTACGCCGAGCACGTGCTGGCGCAGGGCCACTGGGGCCCGGTGCTGCGGGAGTACATGCGCGACTACGTCCACTGGGCCACCCTGGGCGCGTTGTGCGAGCTGCTCCCACAAGCCCGCAACCGCGTCACTCTCTCCGACGAGAAGGACCGTTACGGGCTCCCGGTCGCCCACTTCGCGTACACCCAGTGCGACAACGATCGGCAGCTCATCGAGGCGGCGACCGCGACGATGACCGAGATCCTGAACGCCGCCGGGGCGGACGAGACCATCACGATCAACCGCTACGCCCACCTGGTCGGAGGATGTCGGATGGCGGCCGACGAGCAGTCGGGTGTGGTCGATCGCCGACAGCGGACGTTCGCGGTGCCGAACCTCTACGTCACCGACGGCAGTGCGCTCCCGACGCAGGGCGCGGCCAACCCGGCGCTGACCATTCTGACGATGGCGGCGCGGGTGGCCGACCACCTCGTGGCCGACGCCCGCTCCGGGCGGGGGGACTGAGATGGCGGTCCAGGACCTCGAGCTGATCAGCGCCCGCTCAGCGCGCGACCGGGACAGATCGGCGCCGGTCGACGTGGCCGCGCTCGTCGCCACCCTGCGCGCCACCGTGCAGGGCGAGGTGCGGTTCGGCGACGGCGACCGCGCGCTGTATGCGACCGACGCCTCGAACTACCGCCAGCTGCCGATCGGCGTCGTCCTGCCGCGGACGGTCGGGGACGTGGTCGCCACGGTCGCGGCGTGCCGCGCGCATGGGGCCCCCGTGCTCTCCCGGGGCGGTGGGACCAGCCTGGCCGGCCAGTGTTGCAACGTCGCCGTGGTGATCGACTTCTCGAAGTACCTGAACCGGGTGCTCGAGATCGACCCGGACCGCAGGTTCGCCCGCGTCGAGCCGGGCGTCGTCCTGGACGACCTGCGCGACGCCGCCGAGGAGCACGGGCTGACCTTCGGTCCCGACCCGGCCACGCACAACCACAACACGCTCGGCGGGATGATCGGCAACAACTCCTGCGGCGTGCACGCGCTGATGGCCGGCAAGACGGTCGACAACGTCGAGTGGCTCGACGTCCTACTCTACGACGGCACCCGGATGCGGGTCGGGCGTGACGGCGACGACCTGGACGACATCGAAGCGGCGGGCGGGCGCAAGGGCGAGGTCTACGCCGCGCTGCGCGCGCTGCGCGATCGCTACCTCGCCCCGCTGCGCACGCGCTACCCCGACATCCCCCGGCGGGTGTCGGGCTACAACCTCGACTCACTGTTACCGGAGAACGGCTTCCACGTCGCCAGGGCGCTCGTCGGCAGCGAGGGCACCCTGGTCACGGTGCTCGAGGCCGGGCTCCGACTCGTCGCGAGCCCGCCGAAGCGGGCGCTGGTCGTGCTCGGTTACGACGACGTGGCGCAGGCCGCCGATGCCGTCCCCACGGTCCTGGAGTCCGAACCCATCGGCCTCGAGGGCCTGGACCACCTGCTCTTCCTGCTCGCTCAGGACAAAAACATCCACCCAAAGGCGCTCGAAACCCTCCCGGACGGCCGGGCGTGGTTGCTCGTGGAGTTCGGCGGCGACGACCAGGACGAAGCCGACGACAAGGCGCGCAGGCTCATCGACCGGCTCGCGGATAGCACCGAGTACGCGCCGGTCGCCAGCAAACTCTTCGACGACCCGCTTGAGGAGCACCAGGTCTGGCAGGTGCGCGAGGCCGGCCTCGGGGCGAGTGCCCGCGCCGAGGACGGCACGGCCGCGTGGCCCGGCTGGGAGGACTCCGCCGTCCACCCGAACGACCTCGGCAACTACATCCGCGACCTGCAGGCGCTCTACGACAAGTACGGCTACACCGCCTCGCTCTACGGCCACTTCGGCCAGGCGTGCCTGCACACGCGGATCCCCTTCGACCTGGTGACCGCAGCCGGCATCGCGCAGTTCCGCTCCTTCGTCACCGAAGCCGCGCACCTGGTCGCCGACAAGTACGGCGGGTCGCTGTCCGGCGAGCACGGCGACGGCCAGGCCCGCGCCGAGCTGCTTCCAGTGATGTTCGGTGCGGACGTCGTGCGCGCCTTCGAGCAGTTCAAGGCGGTGTGGGACCCCGACGCGATGATGAACCCGGGCAAGGTCGTCGACCCGCACCCGCTCGACGCCCAGCTCCGGCTCGGCACCGACTACGCGCCGCCGCCTACTGACACGGCGTTCGGCTACGACTCCGACGGCGGCGACTTCGCGACCGCGATGCTGCGCTGCGTCGGCATCGGCAAGTGCCGGGAGCACACGACCGAGGGCACCGTGATGTGCCCGTCATACATGGTCACCCGCGAGGAGAAGGACTCCACCCGTGGTCGGGCCCGCCTGCTGTGGGAGATGCTCAACGGCCACCTGCGCGACAAGGGCTGGCGCTCGGAGGCGGTGCGTGAGGCGCTCGACCTGTGCCTGGCCTGCAAGGGCTGCAAGAGCGACTGCCCGGTCAACGTGGACATGGCGACCTACAAGGCGGAGTTCCTCTTCCACCACTACCGGCGTCGGCTGCGCCCGCGCGCGCACTACTCCATGGGCTGGCTGCCGGTCTGGGCCCGGCTGGCCGCCGTCGCGCCGCGTACGGTGAATGCGCTCGCCCAGGCGCCGGGGCTCACGTCGCTGACCAAGTGGGCGGGCGGTGTCGCGCAGGAGCGCGAAATGCCGGTGTTCGCCGACGAGCGGTTCACCGACTGGTTCCGCCGCCGGCCGCAGCCGCCACAGGACGGCCGCCCGACGGTGTTGCTGTGGCCGGACACGTTCACCAACTCCTTCCACCCGGCCATCGCGCGGGCGGCCGTCGAGGTGCTCGAGGCCGCCGGCGCGCGCGTGAAACTGCCCTCCGGCCTGCAGTGCTGCGGGCTCACGTGGATCTCGACGGGGCAGCTCGACGTCGCGAAGAAGGTGCTCGCTCGCACGCTCGACGCGCTCCGCGACGACCTGCGGGCCGGCGTCCCGGTCGTCGGACTGGAGCCGTCCTGCACGGCGGTCTTCCGCAACGACGCGGTCGACCTGTTCCCGGGCGACGAGGACGTCGCGCGGCTGCAGGCGCAGACCTTCACCCTCGGCGAGTACCTCGAACGCCACCACCCCGACTGGCAGCCGCCGCACGTCGGGCGCGAGGCGATCAGCCAGGTGCACTGCCACCAGCACGCCGTGCTCGGCTACAGCGCCGACCGTGCACTGCTCGGCAAGGCGAATGTCGACGTCGATGTGCTGCCCTCCGGGTGCTGCGGCCTGGCAGGCAACTTCGGTTTCGAGGACGGCCACTACGAGGTCTCCATGGCGTGCGCCGAGCGCGTCCTGCTCCCCCGCGTGCGCCAGGCCGACCCCGCGACCGCCGTGATCGCCGACGGCTTCAGTTGCCGGACGCAGATCGAGCAGGGCAGTACCGGGCGTCGGGCCGTGCACGCCGCCGAGCTGCTGGCGCTCGGCCTGCGCGGACGCGCCGCGGGTGACGGCCCGGTCGAGGCGCAGGTCGAGCGCCCGCCGCCGCCCTCTCCCCTCGTGCGGTGGGGAACGACCGCTGTGGCCACTGCCGGCGTGGCCGGGGCCGTGGCGGCAGCAGTGAGCGTGCTCGGCCGGCGGCCATGAGGGCCGACGCGCCCGTCGCGGCGCTCGACGTGCGCGTCTACGAGGTCCCTACCGACGAGCCGGAGGCGGACGGCACGCTGACCTGGTCGTCGACGACCGTCGTACTGGTGCAGGCCCGCGCCGGTGGGTGCATGGGGACGGGTTGGACCTACTCCGCCGGGGCGTGCGGTCCGCTCATCCGCGAAAAGCTGGCACCGGTCGTCGTCGGACGCGACGCGCTCGCCGTCACCGGCGCGTGGGAGGCGATGGTGCGAGCCTGCCGCAACCTCGGCCGCCCGGGCATCGTCTCCACTGCGGTCGCCGCGGTCGACCTGGCGCTCTGGGACCTCAAGGCGCGGCTGCTCGACCTGCCGTTGTACCGGCTGCTCGGCGCGGTGCGCGACCAGGTGCCGGTCTATGGCAGCGGAGGTTTCACCAGTTACGACGACGCCACGCTGCGCCGGCAGCTAGAGCACTGGGCCGGCGACCTGCAGATCCCCCGCGTGAAGATCAAGATCGGCGAGTCGTGGGGCGGCCGGGTCGAGCGCGACCTCCTCCGAGTCCGCCAGGCGCGGGAGGTGCTCGGGGACGACGTCGAGCTCTACGTCGACGCGAACGGTGGTTACACCGTCGGCCAGGCCGTGCGGGTCGGGCAACAACTGGCCGACAGCGGTGTCACCTGGTTCGAGGAGCCGGTGTCCTCCGACGACCTCGGCGGCCTGGCCGACGTGCGCCGCCAGGTGCTCCCGGACGTCGCCGCAGGAGAGTACGGCTACGACCTGTTCGGCTTCCGCCAGCTGTGCGAGGCGCGCGCCGTCGACTGTCTGCAGGCCGACGTCACCCGCTGCGCCGGAATCACCGACTGGCTCCGGACGGCGGCCGTCGCGGCGTCGTACAACCTGGACGTGAGCGCTCACTGCGGTCCGGCGCAGCACGTCCACCCCGCTGCAGCGGTCCCCAACCTGCGTCACCTCGAGTACTTCCACGACCACGTGCGTCTCGAGCGGCTGCTGTTCGACGGGGTGCTGGACCCCATGGGCGGCGCACTGCGCCCCGACCCCGGCCGGCCGGGCAACGGGCTGGAGTTGCGCGAGGCCGACGCCGAGCAGTACCGCACGGCATGAGATCTCTGATTTCGCCGGTGAGCAGAGGGCTTGACCCGTGCAACCGTGGACACGCCGGTCGCCGTCGACGAGGGAAGTGGGGGCTGGCCGTGAGCCTGCGCTCGACGTTCCTGGACTGGCCGGTCCTGCGCCAGTTGACCGGCGAGGACACGCTCGGCCGCGGCTGCGCGGCACCGGATGGTGTCGGCGCCGTAGGCGATGCTGACTGACCTTGCTTGACCGGCCGCGCGTTTCGTGACGCCCGGGCTCGGCCCAGCGCAGGGCGCACCCCACCCCCAAAGACCGGTGGTCCGCCACGGAGTCGCCTCAGCAACTCCGTGCGGACCACCGGTTGGGTCGTCACCGCCGTCGGCGGCGCGGGGTCAGCTGTGGGCGTGCTCCGCCGTGTCGGACTGCCGAGTGGAGTTGATCAGCTCGGCCACACCGTAGACGGCGGCCAGACCTGCGACGTACCAGGTGATAGCGCCGTCAACGGCGGCGGAGCCGGTGTCAAAGGTGTTGCTGT
>JBBSUR010000129.1:0-7119 GCA_038234255.1 Mycobacteriales bacterium | reverse complement strand
CCGGCGAGCACGGACGGGTCGCTCTCGGCCTTGGCCTGCAGTGCACCGAGGACCCGGGCGGCCTGGGCGAGCGGAGCGTTGAGCAGGTAGACGGCGTTGCTGAGCGAGGCCAGCAGGGCTCCGGCCATCTTGCCCAGCAGCACCTCCCGGGACTCCAGGTCGGCCAGCTTGCGGATCTCCTCGGCCGTGATCGCCTTGCCGTCCATGACGCCGCCCTTGACGACGAGCACGGGGTGGGCCCTGGCGAAGTCCCGCAGCGCCTTGGCAGCCTGGACCGGCTCACCGGCGATGAAGGCGACGGCCGTCGGTCCCTGGAGCAGGCTCTCGATCCCGGGGACACCGGCGTCGACGGCGGCGATCTTGGTCAGCGTGTTCTTCACCACGGAGTAGGTCGTGTCGGCGCCCAGCGCGACGCGCAGCTCGCTGATCTGCGCGACGGTCAAACCGCGGTATTCGGTGAGCACGGCCGCGGTCGAGCTGCGGAACGACTCGGCGATCTGGGCCACCGCAGCGGCCTTGTCGGGCCGGACGGTGGAGCGGGCGTGGGTGATGGTGCCGGTGTCACCGGCCGTGTCGCCACGGGTGTCGACAGCCACGGGCCTCCTCTCGGTCGGGCGCCGGCCCCGTACCTCGTGCGAGGCAGGAGCGACCCCGCAACGCGACAGACTCCCCGGCGCAGGCGCGCACGGGGAGTCAGGGAGACCGGAGATCCGGAGTCTGGCCGTGTTCACCTACGCGGGTCGCCCGCTTGGCAGCGGAGCCTTCGACCACTGCGAGCAGTGGTGACCGACGGTCTTGGGCGCTCAGGACACTACAGGACCGGCCGTCCGGCCGGCCACACCCCTCAGGAGTCGGTGGACGAGCCGTCCTCGAGCAGGTTGCGGGCCCGCTTGGGATCGACCGGGATCCCCGGCCCCATGGTCGTGGAGACCGCAATCTTGCGTAGGTAGGTGCCCTTGGAGCTCGCCGGCTTGGCCCGCGCGACCTCGCCGAGCGCCGCGCTGTAGTTCTCGACCAGCTGCTTCTCCTCGAAGGAGACCTTGCCGATCACCAGGTGCAGATTGGCCTGCTTGTCGACCCGGAAGTTGACCTTGCCGCCCTTGATCTCGCTGACGGCCTTGGTGACGTCGGCGGTGACGGTGCCGGTCTTGGGGTTGGGCATCAGACCGCGCGGGCCCAGGATCCGGGCAATCTTGCCGACCTTGCCCATCTGGTCGGGCGTCGCGACGGCGGCGTCGAAGTCGAGGAAGCCCTTCTGGATCTTCTCGATCAGGTCGTCCGCACCGACCTCGTCGGCGCCGGCGGCGATCGCCTCCGCCGCCTTCTCGCCGGTGGCGAAGACGATGACGCGGGCGGTCTTGCCGGTGCCGTGCGGCAGGTTGACCGTCCCGCGGACCATCTGGTCGGCCTTGCGCGGGTCGACGCCGAGGCGCATCGCGACCTCGACGGTGCCGTCGTAGGAGGTCACCGAGGTCTGCTTGGCCAGTCGTACCGCCTCGAGCGGGGTGTAGAGGTTGTCCAGGTCGACCTTCTCGGCCGCGCTCCGGTAGGCCTTGCTGCGCTTCATGATGTGCTCCTTCTCTGTCCGGCAGGGGACAGTCGTGGTACTGGCGGGTCCGGACGGTCCGGGCCCTCCCACAGGTGGCTGCTAGCCCGTGACGGTGATCCCCATGGACCGCGCCGTTCCGGCGATGATCTTGGCGGCGGCGTCGACGTCGTTGGCGTTGAGGTCGTCGAGTTTGGTCGTGGCGATCTCGCGCACCTGGGCTTGGGAGATCGTGGCGACCTTCTTGGTGTGCGGCGTCGGCGAGCCCTTGTCCACGCCGGCGGCCTTCAGGATCAGCCGGGCCGCCGGTGGGGTCTTGGTGACGAAGGTGAAGGACCGGTCCTCGAACACCGAGATCTCCACCGGCACGATGTCGCCGCGCTGCGACTCGGTGGCCGCGTTGTACTGCTTGCAGAACTCCATGATGTTCACGCCGTGCTGACCGAGGGCCGGGCCGACGGGCGGCGCCGGAGTGGCCGCGCCGGCCTTGATCTGGAGTTTGATGATGCCGGTGAGCTTCTTCTTCTTGGGAGGCATGTCGGTTTCTCTCTCGGGGTGGGCGGCGGGCAGCCGGGCTAGAGCTTGGCGACCTGGTTGAACGACAGTTCGACCGGTGTCTCGCGGCCGAAGATCGACACCAGCACCTTGAGCTTCTGGCTGTCCAGGCTGATCTCGTTGATGGTGGCCGGCAGGGTGGCGAACGGTCCGTCGGTGACAGTGATCGACTCGCCGACTTCGAAGTCCACCGCCTTCTGGGCCACGACCGTCTTCTGCTTGGGCGGCGCGATCATCTTGACGACCTCGTCGATGGACAACGGGGACGGGCGCGAGGTCTGGCCGACGAAACCGGTCACCCCCGGGGTGTTACGGACGACCGACCACGACTCGTCGGTGAGGTCCATCCGGACGAACAGGTAGCCGGGGAGCTTCTTGCGGATGACCTGCTGGCGCTTGCCGCCCTTGATCTCGGTGACCTCCTCGACGGGGACCTCAATCGCGTAGATGTAGTCCTCCATGTTCAACGAGGAGATGCGGCTCTCCAGGTTGGTCTTCACCTTGTTCTCGTAGCCGGCGTAGGAGTGCACGACGTACCAGTCGCCCTGCTGCCCCGAGAGCTCGGCGCGCAGCTGCTCGGCCGGGTCGAGGTCCTCGGCGGGCAGTGGTTCCGCGGCCTCGGCCAGGTCGGCCTCGGACTCGGCCTCGGGTGAACCGGTGCCGGGAAGGTCGACCCCGTCGGGCGCGGCATCGGCGAGGTAGCCGCTGGGCGCATTGTCGACGCCGCCGCCGCCCAGCTCGTCGAGGTCGGCTGCGGCGGTGCCCGCCTCGGTGGAGGCGGCCAGGCTCGAAGGTGACGCGTCGACCGCCTCGGCCTGCTCGGACCGGGCGCCGTCGAGCGACTCGGTGTCGGCGGGCGGGCTGTACTCGGACACGGACACGTCCTGTTCTGGTAGACGAACGGGGGAAGATCAGGGAAGGCGGGCGGGCCGACTAGCCGAAGACCCGCAACACGCCCTGGCTGAACACGAAGTCGTAGATGCTGATGACGGTCACCATGAAGATCACGAAGACCAGCACGACACTGGTGTAGGTGAGCAGCTCACCACGGGTCGGCCAGATGACCTTGCGCAGCTCGGCGACGACCTGCTTGTAGAAGGTCACCAGACGCCTGAGCCGATTGGGTCGGCGCTCCCCGACCCGGTTGGCGCCGGAACCGTCGCCCGAGCGCCCGCCGCGGTCGGGCGTGCTGAGACTGGTTTCGGTCCCCGCGTCGTCGCTCATCGCCGTCCTCTGCTCGGTGGTGCCTGGCCGTTCTCGGTCGTCTGCCTGATCCGCGGTGGGCAGGGGTGACAGGGGTCGAACCTGCGACATCCGGTTTTGGAGACCGGCGCTCTGGCCAACTGAGCTACACCCCTCCGGAGACCGACCGGCACGAGGTGTCCCACTCCGCCGCGCGGGCGCGCCGGAGCAGAGGCTTCGGCCTCCAGAAGACAGAGTGTACGGCGTCGCCCTGCCCGGGCCAACCGTCCGGCGTCCGTCGCACCCGCCTGACCCGGCCGACGGCCGGTCGACCGGACGCAGGACAATCGTGGCATGAGCACCCCTGCGACCTCGCCCGCCCGTTCACGGGTCTCCGCCCGGGTGGGAGGCATCGCCGAGTCGGCGACCCTTGCCGTCGACGCCAAGGCGAAGGCCAAGCAGGCCGCCGGCGAGGACGTCGTCGGCTTCGGCGCCGGCGAGCCCGACTTCCCCACTCCAGCGCCCATCGTGCTGGCCGCCCAGGCGGCCTGCGCCGATCCGCGCAACCATCGCTACACCCCGGCCGGCGGGCTGCCGGAGCTGCGCGCCGCGATCGCCGCCAAGACGGCCCGGGACAGTGGCTACGCCGTGAGCGCCGCTCAGGTGCTGGTCACCAACGGCGGCAAGCAGGCGGTCTACGAGGCCTTTGCCACCCTGCTCGACCCGGGCGACGAGGTGTTGCTCCCAGCCCCGTACTGGACGACCTATCCGGAGTCGATCCGGCTCGCCGGTGGCGTACCGGTCGATGTCGTCACCACCGAACAGCAGGGCTACCGGGTGACGGTCGAGCAGCTGGAGGCCGCGCGCACCCCGCGTACCAAGGCCCTGCTCTGGTGTTCGCCGTCCAACCCGACCGGGGCGGTCGCCAGCCCCGCCGAGGTGGCGGCGGTCGGCCGGTGGGCGCTCGAGCACGGCATCTGGGTCGTGGCCGACGAGATCTACGAGCACTTGGTGTACGGGGACGCCCGGCACGTGTCCATGCCGGTGGCGGTGCCGGAGCTGGCGGACACCTGCGTGGTCGTGAACGGGGTCGCGAAGACCTACGCCATGACCGGGTGGCGGGTCGGGTGGCTGATCGGGCCGGTCGACGTCGTGAGGGCGGCGACCAACCTGCAGTCGCACGCGACCTCCAACGTCAGCAACGTGGCGCAGGTCGCGGCGCTGACTGCGGTGAGCGGTGACCTGTCGGCCGTCGCCGCGATGCGGACGGCCTTCGACCGGCGGCGCCGAACGATGGTTCGCCTGCTGAGCGCGATTCCCGGGGTCACCTGTCCGGAGCCCGACGGCGCGTTCTACTGCTACCCGTCGGTGAAGGGCCTGCTGGGCAAGACCCTGCGCGGCCGAACGCCGGCCACCAGCGCCGAGCTGGCCGAGCTGGTCCTCGACGAGGTAGGCGTCGCGGTGGTGCCGGGTGAGGCGTTCGGCACGCCCGGCTACTTCCGGCTGTCGTACGCACTCGGGGACACCGACCTGGAGAAGGGCGTCGCCCGGCTGGCCGAGCTGCTGGCCGAGGCTCGGTAGGGGTTGCGCGGCCCGCCGCCCGCCGATCTACCGCACCTAGTGGCCAACTCCGGCGCGTCGACCACCAGACGGGGAAGATCAGCGACGGCCGGCCCGCCTACTCCGGCCCGGAACGCAGTCGGAGGTCCTCCCGGCCGCGGAACCGCTGCAGGAAGCGGTCGTAGGTCTTCTTCGACTCCCGATCCCGGTAGTCCGCCGCAGTGTCGTGATAGCCGCGATGGCGGTCCTGACGGACGGGCAGCTCCCCGGCCGGGACGACGAGGCGTCCGACGCCCGCCTCGCGCAGCAGGAACGACCACTCCATGTCGGCGTTGCGGTAGAACCGCGCCTTGCCCGGCAGCGGCACCTGGCGGGCGGCCGATCGCCGGACGGCGAACAGGTAGCCCAGCAGCGCCTCGACCTCCCCCGGTCCGGCCGGCTCGAACTCGCGCCAACCGTCCTGCACCCGCACGCCGCGCCAGCCGGCGCCCGCCACGGACGAGTCGTCGAACGCCTGCAGTACCGGTCCCAACGCGTCACCCTCCAGCACCGTCGAGGGGTCCAGCAGCACGTGCACCCCTGCAGTGTCGGCGTCCAGCAGCGCCTGCCGAGCCGCGCTCCAGCCGGCGGCCCGCTCGACGTGCAGCTCCTCGATCCGCCCGGGGTGACTCGCCGCCAACTCGTGCACCACAGCGCCCGCATCGGTCGAGCCGTTCTCCAGCAGCACCACGACCACGTCGGCGGGCGCATGGGTGACCAGCGCCTCGACGCAGGTCCGCACGTCGTCCGGCCAGCCCTCGACCAGCACAGCGACGGTGCACCGCCGGCCGTCCGGCTCCCGGGTCCGGTCCGGCAGATCGGTGACGGAGGGCACGACGTCGTACGGGGGGCGCGGCGCCAGCACATAGCCGTCCGGTCCGTCGCGGACCACCCACCCCGCAGCGGCGATCGACTCGCGGAGCCGGTCGCCCTCGGCGAAGTCCTTGCCGGCGCGGGCCGTGGCGCGCTGCTCGGCGAGGGCGACCACGTCAGCAGGTGCGTCCGTCATGCGTCCGACACTATGGTGGCCCGAACAGGCCGCCGAACAGGCGTCAGGTCAGGCGGACGACGGCCTTCGCCGCCATCAGCACCTTGGCGCCGTCGACCGTGGCAGTGAGCACGACCAGCACCCGGTTGCCGTCCAGCTTCTCCTCGACGATGCCGCTGACTGCGACGGTGGCGCCCACCTCGTCGTCCTCGACGACGACCGGACGGCTGAACCGCACGCCGTACTCCAGCACCGCTCCGGGATCGCCGAGCCAGTCGGTGACGACGCGGCCGGCGGTGGCCATCGTGAGCATCCCGTGGGCGATGACGTTCGGCAGACCGACCGACGTGGCGACCCGCTCGTTCCAGTGGATAGCGTTGAAGTCGCCGCTCGCCCCGGCGTACTGCACCAGGTCGGCCCGCCGCAGGGTGAACTCCTGCGACGGCAATTCGGTGCCGACCTCGACCTCGTCGTAGGCAGGCATCTCACACCGCCTTCGGGGCCGCGGTGCCGCGGCTTACGAGGGTGTTGCTGACGGTGGCGACCGGCTCACCCGCGCTGGTGATCTCGGTGACCAGCTGCATCAGCTCGTTGCGACCGACGTCGCGGATCTGCTCGATGCGGGCCTCGCTGTCGAGGGCATCCCCTGCGTACACCGGGCGGTGCAGGACGAACTTCTGCTCGCCGTGCACGATCAGGGAGTAGTCCAGTCCGAGCTCGGGGTCGGTCAGGAAGGTGGAGCTCCCGGCCAGCCCCAGGGTGATGAGGAAGGTCGGCGGCGCGACGACGTCGCGGTGGCCCAGCGCCTGCGCGGCGGCGCGGTCGTGGTAGGCCGGATGCGCATCACCGATCGCCGTGGCGAAGCGGCGGATGTCGCCGCAGGTCACCTCGAAGGCTTCCGCGGCCGGAGCGCTGCGACCGACGAAGTCGCGGTTGAGGGGCACGGCGACTAGCGCGTCTCGCGGTGGTCGGTGTGCCGGCGGCAGGTGGGACAGAACTTCTTCAGGTCGAGCCGGTCAGGGTCGTTGCGCCGGTTCTTCTTGGTGATGTAGTTGCGGTTCTTGCACTCCTGGCAGGCCATCGTGATCTTCGGGCGTACGTCGGTGGCTGCCATGCGGGAGTGCCTGCTCTCTGACGAGACGGTACGGAGTGGTCGAGCCTACCGGGCGCGCGGACCGGCGCGGCGCGGGCTGTCCGGCGACGGTCGCTCCGGCTCGGTCACGATGGCCGCCCTTCTGGCCGATAGGTG
>JBBSUR010000128.1:0-7329 GCA_038234255.1 Mycobacteriales bacterium | reverse complement strand
GTCTCCAGCGCGATGTCGTAGTGGACGTACTCGCGGACGATGTCCGGGCCGAGCACCTCGTCGAGCTCGCGCTCCCAGGCGTCCTCGAAGCCCGGGAGGAAACGCCCGTCGACCATCGCCGAGGCCGTGCCGGGGATCACGTTGTGCTTGTAGCCGGCGTCGAGCATCGTCGGATTGGCGGTGTTGCGCAGCGTCGCACCGACGATCCTGGCGAGCGACCCGAGCCGGGCGACGGTCGCCGGCATGTCGTCCGGGTCGAGCTCGATCCCGAAGGCGCCGCCGACCTCATCGAGGAAGGCCCGCACCGTCGCGGTCACGTGCACCGGGAACTCGTGCGCGCCGAGCCGGGCGACCGCCTCGCACAGCCGGGTGACCGCGTTGTCGGCGTTGACCATCGAGCCATGTCCGGCGGTGCCGCCGGCGGTCAGTCGCAGCCAGGCCATGCCCTTCTGCGCGGTCTCGATCAGGTAGAGCCGCAGGTCGTCGTTGACCGACAGCGAGAACCCGCCGACCTCGCTGATCGCCTCGGTGCAGCCCTCGAACAGCGCCGGCTGGTGCTGGACCAGCCACTGGGCGCCGAATACGCCGCCGGCCTCCTCGTCGGCGACGAAGGCGAGCACCACGTCGCGGGCCGGCTTGCGCCCGGTGCGGAGCCGGTCGCGGACGACGGCGAGCGTCATGGCGTCCATGTCCAGCATGTCGACCGCGCCCCGCCCCCAGAGCGCACCCTCGGCGATCTCGCCGGCGAACGGGTCGTAGGTCCACTGTTTCGGCTCGGCCGGGACGACGTCGAGGTGGCCGTGGATCAGTAGGGCCGGGCGGGTGCGGTCCTCGCCCTCGACTCGGGCGACGACGCTGGTGCGGTTCGGGGCCGGCTCGAAGACCTGCGGTGCGAGGCCGACCTCGGCGAGCTTCCCGGCGACGTACTCGGCCGCCTCCCGCTCGCCCTTGCCGCGGCCGGTCCCGTCGTTAACGCTCGCGAACCGGATCAGGTCACCGCACAGCTCGATGGCCTCGTCCTGCGGATCAACCAGTGCCACGGCGTGCTCCTCTCGGTCCCAGCGCGCACCGTACGCCGGGTGGGTGCCTCGCTATAGTCGTCCGCGGTCCGGTGCTGGTCACCGGCACACTCGTCCGAGTGGCGGAATGGCAGACGCGCAGCGTTGAGGTCGCTGTGTCCGAAAGGACGTGGGGGTTCAACTCCCCCCTCGGACACGCTCACACGGGCGTTCGCCCGTCGGCATCGAACAGCGCGAGCTGCTGCCCCTCCGCGTCCGATACCTCACGGCGCTGCACCAGAACCGCGTTGAGCTCGCCGCCGAGCAGCAACCCGAGACTCAGCAGGTAGGTCCACGTCATGACGATGGCCCCGCCGCCGAAGGCGCCGAGGACCGGGTTGCTCTCGGCGGCGAAGCCCAAGTAGACCCGGAACCCGACCGTTGCCAAACCCCACAGCACAGCCGCCAGCAGAGCGCCGGGCACGGCGTCTCGCCACCGCACGCGCCGACTCGGCGCCGCCCGCAGCAGGATTGTTGCCCAGGCGAGCAGCAGCAGTGCCATGGCCGGTAGGCGCACGCCGTTCCACACGAAGGTGAAGGCCGAGCCGAGGCCGATCAGGTCCGCGAGCTGCTCGCCGCGGCCGAACAGCGGACCGACGATCAGGACGCCCAGCCCGAGCACACCCAGCAGCAGCGTGCCGATCGCCATGATGAGCCCGAGCAGCCGACGCCGCAGCCAGCTGCGCGTCTCGACGGCGTCGTGCGCGAGGTTGAGGGCGTTGATGACGACCGCGAACGCTCCGGACAGTGAGACCAGTGCACTGGCTGTGGCGAACGTCAGGAGCCCGCCGCGCGAGTTCTCGAACAGCGAGCGGACCGACTCCAGCACGCCTGACGCCTCGTCCGTCAAGACCAGCGACAGCAGGTCGAGCACTCGGTCGCGCGCCTGCTCCGCCACGTCGTTACCGACCAGCGCCTCGAGCAGCCCGAGCAGGCTGCCGCCGACCAACAGCGCAGGAAAGATGCTGAGGACGACGAAGAACGCGGTCTCTGCAGCAAGCCCGGGCAGCCGGTCGTCGAGGACCTCGTGGACGTACTCGCGCCCGGACGCCCGTAGGCCCGGCCTGCCTCGGCTCCCGTTCACCTCGTCCTCGTGTCCCGCTCCGCACCTCCCACACCCGTGTATCGGTCGAAGGAACGGTGCGCTCAGCCGTGCTGGATGTCGACCACCACGCGGGTCGGGTTGCTCAGCCGGAAGACCCGGAACGGCGCCTCGCGCGTGGTGCCGATGAAGGCTTGGTACTGCCCCTCGAAGGTGGCGCCGAGCACGACGTCCTGAACCGATTCCAGCCCCGCCGGCAGCGTCGGGTCGTCACTGACCTCGGTGGCGCCGGTGTCCATCGGATAGCCCGACCCGGTGATGACCACCGACAGCGTGGCCGCACCCTTGACCTGCACCGGGTCACCGGAGCCCTGTCCGGCGGGGTCGTCGGTGTACTCCACCCGCCAGCCGGGCTCGCCGGAGTCCTTCCCGTCCAGCTCGAACACGACGCGGTCGTAGCCGTCCTGCGTGGCCACCCGGACCGCGACGACGCTGAGCGGGCCGCCGACCGGCTCCTCGGTGTCCACGCCGGTGGTGGCGGGAAAGGCCGGCGCGGACGGTTCGGCGCTCCCGGACGCCGAGGACGCTGCCGAGGCCGGCGGCGCGGCTGCCGGCGAGACCGACCCGGTGGATGACGGGGCCAGCACCGACGGCGAGTCACCGGCGCCGCAGCCGGTGACGGCCAGGGACAGGACGGCGGCGCACAGCACGGCGGAGGCAGCAGGTCGGCTCATGCCGCTGATCGTCCTCCTGCCGGCGCCCGACGTCACGCGCGACAGGCCGTCACGCGCGACAGGCCGTCACCCTGCGGCGAGGAGCACCACACCGGTCAGCGCGAGCGAGATGCCGCCGACCTGGACCCCGACGAGCCGCTCGGCATGGATGCGACGAGCCAGCAGCACCGTGACGACCGGGTACAGCGACGCCAGTACGGCCGTCACGCTGACCAGCTCGGACTGCGAGGCGAGCGCGTAGGCGCCGTTGGCGCCTACGTCGAACACCCCGATGGCGAGAATCACGGGCAGGTCGGCGCGTCGCACCCCGAGCTCCGGACCGCGACGGCGCACCACGGCCAGCAGCCCAGCGGTCAGGGACAGCACGCTGGCCAGCCGCATCGTCAGCAGCGTCATGACCACCGCCCCGGTCGACCCGTCCGCACCCCCGCTCGCCACGGCGACGAGCACGAGGACGGTTCCGAAGCCGACCGCCGCGACCCCCGCGAGCAGCAACGGCACCCCGCCGCCCCGGCCGCGGCCGGACAGCTCAGGCCCGCTCGCCAGCACCACGCCGAGCACCGCGACCGCCATGCCGACCAGCTGCGCCGCGCTGGGCCGCTCACCGCCGAGCAGCCCGATCCCGATCGGCACCACAACGCCGAGCGCGGCGATCGGTGCCACCACCCCCATGGTGCCGGTCGCCAGCGCCCGGTAGAAGGCCGCCAGGGCCACCATGCCGGTCAGCCCCGCACCCACGGCCGGCAGGACGTACGCCCGGGGCTCGTCGAAGGCGCCGAGGACCGCGGCGAGCGGGACCAGCCCGAGCAGGGCCACCAGCTGGCTGAGACCGAGCAGGCTCGCGACCGGCAGCCGCCGGGCGGCCGTACCGCCCAGGAAGTCGGCCGTACCCCACAGCACGGCCGACAGCAGAGCGACGGCAGCGGCCACCCGGCCACGCTAAGACTCCTGCACCAGATCCCCGCGCCCCGCCCGGCGCGTCCCGAGGCCAGCGGGGGGTGGAAGCGGTGAGCGAGACGTACGGTCCGTCCGTGCCATTGTCGCTGGAACCGTCGGGCATGCCCGCGCCGTTTCGCGCCGCCCTGGTCGGACTGCGCGCGGCGGTGGCCCGTCCCGACCGTGTGGGGCTGGACCTCCAGGAGGTGCCGGCCCCGCGCCGACTGGCGCCCCATGCGGTGGCCGTCGCGGCCGAGATCCACCGCCACGACGAGCAGATCGCCAGCGGTCGCTTCGTGGTCCTGCACGACCCGGCCGGTCAGGAGGGCTGGCGAGGAGACACCCGAGTCGTGGCCTTCGTGTCCGCCGACGTCGAGGCGGAGATGGGTGCCGACCCGGCACTGGCCCGGGTGGGCTGGAGTTGGCTGACGGAGTCGTTGCAGGACCGCGGCGCCGCCCACACGGCAGCCGGCGGCACGGTGACCCGCACCCTGTCCTGCCGATTCGGCCAGATCGAGGATCCCGAGGAGGCCAGCGAGGTCGAGGTGCGGGCGTCCTGGACTCCGCTGGCCGACGCCGACGGCAGCCTCGATCTGGGCGTGCACCTGCTGGCCTGGTGCGACCTGCTGTGCGCTACCGCAGGACTACCCCCGCCGGGACTGCTGGCGCTGCCGGCCCGCTGAGCGACCGGTCCACTACAGGGCGATGCACTGTGGGCCGAAGGAGCAGGTGGCGGGCACCGTCGTGGCCGCAGCCGTGCACGACTCCAGCAACCACAGGTGGGAACGCCGTGACAGCCTGTCTTCACCACGCCAGCGAGGCGATCCCGACCATGGTCGACCGCACGGGGTCCTCGCCACCGTTCACGGCGATGGTGGTCGATGACCACCCACTGGTACGCGAAGCGATGGTCGCGCGGCTGTACGCGATGGGAGCGACCGAGGTGGTGGAGGCTGCCACGGTGGCCGAGGCCCGAGCCCGCGCGCACCGCTCCGGTCCCCGCGGGCTGTGCGTGTTGGATCTCGGCCTGCCCGACGGCTCCGGGCTGGAGTTGCTCACCGACCTGCGGGCGGCCGGTTGGCAGCGCCTGGTGGTCCTGTCCGGGGTGGATGACCCCCATTCGGTGCGCGCGGCTTTCGTTGCCGGCGCTCAGGGCTACCTGCTGAAGTCGGCCTCCAGCGTGGTCGTGGTCGACGGCGTACGGCGGGTGCTCGCCGGCGACGTGTACGCCGACCCGTCGGTGGCCTGCCTGCTCGCTGCCGGTCTGCGCAACGGCCCGGTCGACACCGGCATCCATGACCTGACCGCCCGCGAGGTCGAGGTGCTGCGGCTGGTCTCGGACGGTCAGTCCAACAAGCAGGCCGGGGTCCGGCTCGGCCTGTCGGCGCTGACCGTCAAGAGCCACCTGGCCCGCATCGCCCGCAAGCTCGGCACCGGCGACCGGGCCGAGATGGTGGCCATGGCCATGCGGGCCGGCGTCATCCGCTGACGTGGCCGGGGCGCACGTGCTCGTCGTCCACCTCACCTCGGCGCTACCCACGCGTAATCTCCTGTTCTGTGACTACCGCGCTGCCCAGTCATCAGGACGGCGTGCCCGGTGAGCCGCCCTCCCCGATGGCGGGGATCACGTCCGAGGTCGAGGCGTTGCTGGCGCCCCGAGACGGGGTCCCGGAAGTCACGCAGACCACCGCGGCGCTGGCCGACATCGTCGCCCGCTTCGCCGCGGGCACCGGTCCGGTCGCGGTGGACGCCGAGCGCGCGTCGGGCTACCGCTACTCCCAGCGTGCCTACCTCGTCCAGCTCCGGCGGAGCGGTTCGGGCTCGGCGCTGATCGACCCGATCGGCTGCCCGGACCTGTCGGAGCTCTCCCAGGCGCTCCACGACTGCGAGTGGGTGCTGCACGCGGCCGGCCAGGACCTGACCTGCCTTGCCGAGGTGGGTCTGGTCCCGAGCCGGATCTTCGACACCGAGCTTGCCGGCCGGCTGGCCGGTTTCGACCGGGTGGGGCTGGGCGCGATGGTCGAGAACGTGCTCGGGCTGCGGCTGGAGAAGGGCCACTCCGCGGCGGACTGGTCGACCCGGCCCCTGCCGGACACCTGGCTCGTCTACGCCGCGCTCGACGTGGAGGTGCTGCTGGAACTGCGCGACGCCCTGGAGGTCGAGCTGCGCCGACAAGACAAACTGTCCCTTGCCCACGAGGAGTTCGAGGCGGTACGCCTGGCGACCCCGCCCGGTCCGCGCGCCGACCCGTGGCGCCGCACTTCCGGCATCCACCGGCTGCGCACCCGCCGTCAACTGGCGGCCGTGCGGGCGATGTGGGAGGCGCGCGACGCGATGGCCCGCCGCCGCGACACCGCGCCCGGCCGCATCCTGCCCGACGCCGCCATCATCGCCGCGGTGACGACGGCACCGTCGAGCGCTGCTGCCCTGCTGCAGCTGCCGATCTTCGGCGGTCGGTCCACCCGCCGGCACGTCGAAACCTGGTTCGGTGCGCTGCAGACGGCGGCGGCGCTGCCGGAGGACCAGCTGCCGTACGCCGTGGCGAACGGGGACGGTCCCCCGGCGGCCAACCGCTGGGCTGAACGCGACCCGGTGGCGGCCAAGCGACTCGCCCGGGTGCGCGCCGTTGTCAACGAACTCGCCGGCGGGCTGCACCTGCCACCGGAGAACCTCGTCCAGCCGGAGGCGCTGCGCCGGCTGGCCTGGACACCGCCGGACGATCCGACCGAGGACTCGGTGGCCGAGGCGCTGCGCGCCAGCGGGGCGCGCGCATGGCAGGTGCGGACGGTGTCCGCGCGCCTCGCGCAGGCCCTGCCCGCCCCGCCCGCTGCCGGGCCGCCCGTAGGCCAGCCGGCTGCTGAGGCGTCAGCCGACGACGGTGCCTGACCGCGTCCTTCGCACCGAGCGGCTGGTCCTGCGGCCACTCACCGCCGCCGTGGCCAGTGGACTGTTGAGTCGTCCGGTAGCCGAGGAGTTTCCGCAACCGGACGACCGTGAGCTGCTGCGCCACGTGGCGGCCACCGCGGACGAACTGATCCGGCACTCCTACCTGATCGAGTTCGAGGGCGCGCTGGTGGGGATGCTCGGCGTCGCTGGGGCGCTCAGCCCGGAGGGCGACCAGGAGGTCCGGTACGGGCTGATCTGCGCCGCCCGAGGCGTCGGGCTCGCCACGGAGGCGGTCGGCGCGCTGTGTGCCGTCCTGGACGGCCAGCCCGGCGTACGTCGGCTGACCGCCGAGGTGCGGCCCGGCAACGAGGCGTCCCGCCGGCTGTTGCACCGGCTCGGCTTCGGCGAGGTCTCGGGCGCTTCGCCCGGACACCTTCGGCTGGCCCGGGTGGCGCCGGGTCAACCTGTACCGCTCCGGCGGGCCGCGCCCGAGCGCATTGTCGGCCGGCACGTCTGCTGACCGGCGGTCGCACCGGAGGGCCGGTGCTCACAGGTGAACGGTCGTAAACTCGCCGGGCCCACGGCTGTCCAGCACAGGAGCGTTCGTGCCACCTTTTCGCGCTCGTCTCGCCCTGGTCGCTGCCTCGGCGCTGCTGCCCCTGCTGGCCGGCGG
>JBBSUR010000127.1:0-7378 GCA_038234255.1 Mycobacteriales bacterium | reverse complement strand
GGCCGCTGGGGAGAGGTGCAGCTACGACGGTGCGTGGAGTACGCCGGGATGCTGGACCGCTGCGACTTCACCGAGCAGCTGTCGCTGGTCGGAGCGGACGGGGCTGCCCTGCGGCCCGACCTGGTCGTGCGGCTCGCCGGCGGCCGGAGCATCGCCGTCGACGCCAAGGTGACGCTGGCCGCCTACCTCGAGGCTGTCGAGTGCACCGACGAGGGCGCAGCCCGGGCACGGATGGCGGCACACGCGCGGCACCTGCGTCAACATGTGGACCGGCTGGCCGAGAAGGCTTACTGGGAAGCGCTTCCGGACAGTCCCGAGTTTGTGGTGCTGTTCCTGCCGGGGGAAGCCTTCCTGGCGCCCGCCCTGGAGCACGATCCCGCGCTGCTCGAGCACGCCTACGCCTACCGGGTGCACCTGGCGACGCCGACCACGTTGGTCTCGCTGCTGCGCACCGTCGCCCACGCCTGGCAGCAGGAGAGCCTGACCGAGAACGCCCGGGCCGTCGTCAGCGCCGGGCAGCAACTCTACTCGCGGCTCGGGATCCTGGGCGCCCACGTCGACAAGCTCGGCCGCTCGCTCGGCGTCGCGGTCAACGACTTCAACAAGACGGTCGGGTCGCTGGAGCGGACGCTGCTGCCCGCCGCCCGACGCATGGCCGAGCTGAACCTCGCCGACGAGCCACCCGAAGCACCTCGGCAGGTGGACGCGCTCCCCCGGCCACTGTCCGCCCCCGAGCTGGTCCCGCCGTTGAGCAACCTGCGCGAGGCCGCCGGATGAGGATCACCCCGGGAGCTGAACCCGGTGCTCCACGCAGAAGTCGACCGCCGCCTTGGCCACCACCGCCGCGGGACTCGCCCCGAGGCACGGACGGTCAGCCAGCAGCCGGCGGGCCAGCTCCGGTGCGTCCAGCTTGCCCATCGCCTGCAGGTGCTGCTGCGCGGCGACCGACATCTCGCGGGCCACCTCTTCGGGCAGTCCGGGGTCCTGTGCTCGCGCCTGCGAGGCGACCCACTCGGCGTCGTAGTTGCGGCCCGGGCTCGCGAACACCTGCTCTGTCTCGCCGTACCCGGACTGCCCGGGCCCATCCGAGTCCGTCACAGACGACAGGGTAGAGGGATCGCGGTCCGCGGTACAGCGGTAGCGTCCAGCGAGTGGACGCCGTCGGGGACCGCCGCGGCCTGACCGCCACCGGGGCCGTCGCCGTCGCGGTTGCACTCGGGGTGGCTGGCGGCACCGTCGACGTGCTGACCGGGCCGGGGCTGCGCCTGGTGTTCGCCGCGTCCTTCATCTGCGGCTGCGCCCTCGCCGCTCTGCTGGTGCACCGCGAGGACCTCAAGGCAGCGGTGATCATGCCCCCGCTGCTCTACGTCGGGCTCGCCTTTGTCGGCGCAGCCGTGGAGAGCAACGGGGCGGCCGGCTCGTTCCTCGGTCAGCAGGCGCTGGAGATGGCCAACGCGCTGGTGCTAGGTGCGCCCGTCCTGCTGACCGCGACCGGGCTGGCGCTGGTCATCGCCGTGGTGCGTGCGGTGTCCGGCCGGCGCTGAGGGCTGCCCTCAAGACTCGGAGATGCCCGCCGAGCGAAGGTCGCGCCGCAGCTCGGGCGGCAGCGCAAACAGCAGGCTCTCCCGAGCCGACTCGACCTCGACCACGTCGTCGTACCCGCGCTCGGCGAGCCAGAGCTTCACCTGCTCGACCAGGGACTCCGGCACGGAGGCGCCGCTGGTCAGCCCCACCGTGGTGACGCCCTCCAGCCACGCCTCGTCGATCTCGGTCGCGTCGTCGACCAGGTGAGCCGCCCGGGACCCCGCCTCGAGCGCCACCTCGACCAGGCGCACCGAGTTGGAGGAGTTGGCCGAACCGACCACCAGCATCAGGTCCGACGCCTCGGCGATCTGCTTCACCGCGATCTGCCGGTTGGAGGTGGCGTAACAGATGTCGGCAGACGGCGGTCCCTGCAACAGCGGAAAGCGCCGGCGCAGCGCATCCACCGTCTGGTCGGTCTCATCCACCGACAGGGTCGTCTGCGACAGGTAGGCCACCTTGGCCGGGTCACGGACCTGCACCAGCGCGGCCTCCTCGACCCCGTCGACGAGGTGCATGTGCTCGGGCGCCTGACCGGTAGTGCCGACGACCTCCTCGTGGCCGTCATGGCCGATGAGCACGATGTCCAGGTCGTCCGCGGCGAAGCGCTTGGCCTCCAGGTGCACCTTCGTCACCAGCGGGCAGGTGGCGTCGATCGTCTTGAGCTGGCGGGCCGCCGCCTCCGCGTGCACCGTCGGGGCCACCCCATGCGCCGAGAAGACGACCGTCGCCCCTTCGGGAACGTGCTCGGTCTCCTCCACGAAGATTGCGCCTTGGGTCTCAAGCCTGCGCACCACGTGGGCGTTGTGCACGATCTGCTTGCGCACGTACACCGGCGCACCGTAGGCCTCGAGCGCCTTCTCGACGGTGATCACCGCCCGGTCCACACCGGCGCAGTAACCGCGCGGCTTGGCGATGAGCACCCGCCGCGTGGGCCCCGGCGCAGGGGTGTCCACAACATCCGTCATGGCCTCCAGCCTACGTCCGCGTGTGGCAGGGACCCCCGGGGGCACGGTGACCGACAATCGTCGTAGCCGTTCCCGCCGTTGGAGGCCCCACCCCATGCCCAGTGCCGTCCCCACCCCTGTCGCCGCCGCCCTCGGCGTGGTCCCGACCCTGCTCGACGGTGCGCGCCGCCTGCCGGCCCGGGCCATACGGCTGCCGTTCCTCGCCCTCAGCTCGGCGCTGAGCGGGATGGACAAGACCCGACGGGAGTACGACGCCCTGGCCGGCCGCGGTGAGCGGCTGCTGGCCGGGCTGCGCGGTCAGTCGGTCGACTCGATGGAGGTGTCGGCCTTTGTCCGCTCGGCGCCCACGAAGGCGCGCAAGGCGGCGGGCGCTGCAGCCAAGGGGGCGGGCGACCGGGTGGACCGGGCGGCGGACTCCGTCGAGGACCTGGGCGCGGCGGTCGCGGGCGCAGACACCGGCAGCTCCGACGCCGAGGCCGCTGACCCGGGCACGCAGACATCACCCGACGAGGAGCCGAAGGGCGCACCGACTCCCAAGGCGGTGCAGCCCGATGCGACCCGCGTCGACAGTGCCGCCCCGCCCGAGGTCGTGCAGGTGGTCGAGCAGATCTCTGCGCAGCTCGCCGGCCCGGCGCCCTCGGCGGATGCACTGCCGCTGCCGGACTACGACCACCTCACCCTCGGCTCGCTGCGGGGGCGGATGCGCAGCCTGGATTTGGAGCAGCTGGTGACGCTGCGGGAGTACGAGAAAGCCCACGCCGACCGGCTGCCCATCGTGACGATGCTGGACAACCGCATCGCCAAGCTCGCGGCCGACCCCACCACCGCGTTGAGCGACGGCGGGGGCGCGTCGCCGGTATACCCCTCGGGAGCGGACACCGGCGCCGCGGTGAGCGGCGGGTCCAAGGTCAGCCCGGCGACGGCCGCCCCGAAGCTGCCGACCGCGTCCCGCGGCGGCCTCGGCGACCAGAACCGCCTGCGCTGATCGCGTGGGACTAGCCAACAGCGCGGAGTCGCCCCTGCCCGTACGCACCGTTGCCCGGTCGATCTCGGAGTGGATCGCCCGGCTGGGCCGGGTGTGGGTCGAGGGGCAGGTCACCCAGATCTCCCGGCGCCCGGGGACGGTCTACCTGACGCTGCGCGACCCGGTGGCCGACATGAGCCTGTCGGTGACGTGCTCCCGGCGGGTCTGCGAAGCGGTCGTGCCACCGCTGACCGAGGGCGTCCGCGTCGTCGTGCACGCCCAGCCAGACTTCTACGCCGGACGGGGCACGCTCAGCCTGTCGGCGCTGGAGATCCGACCGGTCGGGGTCGGTGAGCTGCTCGCCCGGTTGGAGCGGCTGAAACATCTGCTCGCCGCCGAGGGACTGTTCTCGGCCGACCGCAAGCGCCCGCTGCCGTTCCTGCCGCGGCGGGTCGGGCTGATCACCGGCCGGGCGAGCGCAGCGGAGCGCGACGTCCTGGAGAACGCCCGGCGGCGCTGGCCAGCAGTCGAGTTCGAGGTGCGTGAGGTCGCCGTCCAGGGCGTCTCCGCGGTGTCGCAGGTGGTCGCTGCGGTGCAGGAGCTGGACCGGCACCCCGCGGTGGACGTCATCGTGATCGCCCGTGGTGGGGGAAGCGTCGAGGACCTGCTGCCCTTCAGCGACGAAGCCTTGTGCCGGGCGGTGGCGGCCTGCCGCACCCCCGTGGTCAGCGCGATCGGGCACGAGCCGGACAGCCCACTGCTGGACCATGTGGCGGATCTGCGGTGCTCCACCCCCACCGACGCCGGCAAGCGGGTGGTGCCGGACGTGGCCGAGGAGCGCGCCCGCATCACGGCGCTGCGCGACCGGGGCCGGCGCGTCGCCCTCGGCGCCGTCGAGCGGGAGCGGACCCGGCTCGCCGCCGTGCGCAGCCGGCCGGTGCTGTCGCACCCGACCCGCCTGATCGACACCCGCCGGGCCGACGTGCAGGCGCTGCTCCAGCGCAACCGCCGATGCACCGGCGCTCGACTGGAGTCCGCCCGGCGCGATCTGGACCACGTCCGGGCGCGGGTCCTCGCGCTGAGCCCGCAGGCGACGCTGGACCGGGGCTATGCCGTCGTGCAGGACGAGGACGGCGCGGTCGTCCGGGACGCCGACGCGGTGTCGCCGGGCACCGACCTGCAGGTGCGCCTGGCCGTCGGCATGCTGCTGGTCACCACCGACTGAGCCACCCTGCCGCCCGGCTAGGTTGCCTACCATGACCGAGCCCGCTACTCCTTCGTACGAGCAGGCCCGCGACGAACTGACCGAGGTCGTGCGCCAACTGGAGCAGGGCGGAACCACCTTGGAGCAGTCGCTCGCGCTGTGGGAGCGCGGGGAGGAGCTTGCGCGGGTCTGCCAGCACTGGTTGGACGGCGCATCGGCCCGGCTCGACGCCGTCCTGTCAGCCGGTGGTCAGCGACCGGACGAGCACCCGTAGCTCGTCGGTCGACGCGGTGCTGCGGGTGGTGCCCACGACCACGGTCACCGGACCGTACGTCCGCACGAGCGACTCCGACCCGTCCTCGTCTCGGTAGCGCTCCCACGACACGCCATCGATGTCGACGGTGGTGGCCTGACTGCTCCCGGTGAGGTCGGCCACGAAGGTCGCGCCCGGTTCGAAAGAGGCCGCGTACTCGGCGTACTCGTTCGCGGGGGTCACATAGCCGACCCGCAGCGTCCGGGGGTCGGCGGTGCGGGTCGACGACGTCGCCCGCCACTGCGCCGGGAGCGCGCCGGGCGCGGGCGCGCCCGGCGCGTCTGCCTCGAAGGCCGCGATGTCACCGGACGGGTCGACGGTGCGCAGCACCTTCTCGTCGCTGTGCGGAGGCTGCGCGAAGAACCAGACGACCACAACCCCGGCCAGCACCAGCCCGAGCGAGCGCACCATGTCGCCGGCGCTTTCGCGCCCACGCTTCCTCTTTGCCGCCACGACCGTCACCGGGCCATTGTCGCGCAGGAACTGGCGCGGGGCACGATGGTGCCGGCCCCTACCGCCCTGCCCCCGCCGGCGGGGGCAGTTCGGTAGTCACCCGCGTGCGACGTGCCGACCCGCCAGGACCTCGCTCATGGCGTCGAGGCCGCCGATCGCCTCGTCGAGTCTGTTGTAGAAGTGCGGCGAGAGCCGGATGCCCACTCCCGGCCGGGAGTCGACCACAATGCCGCGGGCGATCAGCGCGTCGTGCACCTCGGCGCTGCTGACTCCCGGTCGGGACGGATCGATCGTGACGTGACCGCCGCGCCGCTGGGGATCCTGCGGCGACCGGACCGTGAAGCCGCGCTCGAGGGCCGCCTCCAGCAGCGGCTGGGTCATCGACAGCGACCGCTCCCGCACCCGGTGCACGCCGATGTCGGCCAGCGCCTGGTACGCCGGTGCGGCGGCATAGGCGCCGAGCACTGCGGGGGTCCCGCCGGCAAAGCGGCGCGCCCCGGCGGCATAGGCGTTCTCCGGATCGAACGCGAACGGGGCAGCCTGGCCGAACCAGCCCGCCGTGACCGGTTCGAGCCGCTCACTGACCGCCGGCGCGGCGTACATCCACCCGTTGCCCGGACCGCCGGAGAGGTACTTCACCGACCCGCCGAGGTAGACGTCCACGCCGAGCGCGACGACGTCGACGGGCAGGGTCCCGGCGGCCTGGTAGCCGTCGACCACGGCGAGTGCCCCTACCTCGTGAGCCTTTTCGGCCAGGCTTGTCACGTCGACGATGGTCGCGCTGCGGAACAGCACGTGGCTGCACTCGACCAGCAGGGTGCGCTCGTCGATCGCGTCGAGCATCTGCTCCAGGTCGAAGTCGACGCCGTCCGGGTCGGCCGGGATCACGACCGCCTCACCGCCGAGCCGGCCGATCTGCGACCACGTATGCAGGCTGCCCGGCCATTCCAGGGCGCTGGTGACGACGCGGTTCCGCGTACCGCCCCAGTCCAGGCTGGTGACGAGGTCACCGAGCAGGTCGGCGACGTTCTGACGCAGCACCGTCGTGCCGGCGGGGGCCCCCACCAGAGAGCCGACCAGGTCGGCGACCCGCTCCACCTCCGGCGCCCACTGCTCCCAGGCGACCACGCCCTGCTCGGCCCAGAGGTCGGTGAACTCGGCGAGCCGCTCGGGCGTCCGGCGGTGCATCGCGCCGAGCGTATGGCTGGCCAGGTAGGTCTTCCGGGCGAGGACCGGGTAATCGGCGCGCCGCTGGAGCAGGTCGTCGTGGGCAGTCACGGCACGGCGATCCGGCTGATCAGGGCCAGCACGTCGCCGGCCAGCTCTCCGGCCGCCTGCTCGGTCTCACAGACCGCCACCTCGTGGCCGGCCTCGCTGACCACGGTGGTGAGGACCAGCACCAGCGCGTCGCCCCACGGCTCGGCGGCATCATCCGGACCGTGACTGAGCAGCGTGGCGTTGCGGCGGGTCCACTCCCGGTAGCGCCGGCGCGCCACCAGCTCGAAACCGGGCGGTCCCCCGCCCGCCAGGAACAGCCGGGCCAGATCACGCTCGGTCCAGCAGCCGTCGAGGTAGGCCCGGCTGCCGGCGACGAACAAGGCGACCGGATCGACCTCCTGCCGGTCGCGGGCGACTCGGACGGCGGCGGCGGCCCGCGCCTCCTGGCGCTGCTGGTAGTCCTCGAACAGCGCCAGGTAGAGCTCGGCCTTGCCCCCGAAGTGGTGGTAGAGGCTGCCCACGCTCGCCCCGGCCCCGGCCACCACGTCGGCGATCGAGGCCTCGGCGAACCCCGATGCGGTGAACACCGAGCGGGCCGAGCCGAGCAGCGCGTTCCGGGTCGCGGCCGAGCGGCTCGGCAAACTCGGAACGGGGTCGGCGTCGGTGCGCGGCATCCG
>JBBSUR010000126.1:0-7423 GCA_038234255.1 Mycobacteriales bacterium | reverse complement strand
GGCTCGGGGGAGAACAGCTCGGCGTGGACACCCCGGCGGCACCAACACGACCCCGGCGACGGCACGTGAGGCGTCGGCTTACTGCGGCCGGACCGGTGCTCACTCAGCGGCTACCGGGACCTCGGCCTGCTTCTCGAACTGCGTGCGGTAGAGCTCGGTGTAGAGCCCACCGCGTTCCAGCAGCTCCTCGTGCCGCCCGCGCTCGACGATGCGCCCGTCCTGCAGGACCAGGATCTGGTCGGCTTGGCGCACCGTCGACAGCCGGTGCGCGATCACCAGCGACGTACGTCCGACCAGCGCAATCGACAGCGCGCGCTGCACGGCCGCCTCGGACTCCGAATCCAGATGCGCTGTTGCCTCGTCGAGGACCACGATCCCGGGCGCCTTTAGCAGCAACCGGGCGATCGCCAGGCGCTGCTTCTCCCCGCCGGACAGCCGGTAGCCGCGGTCACCGACCAGGGTGTCCAGCCCGTCGGCCAGCGACCGGACGAAAGCTCCTGCCTGCGCGGCGTCGAGCGCGTCCCAGAGCTGTTCCTCGGTGGCTCCGGGCGCCGCGTAGACCAGGTTGGCGCGGACCGTGTCGTGGAACATGTGGGCGTCCTGCGTGACGACGCCGACCGCGCCGCGCAGCGACTGCATGGTGGCGCTGCGGACGTCCACGCCGCCGATCCGGACCGCGCCGGCCCCTACGTCGTACATCCGGGTGACCAACTGTCCGATCGTGGTCTTGCCGGCGCCGGACGGGCCGACCAGGGCAACCAGCTGGCCCGGCTCCACCCGGAAGGAGACCCCGTGCAGCACCTGCGTCGACGGCGCGCTGTCCAGCACGGCGACCGACTCGAGCGAGGCGAGCGAGACCTGCTCGGCGGTGGGATAGGAGAACACCACGTCGTCGAACTCGACACTCGCGGCGACCGGACTCAGCTCGACCGCATCGGGCTGCTCACCCACCATCGGCTGCAGGTCGAGCACCTCGAAGACCCGCTCGAAGCTGACCAGCGCAGTCATCACGTCCACCCGCACGTTGGACAGCGCGGTCAGCGGACCGTACAACCGGGTGAGGTACGCCGCCAACGCCACGACGGTCCCCACACCGAGCGATCCGCCGGCAGCCAGCGTCCCACCGACGCCGTACACCATCGCGGTCGCCAGCGCGGCGACCGTCGTGAGGGAGACGAAGAACACCCGGCCGTACATCGCCCGGGTGATGCCGATGTCCCGCACCCGGGCGGCCTTGTCGCGAAAGGACGCGTCATCGCTGTCCGGTCGCCCGAACAGCTTGACCAGCAAGGCCCCGGAGACGTTGAAGCGCTCGGTCATCTCGTTGGTCATCGTGGCGTCCAGCGCGTAGGACTCGCGGGTCAGCTCCTGAAGCTTGGTGCCGATCAGCTTGGCCGGGATGATGAACACCGGCAGCAGGACCAGGGACAGCAGGGTGATCTGCCAGGACAGGATCAGCATCGCGATCAATGTCAGGACCACGCCGATGACGTTGCTCAGCACGCCGGACAGCGTCCCGGTGAAGGCGGACTGCGCCCCCATCACGTCGTTGTTGATCCGGCTGATCAGCGCGCCGGTCTGCGTACGGGTGAAGAACGCGATCGGCATCCGGGCGATGTGGGTGTAGACCTGCGCGCGCATGTCGTAGATCAGGCCCTCGCCGATCCGGGTGGAGCACCACTTGGACCACAGTTGCAGGACCCCGTCGAACAGCGCGAGGCCGGCGACGAGAAACGCGAGCCCGAGCACCAGCCGGGGGTCGCCGGTCTCCGGCGGGTTCGTCCCGATCCCATCGTCGATGATCTTCTTGAAGATCAGCGGGTTCAGCACCGCGGCGAAAGCCGCAACGACGATCAGGACCACGAAGACGGTCAGGTCGCGGCGGTACCCCGCAGCGAACTGCACGATCCGCCGCACGGTGCCCGGCGCCAGCGTGGCGTCCCGCACCGAGGGGTCGACCGGAGACCGCATCAGGGAGTGCGGCGAGAAGCCGTGCATCATCGGGTCCGCCCCTTTCCCACGTCGTCGAGGGGCGACCTCCGGCCGGCCTCCGCTCTCGTGGCGACCGCCTCGCTCCTAGAAGGCGGACAGCCCGGTCAGCGCCCGTCCGATGATGAGCTGCTGGATCTGAGACGTACCTTCGTACAACGTGGTAACTCGCGCATCGCGCAGGTATTTCCCCGCGGCGTAGGTGTCGATGTAGCCGTAGCCGCCGTGCGCCTGGACGCACGCGTTCGCCGCCCGCACCGAGGCCTCGCTGGCGTAGTACTTCGCCTTCGACGCCGCCAGTCCGTAATCCTCGCCACGGGTCTTGAGATCGGCGACCCGGTAGGTCAGCAGCCGCGAGCAGTCGACCTCGACCGCGGTGTCGGCGATGAGCGCCTGCACCAGTTGATGCGCGGCGACCGGCTTGCCGAACTGATGGCGCTGCTTGGTGTAGGCGACCATCGTGTCGAGCGCCGCCTGCGCCAGCCCGGTGCACGAGGCGCCGAGCGACATGCGCCCGTCGTTGAGCGCGGTCAGCGCGACTCGGATGCCCGTGCCCTCCTCGCCGCCGAGCAGCGACTCCGGCCCGACCCGCACGTCGCGCAGCACCAGCTCGGCGGTGTCACAGGAGCGCAGGCCGAGCTTGCCGTGGATGGGCCTCGCCTCGAAGCCCGGCGTGTCGTTGGGGACCAGGAAGGCACTGACGCCGCGGGCGCCCGCGCCGCCCGTACGGGCCATGAACAGGGTCACCCCGGCGATCGTGCCGTTCGTGATGAAGATCTTCGTGCCGTTGAGGACGTATCCCCCGTCGTCCTGCCGTACCGCGCTGGCCTGCAGATCGGCCGGGTTGCTGCCGTAGTCCGGCTCGGTCAGCCCGAAGCAGCCGAGCACCCGCCCGGTGGCCATCGCCGGCAGCCACTGCTGCTTCTGCGCCTCGGTGCCCCAGCGCTCGATCGAGCCGGCCACCAGTCCGAGGTGCACGCTGACGATCGAGCGCACGTTGGCGTCACCGCGCCCGAGCTCCTCGATGAACAACACGTACGACATCGGGTCGCCGCCACCACCGCCGTACTGCTCGGGGATGGACAAGCCGAGAAAGCCGGTCTCCCGCAGTCCGTCGAGCGCCTCCTGCGGGAAGCGCTCGGTCCGGTCGTTCTCCAGTGCCCTGGGCGCCACCACGTCGTCGACCCACCGCCTCACCGCCGTGCGCACGGCGTCCTGCTCGGCGGTCAGCGACATGTCCATGACGGGTGGGCGGCGGCTAGGAGGTCTTCTTGCGGGTCGCTCCGCCGCGACCCCGCAGGGTGACGCCGGACTCGTTGAGGATCCGGTGCACGAAGCCGTAGGACCGGCCGGAGGACTCGGCGAGCAGCCGGATGCTCTCGCCGTCCTCGTACCGCCGCTTGAACTCGCTCGCCAGCACCTCGCGACTCTCGCCGGTGACCCGGCTCCCCTTCTGGATCTCTGCCATGTTCCTGTCCTGTCCTCGCCGGTCTGGTCGGGGGTGCCCTGCCCCCCATGATCTTCCTCAACCCGCTTGCCGTCGCGGTGAACCGGCTGCCTTCGTTTTGTCACGCGCCCGTTCCCCTTCGTCCCGGCCCCTGCCACGTTCGGAGCCCGTTGTGTCCCGCCGTGCCCTGCGGCTAGGGCTGCCCGGCGGTGCGACTGCGATCCCTCGCGCGCCGGGACATCCGCTGTCGAGCGCGGGTGCGCGCGTTTCGGGTCGGCGTACGCGGTCGGCAGTGGTGTTCCCCTTCACCTGACCGCCGTAGCCGGTCCCCCGCCGATGATCTACCGCATCTGGCGGTGGACAACGGCGTGTCGGCCACCATTCGGGGAAGATCGGCGACCACGGCGACGACGGCTCAGGACGCGCGCGGCGCTCGTTCCGCCGGCTCTCGGATCCACAGCGGCGTCACCCGGCCGCGCGTGCGGTCCATCGTCACCTTTAGGCGGGCCGCGCAGCCTGAGCGCGCCGGTCCGCGCGATCACGTTGCCGGACGTACGGTGCGCAGGCCGACGAACAGAGCGACCAAGCCAACGAGCAGCGTCGCCAGCGGACCGTGGCTCTCCCGTTCCATCCGGCGACGGTAGCCACGGCGTGCGTCGCTTCACGAGCGTCGCTGACCTACCGCGCCTGGTGGTGCGCATCGGCGTGTCGCCCATCATCGGCGGAAGATCACCGCACCACGCCCCGTCAGGCCAGGGCCACCAAGTCGGCGAAGTCGTCGCTCCAGGAGTCCTCGACGCCGTCAGGCAGCAGCAGCACCTTCTCCGGTGACAGCGCGATCACCGCCCCCTCGTCGTGGGTCACCAGGACGACCGCACCCTTGTAGCCGGCGAGCGCGGACAGCACCTCCGCGCGACTGGCCGGGTCCAGGTTGTTGGTCGGCTCGTCGAGCAGCAACACGTTGGCGCCGGACACCACCAAGGTCGCCAACGCCAGTCGGGTCTTCTCACCACCGGACAGCGTCCCGGCGCTCTGGTGCACCACGTCGCCGCTGAACAGGAACGACCCGAGCACCCGCCGCGCCTCCTGCTCGGCGAGGTCGGGGCTGGAGGACCGCATGTTCTCCAGCACCGTGCGGTCGGTGTCGAGCGTGTCGTGCTCCTGCGCGTAGTAGCCGAGCCGCAGCCCGTGACCGGCCAGCACCTCACCGGTGTCGGGCAGCTCGGTGCCTGACAGCACCCGGAGCAGGGTGGTCTTGCCGGCCCCGTTCAGACCCAAGACGACCACCCGCGCACCGCGGTCGATCGCGAGGTCAACGTCGGTGAAGATCTCCAGCGAGCCGTACGACTTGGAAAGGCCCTGCGCCGTAAGGGGTGTCTTGCCGCACGGCGCCGGCTCGGGGAAGCGCAGCTTGGCGACGCGGTCCTGCGTGCGCTCGCCCTCCAGGCCGGCGAGCAGCTTTTCCGCCCGCTTGAACATGCCCTGCGCGGCCTTGGCCTTGGTGGCCTTCGCCCGCATCTTTTCGGCCTGCGCGTTCAGCACACCGGCGGTCTTCTCAGCGTTGGCCCGCTCGCGCTTGCGCCGCTTCTCGTCGGTTTCGCGCTGCTGGAGGTAGGTCTTCCACCCGACGTTGTACTGGTCGAGCTCGGCCCGGTTGGCATCGAGGTGGAACACCTTGTTGACGACTGCGTCGAGCAGCTCGACGTCATGACTGATCACGATCAGCCCGCCGCTGTGCTTCTGCAGGAACCCCCGCAGCCAGCCGATCGAGTCCGAGTCGAGGTGGTTGGTCGGCTCGTCCAGCAGCAGGGTCGTGGCGTCGGAGAACAGGATTCGGGCCAGCTCGATCCGGCGGCGCTGACCGCCGGAGAGCGTGCCGAGCTGTTGGCCGAGCGCCCGATCCGGCAGGCCGAGGTTGCTGCAGATCCGCGCTGCCTCCGCCTCGGCCGCATAGCCGCCGAGCGCGGTGAAGCGCTCCTCGAGCCGGCCGTACCGCTCCAGCACGGACGCGTCGTCGGGGCTCTCGGCCAGCTGTAGCTGGGACTTCTCCAGATTGCGCAGGATCTCGTCCAGGCCACGCGCGGACAGCACCCGGTCGCGGGCCAGCACGTCGAGGTCACCGGTGCGCGGGTCCTGCGGCAGGTAGCCGACCGGCGCCGTGTGGGTGATGCTCCCGGCCGCCGGCAGCGTCTGCTTCGCGAGGGTCTTGGTCAGCGTCGTCTTGCCGGCGCCGTTGCGCCCGACCAGGCCAATCCGGTCGCCCGGCTGCACCCGGAAGGTCACGCCGTCGAGCAGCAGGCGCGCTCCGGCGCGCAGCTCGACGTCCTGGGCGGTGATCACGCGAAGGCTCCTTTGCGGACGACGGGACGTGGGGCGGCGACTCGCGCCGGCTCAGTCGGTCGTCAAGGGCACACTGACAGGGTACGCGCGCCGCACCGGGTCAGGAGAACCGTGGACTTCAACGACAACGCCCGCCTTGATGCCTCCCAGGTCAGTGACGTCCGCGGGCGCCGCGGGGGTGGCGGTCGCGGGCTGGCCCTCGGGGGCGGTGGGCTCGGGATCGTCGGCCTGCTGATCGCCCTCGCGCTCGGGGTGAGCCCGGCAGACCTGACAGGTGGCGGGGAGACGCTCGGAGGGACCGCCGTCTCCGACCTCGCCGAACGCTGCCGGACCGGCGCCGACGCCGACCGCGACGAGGACTGCCGGGTCGTCGGCATCGTCAACAGCGTGCAGAGCTTCTGGCAGGGACAGGTCGACGGCTACGAATCGGCGACTACCCAGCTGTTCAGCGACGCGACGACCACCGGGTGCGGCTCGGCCACCTCCGCGGTCGGCCCGTTCTACTGCCCGGCCGACCGCGGCATCTACCTCGACCTCGGCTTCTTCGAGGTGCTGCGCACCGACTTCGGCGCCTCGGGTGGCGACTTCGCCCAGGCGTACGTCATCGCCCACGAGTACGGCCACCACATCCAGAACCTCACCGGCACGAGCGCGCGGGTTCAGCGCTCCGGCGACCGGGAGGGGCCACAGTCCGGGTCGGTGCGCCTGGAGCTGCAAGCCGACTGCTACGCCGGCGCGTGGGCCGCCAGCGCCGTGCAGAGCGACTTGCTCACCCTGGACGACGCTGACATCGCCGAGGGGCTCTCGGCCGCGTCCGCCGTCGGCGACGACCGCATCCAGCAGAAGTCCTCCGGGCGGGTCGACCCGGAGTCCTGGACGCACGGCTCGGCGGAGCAGCGCCAGAAGTGGTTCCGCACCGGCTTGAAGCGCGGCGACCCGGCCGACTGCGACACCTTCGCGGTCCCGACCGTCTGAGCGAGTGGCTTGGTCAAAGTGGTTGACCAAGTGTGCCGGGCCACCTACCGTCTGATCATGAGCGTGGTCGGTGTCGGCGAAGCCAAGACCCACCTGTCCCGGCTGCTGCGAGAGGTCGCCGCCGGCGAGGAGGTCGTGATCGAACGGGACGGTACGCCCGTCGCCCGGCTCGTCGCCATTCACCCGCGGACGCGGGAGTTCGGCTTCGATCGCGGCAACGTCTGGATCGCGGACGACTTCGACGATCCACTGCCGCCCGAGATCCAGCAGTACTTCGAGTGAGGTTGCTGCTCGACACGCACGTGTTCATCTGGATGGTCAGCGAGCCAGAGCGGCTGCCGACGAAGGCGGCTCGTGCTGTGATGGACGGCGGTGCGGACCTGCTTCTGTCGGTGGCGAGCATCTGGGAGATGTCGATCAAGTATGGCTTGGGGAGGCTGCAACTGCCGGTCCCTGTGCGTGAATACGTGCCCGACCGGATGTCGCGAACGGGGGCGGGCCCGTTGGCGATCAGAACCGAGCACGCACTGACGGTGGCCGACCTGCCCCGACACCACAACGACCCGTTCGACCGGCTGTTGATCGCGCAGGCGCAGACCGACGGCCTGACCCTGGTCAGCCGCGACCCGGCCTTCCGGGCCTACGACGTGCCGGTGCTGTGGGACTGAACGG
>JBBSUR010000125.1:0-7502 GCA_038234255.1 Mycobacteriales bacterium | reverse complement strand
TGCAGGAATCCTGGCTGCAGCGGGGGGCGACCGCGGCGGAGTTGGGTTGGACGAGCTCGGTGTTCGATCCCGAAGTCCTCACGATCGGCTTCGCCCGTCGGGTGCCGTCCTACAAGCGACTGACCCTGATGCTGCGCGACCCGGCGCGTTTGACCGCTCTGCTGCTCGATCCCGAGCGCCCCATCCAGTTGGTGATCGCCGGTAAGGCCCACCCGGCCGACGACGGTGGCAAGGAGTTGGTGCAGCAGATCGTGCGCTTCTCCGACCGTGCGGACGTGCGGCACCGGATCGTCTTCCTGCCCGACTACGACATCGGCATGGCCCGCTACCTCTACGGCGGCTGCGACGTGTGGCTGAACAACCCGCTGCGCCCGCTCGAGGCCTGCGGCACGTCCGGCATGAAGTCGGCGCTGAACGGTGGTCTCAACCTGTCCATCCGGGACGGCTGGTGGGACGAGATGTACGACGGTGAGAACGGCTGGGCGATCCCGACCGCCGACGGGGTGACCGACCCGGAGCGTCGCGACGACCTGGAGGCGACCGCCTTCTACGAGCTGGTCGAGAAGCAGGTACGCACCCGCTTCTACGACCGGGGAAGCGACGGGGTGCCCCAGCGCTGGGTCGACATGGTGCGACACACCTTGCAGACCCTCGGCCCAAAGGTCCTGGCCAGTCGCATGGTGCGTGACTACGTGGAACAGCTGTACGCGCCGGCTGCGGCCTCCTCGCGGGCACTGGCTGCGTCAGACTTCGCCGCCGCGAAGGAGCTCGCGCAGTGGCGCACCCGGATCGTCGACAGTTGGTCCCGCGTCCGGGTCGGGCACGTCGAAGCCGGGGGGATCGGCGACATTCCGCACGTCGGCACCCAGCTCGAGGTGCGGGCCAGCGTGGACCTCGCCGGTCTGGCTCCCGGCGACGTGACGGTGCAAGCCGTCTACGGCCGGGTGAACGAGGCCGACGAGCTGAAGGCACCGGCGACCCGGGCGCTCACCGCGATCGGGCCGGGCGAGGACGGGTGGCATCGTTACGAAGGCGTCGTGCCGCTCGACCGAGCCGGCTCGTTCGGCTACACCGTGCGGGTGCTGCCGCACTCCGCCGCGCTGGCGAGCGATGCCGACCTCGGCCTGATGGTCTCGGCCTGAATCAGTCCCGCACGGCGCGCAACAGCACCGTCGAGCGTCCGGTCACCGGCAACTTCTCGTGGACCCCGAACACCCGGGCATCGAAGGAGCCGCCGGCTGGGCTCGCTTCGTCGGCGGTGTCGAGCAGCAGGTCGTAGGAGCTGGCCCACGGGGGGCCGGGCAGGACGACCTCGGTGTCGTCGGCACCGAGGTGCAGCACGACCAGCAGGCTGTCGCCGACGACGCGCTGCCCGTACGGGTCAGGCATTCGGATGCCGCGGCCGTCGAGGTAGAGCAGGAGCGTCGCCCGCTCCGGGTCGTGCCACTGGGCGTCGGTGACCTCCTCGCCGCCCGCCCCGAACCACGCGATGTCCTTGACGCCGCCCTCGCCCGGCAGACCCAGGAAGAACGTCTCCTGGCGCAGCACCGGCTGAGTCCGGCGCAACGCGATCAGCCGGGCGGTGAACTCGCGCAGCTCGCGGGCGTCCTGGTCGAGGTCCCACGGCTGCCAGGACAGCTCGCTGTCCTGGCAGTAGGCGTTGTTGTTGCCACGCTGGGTCCGCCGCACCTCGTCGCCCATCGTCAGCATGGGTACGCCTGAGCTGAGCAGCAGCGTGGCCAGTAGGTTGCGGGCCTGACGTCGACGCAGGCGCAGCACCGCCGGATCGTCGGTCTCGCCCTCCACACCGCAGTTCCACGAGCGGTTGCGCGAGTCCCCGTCGCGGCCCTGCTCGCCGTTCGCGTCGTTGTGCTTGGTCTCGTAGGCCGTCAGGTCGTGCAGGGTGAAGCCGTCGTGGGCGGTGACGAAGTTGATCGATGCCCACGGCTTGCGTCCCGCAGCGAAGTACAGGTCCGAGGAGCCCGACAAGCGGTACGCCAGCTCGCGGACGCCTCCGGAGGCCCCCCGCCAGGCATCGCGGATGCAGTTGCGGTAGCGGTCGTTCCACTCGGCCCACGGCGCCGGAAAGCGGCCGACCTGGTAGCCGCCGGCGCCGATGTCCCAGGGTTCGGCAATCAGCTTCACCCGCGACAGCACCGGGTCCTGCTGCACCACCTGCAGGAAGGGCGACTGCGGGCTGACGCCGTCGCGTCCGCGCAGCAGGGCCGTTGCGAGGTCGAAGCGGAAACCGTCGACGTGCATCTCCTGCACCCAGTAGCGCAGGGAGTCGGTAACCAGCTGCAGCACGTGCGGTGAGCGGATGTCGAGGGTGCTACCGGTGCCGGTGACGTCGTCGTAGTGCGCCGGGTCCTTCGGGTCGAGCCGGTAGTAGCCGGCGTTGTCCAGGCCACGGTAGGCGAGCGTCATGCCGTGCTCGTCGCCCTCGCCGGTGTGGTTGTAGACGACGTCCAGCAGCACCTCGATGCCGGCCGCGTGCAACGCCTGCACCATCTGCTTGAACTCGGCGACCTGCTCACCCCGTTCTCCGCTGGCGGAGTAGCCGGCGTGGGGTGCGAAGAAGCCCAGCGTGTTATAGCCCCAGTAGTTCGTCATCCCGCGCCGCAGCAGGTGCCGTTCGCTGACGAAGTGCTGGATCGGCAGCAGCTCGACCGCAGTGACACCCAGCCCGGTCAGATGCGCCAGCGCCGCCGGGTGGGCGAGCCCGGCGTACGTCCCGCGCAGGTGCGCGGGAATGCCGGGATGAGTTGCGGTGAAGCCCTTCACGTGCAGCTCGTAGATGACGGTGTCCGACCACGCCGTGGCCGGCGGGCGGTCCTCGGCCCAGTCGAAATCGTCGTGCACGACCACGGAACGGGGGACGTACGGCGCGCTGTCGCCGCGCTCCCGTGCCGCGGCGAAACCCGGTGCTGCGCCGAATGCGGCGTCGGCGAGCCGGACCTCGCCGGACAGCGCCCGGGCATAGGGGTCCATCAGCAGCTTGCTCGGATTGTGCCGCTGTCCCCGGGCCGGGGCGTAGGGGCCATCGACGCGATAGCCGTAGCGTGATCGCGGACCGACCCCGGGCAGGTAGCCGTGCCAGACGTGCCCGCTGGTCTGCTCCAACGGGATCCGTCGCTCGCGGCCGGAATCGTCGAACAGGCAGACGTCGACCGCCTCGCCGCTGGCGGTGTGCACGGCGAAGTTGGTGCCGTTGCCGTCCCAGGTGGCGCCGAGTGGAGTGGCACTGCCGGGCCAGGGCCGGTCGGGCGGATTGCTCACCGCGGGGCGCTCACGGATGGCCCGGACCGCCGGACTCGTGCAGCACCGCGTGCCGGTCGACGAGCTGTTCGTGCAGGGTCGCGCCCTGGGCCTCGCCGTGGGCGAGGACTAGGTGGCCGAGCAGCTTCTCGTGGTCGGACACGAGCTCGCTCCAGCCGCTGACGAGGTCAGCCGCGGCGACCAGCGCCTCCAGCCGGACCCGCATCGGCAGCAGCAGCAGCTCGCGCTCCAACACCGTCACCAACTCCTCGGGAAGCCGGCGCCGGGGATCGTCGTCGTCGGGTTCGGCCAGGTCGACCAACTCGTCCAGGGCCTCGGTGTCCTCGTCCTCACCGAGTAAAACGGGGTCCTCGTCGTCCTCGTCCTGTTCGCCGTACTCGGTCTCGACCTCCTCCAGCGACAGGCCGGCCTCCGCGGCGTACCGGCCCTCCTCATCGATGTCGACGTCGTCGGGAAGGGCGGCGAAGAACGCGTCCTGCCAGCGCTCCACCAGCTCACGTACGGCATCGCAGCGCTCGAGGATGCTGCCGACATCGACGGGCCGTCCCGACATCGGCTCGAGCAGGGCGCGCTGCAGAGCGCGGGCGGCACCGGGCGGCAGGTCGGCGAGCGGGTCGGCGGAGGAGACGGTGTGCACCACGCCTCGCGAGTCCCGGAACATCGGCGCAGCCTAGATTGTCCGCACCGGCCGGGCGGACACCGAGGAGGCAGTGGTGGGCGAGTTCGTGCGACTGGAGGTGGCCGATGGTGTGGCGACCCTTCGGCTGGACCGGCCGAAGATGAACGCCATCAACGACCAGTTGCTGAGCGAGCTGCGCGAGGCGGCGGGCCAGGCGCGGGACCGCGCCGACGTTCGCGCCGTGGTGCTCTACGGCGGCGAGCGGGTCTTCGCCGCCGGAGCTGACATCGAGGAGATGTCGCGACGGAGCTATCCGGACCTGCTCGCTTGGGCGGCGTCGCTGCAGGACACCTTCCGGCTGCTGGCCCGACTGCCGATGCCGATGGTCGCGGCGGTCAACGGATACGCCCTCGGCGGCGGTCTGGAGCTGGCGCTCACTGCCGACTTCCGGGTGCTCGGCGCGCGCGCGAAGGTGGGTGCACCCGAGATCCAGCTCGGGATCATCCCGGGCGCGGGCGGCACCCAGCGCCTGACCCGCCTGATCGGCCCGGCACGCGCCAAGTCGCTGGTCTACACCGGCCGGCAGGTCGGTGCCGAGGAGGCGGTGGCCATCGGCCTGGCCGACCGCGCCGTACCCGATGGTGAGGTCCTGGAGACGGCGCTGGCGATGGCAGCCTCCTTCGTGTCGGGACCCGCGCTCGCTCTGCGCGCCGCCAAGCAGGCCATCGACGATGGGCTGAACGGTGACCTGGACTCCGGGCTGCGCCTGGAGACAGCGCTGTTCAGCGGGCTGTTCGCGACGCGGGACCAAAAAGCCGGGATGGCCTCGTTCCTGGAGAGCGGCCCGGGCAAGGCGCAGTTCTCCGGGCAGTGAGGTCGTGACCGAGCCCGGCGTGATGTGCGCCACGGCGGCCCCGGGTGCCCCGCCCATTACCGACGGGTAACCTGGAGGCGGCAGGAGCGGGTCCGGGCGCGATCTTCGCGGCACTACCGTGAGCCGCACCCCGGAACTGCAGAGATGGAGGTCGGCGCCCTACGTGAACATCGTCGTACTGGTGAAGCAGGTGCCCGACACCTGGGCCGAACGCAAACTGTCCGACAGCGACAAGACGTTGGATCGCGCCTCGGTCGATGTGGTCATGAACGAGATCGACGAGTACGCCGTCGAGGAGGCACTGAAAGTCAAGGAAGCCTCCGGCGATGACTCCACCGTCACCATCCTCACGATGGGGCCCGAGCGCGCGGTCGAGACCATCCGCAAGGCGCTGTCGATGGGGGCGGACAAGGCCGTCCATCTGACCGACGAGGCGCTGCACGGGTCCTGCGCGCTGCAGACGTCGTACGCGCTGGCGAAGGTGCTCGAGACGCTGCACTACGACCTGGTCATCTGCGGCTCGGAGTCCACCGATGCGCGGCTGTCGATCATGGCGCCGCTGCTCGCGGAGCGACTCGGTCGTCCCCAACTCTCCGGGGCCCGCAAGCTCACCGTCGGCGACGGCACCGCCCGCATCGAGCGTCAGACCGAGAACGGCTACGACGTCGTCGAGGCCGCGCTGCCGGCCATCGTGTCGGTGGTGGAGAAGATCAACGAGCCGCGCTACCCGTCGTTCAAGGGCATCATGGCGGCCAAGAAGAAGCCGCTGACCACGCTCACCCTGGCCGACGCCGGCATCGAGGCGGACCGGGTCGGTCTCGCCTCGGCGACGAGCTCGGTCGAGTCGTTCTCGAACCGGCCACCACGGCAGTCCGGACAGATCGTCAAGGACGAGGGTGACGGTGGCTCGCGGGTCGCCGACTTCCTCGCATCACAGAAGTTTCTCTGAGAGGGCTGGCAGACATGGCAGAGGTCTTGGTCCTGGTCGACCACCTCGACGGTGTCCCGAAGAAGGTCACCTACGAGTTGCTCACGAAAGCCCGTGACCTGGGCGAGCCGTCGGCGATCTTCCTCGGTGCACCCGGCCAGTCCGCGGCGGCGCTGGAGGGCCTGGCCCGGTACGGCGCCGAGAAGGTCTACGTCGCGGAGTCCGAGGACATCACCGGCTACCTCACCGCGCCCAAGGCCGAGATCGTGGCGGGGCTGATCGCGGCGAAGAGCCCGGTGGCGGTGTTGTTCCCGTCCTCGGCGGAGGGAAAGGAGGTGGCGGCGCGGGTCGCGGTCCGGACCGGCAGCGGCCTGTTGACCGACGCGGTCGACCTGGCCGCCGACGGGACCGCCACCCAGTCGATCTTCGGCGGCGCGGTCGAGGTCAGGTCGAGGGTGTCGACCGGCACCAACCTGGTGACGCTGCGCCCGAACTCGACGCCGCCGGTGGAGCAGTCCGGGGCTGCCGCGGTCGAGCAGTTGACCGTCGAACTCTCCGACTCCGCCAAGGGCGCGTGGATCGTCGAGTCGGTCGTCGAGGGCAAGGGCGGTCGTCCCGACCTCGGGGATGCCTCCGTGGTGGTTTCCGGTGGTCGAGGCGTCGGCGCCGCCGACGGCTTCGCGCTGATCGAGGGGCTGGCCGACAGCCTCGGAGCAGCGGTCGGTGCCTCCCGCGCCGCGACCGACGCCGGCTGGTACCCCCACCAGCACCAGGTGGGCCAGACCGGCCGCACCGTGTCGCCGCAGCTCTACGTCGCGGTCGGCATCTCCGGCGCCATCCAGCACCGGGCCGGCATGCAGACCAGCAAGACGATCGTGGCGATCAACAAGGACCCGGAGGCCCCCATCTTCGAGCTGGCGGACTTCGGCTTGGTCGGTGACCTGTTCACCGTCGTGCCGGCGCTGACCGAGGAGATCATCAAGCGCAGGGGCTGACCCGACGGGGCATCCGTAGACTCTGAACTCATGTCCTCCTGGGATCGGTGTTCGCCCTCGCAGCTCTCCAAGCAGCGCGAAGCGGCGGTGCGGTCCCAGGTGGTGGACGCGGTCGCACCGTTCTCCCCGTTCTGGCGCGCACGCTTCGCGGCGCTCGGGCGCAGCGCGAAGCAGGTGGGCTCGCTGGACGGACTGGCGCAGCTGCCCGCCGCAGGTGAACGCGACGTCTGCCCGGACGGAGATCCCGCCGGCGCGGCAGCCCTGGTCCTGCAGACCGCGGAGTCCGGCTTCGCGCTGCACGCCGACGGACCGGCGCTGCGTCGCGCGCTGACCCGCCGGCTGGCGGCGCCGAGTTCCTACCGGGCGCTCATCGAGGCCGACACCCGACCGACCTCGTTCGTGTACGCCGGCCAGGCCATGCGCTTCCCGCTCGCCAGCACCCGCGGCGACCTGGACGTCGTGGCCCGGACAGGAGCCCGCCTCTGGCAGGTGCTCGGTCTGACCCGGGCCGACATCGTGGTCAGCGCGCTCTCAGCCGAGCCCAGCGCGCTGGTGCAGGGCCTGTCCCTCGCCGCCCTGGGCGCCGGTTCACCGCTGTTCGCCCCCGGTCAGGACCTCGACGACATCGTCGCTGCCCTGCGACTGGTCGGTGCGAACGTGCTGGTCGTGCCGTCCGTCGGGGGAGCCGATCTGCTGCGCTGCCTGGCCGAGGCGAAGGCGGCCCTGTCCACCGTCACGACGGTGCTGGTCGCCGGACCGCCCGACCCGCCGGAGCGGGCGGCGCTGCTCGGCGCACTGTCGGTCGCG
>JBBSUR010000124.1:0-7549 GCA_038234255.1 Mycobacteriales bacterium | reverse complement strand
CGGTAGGTCTCCGGCTCGCCGCCCTCGGCCCAGAACTGCTCGATCGGGTCGATGACCCGCCAGCTCTGCTCGACCTCCTCGTTGCGCGGGAACAGCGACGCGTCGCCGAGCAGCACGTCGAGCAGCAACCGCTCGTACGCCTCGGGAGAGGCCTCGGTGAAGGCCTCGCCGTACTGGAAGTCCATCGCGACGTCGCGCACCTCCATCGTCGTGCCCGGCACCTTGGAGCCGAACCGCAGCGTCACTCCCTCGTCGGGCTGCACCCGCACGACCAGCTGGTTGGCACCGAGCTCCTCGGTGTCGGTCTTGGCGAACGGCAGATGGGGGGCGCGGTGGAACAGCACTGCGATCTCGGTGACCCGGCGGGGCAGGCGCTTGCCGGTGCGCAGGTAGAACGGCACGCCGGCCCAGCGTCGGGTCTCGACCTCCAGGCGTACGGCGGCGTAGGTCTCCGTCCGGCTGTCGGCCGCTACACCGTCCTCGGACCGGTAACCCTTCACCCGCTGGCCGGCCAGCCAGCCCTGGACGTACTGGCCGCGGACCGCGTGAGCGGCGAGGTCGGTCGGCGGCTTCAGCGCGCCGAGCACCTTGCGCTTCTCGGTGCGCAGGCTCTCGGCGTCGAAGCCGACCGGCTCCTCCATGGCGGTGAGGGCGAGCAGCTGCAACAGGTGGTTCTGCAGCACGTCGCGGGCCGCACCGGTCTCCTCGTAGAAGCCGGCCCGGCTGCCGATGCCGACGTCCTCGGCCATCGTGATCTGCACCGAGTCGACGTGGTGGCTGTTCCAGATCGGCTCGAACAGCGTGTTGGCGAAGCGCAGCGCCAACAGGTTCTGGACCGTCTCCTTGCCGAGATAGTGGTCGATCCGGAAGACGTCCTGGGCGGTGAACACCTCGTCGACCAGAGCGTTCAGCGCCCGGGAGGACGGCAGGTCGTGACCGAACGGCTTCTCCACGACGACCCGACGCCAGGCCCGGCTCTCGTGGTTGTCGGCCATCCCGGTGCGGTGCATCTGCTTCAGCACAGCGGGGAACGCGGCCGGCGGGATGGACAGGTAGAACGCCGCATTGCCCTCGGTGCCGTGGGTCGCATCGAGCTCGATCAGCGTGGCGGCGAGGGTGTCGAAGGCGTCGTCGTCGTCGAACGAGCCGGGCAGGAATTTGATCGCCTCGGACAATCGCTGCCAGGTCGACTCGCGGAACTCCGTGCGCGCCCCCGCCTGGGCGGCCGCGCGGGCCAGCTGCTCGAAGTCGCCGTCGCCCCAGTCGCGTCGGGCGAAGCCGAGCAGCACGAAGCCCGCCGGCAGCAGCCCGCGGTTGGCCAGGTCGTAGACGGCGGGAATGAGCTTCTTGCGGGCCAGGTCGCCGGTGACCCCGAAGACGACCAGCGCGCACGGGTCGGGGACCCGCGGCAGCCGCCGGTCACCAGGAGAGCGCAGCGGGTTGGTCACCTGTGGGGTCACTGGCTGTGGGGTCACCGTCTGTGGGGTCACCGTCTGTGGGGTCACTGGCCGCCGGCCGCCGACAGCAGCGCGGCCAGCCCGGCGGTCCGGTCGGTCAGGTGCAGGCGCAGCACCGGCCGGCCGCGTTCGTCCAGCGCCCGCAGGTCACCGAGCGCCTGCGCGGCCTGCAACTCGCCGAAACTGAACGGGCGGCCGGGGATCTCCAGGTCGCGGGCCACCACCCCGGTCACCTGCAGGAAGGTGCCGGTCTGCGGCCCACCCTTGTGGAACTGCCCGGTGGAGTGCAGGAAGCGCGGCGCCCAGCCGAAGGTCACCGGGTGCGCGAGCCGGCGGGCGAACAGCGCCCGCAACCCGAGGGCGTCGGCCTCGGCGTGGCGGTCGAGGTAGGCCATCACCGCGAGGTAGCCGCGCTCGGGGACTGCGGCCAGCAGCGCGCCGAGGGCGCCGACCAGGTCGCTGACCCCGGCGAGCAGATCTCCGGTCCCGAAAACCTCGACGTGTCCCTCGACGAACGACGGCGTACGGGCGGGTGCTGGCGCTCCGGACAAAATCGCGCCGGTGTTGTCCTTGCTCTCCTGGACATTCGGCTGGTCGAACGGGTTGATCCGTAAGGCGACACCGGCGACCGCGGTCGCGAACTCCCAAGCCAGGAACTGCGCGCCGAGCGGTCCGGCGACGGTGGTGTGCGGTGTCCCCGGCGGTGGGTCGGTGGCTGGCCGGGCGGCGATCTCTGCCCCGGACCCGTTCACCAGCACCAGGTGGCTGTCGGCGCTGGGCTCGGTGCCGGGCGCGTCCAGCGACTCCACCACGATCGGCAGCAGCCCCTTGCCCTGCTTGCCGGTGGACTCGGCAAGCAACTGCTCGGCCCAGTCGCCGAACCCGACGAGGTCGTCCGCGACCAGGACCAGTTTGTCGCGACCGGCGACGGCGCCGCCGCCGAGCGCCGCCCCGAGCACCAGTGCGGGGTTGTCGGAGTCGGTACCGAGCGAGGGCTCCAGGGTCGCCGCGTCGTGCAGCAGCCCGGCGATGTCGACCCCGGCGAGTCCGGCCGGCACCAGCCCGAAGGCGGTCAGGGCGGAGTAGCGACCACCGACGTCGGGGTCGGCGAGGAACACCGCGCGGCAGCCTTCGTCGCGGGCGGCCTGCTCGAAGGGCGAACCCGGGTCGGTGACGACGACGATCCGGCGGTCGGGGTCGATGTCCTGCGCCTGGAAGGCGGCGCGGGCGGCGCGCCGGTGGCTGTCGGTCTCCAGCGTGCCGCCGGACTTCGACGAGACGACGACCACGGTGCGACCCAGGTCGACCAGGGCAGAGCGCACCTGTCCGGGGTCGGTGGTGTCCACGACGACGAGCTCGCGGCCGGCGCTGGCGCAGATGACCTCCGGGGCCAGCGAGGAGCCGCCCATCCCGCAGAGCACCACCCGGTCCACGCCCTCGGTGGCGAGCTCGTCGTGCAGCGCGAGGATCTCCGGCACCAGCGCCCGACCGGTGCCGACCACGTCCAGCCAGCCGAGCCGGATGCCGGCCTCCGCCGAGGCCTCCGCGCCCCACAGCGACGGGTCCTTGCCGACCAGGGCCGCCGCCAGCCCGCGCGCTGCGGCCTCGTCGAGCACCTGCTGGGCCGACATCAGGAGCGAGCCGCCCGTCGTCTGCACGGTGAGTCCGCCTGCGGCGGAGCGCTTCTCGGCCGGGGAAGCGATCACCCCTGACCGTTCGCGGAGGAGCCGTCCGCAGGGGATGCCGCCGCCGGTCCGCGCCCGGCCGGTTGCGTGCTGCCACCGCTCTGCACATTCGCGCCGGCCTTCTCGAGTTGGTCGGACACCGACTCGATCAGGCCGTCCCAGGCGTCCTCGAACTTGCTCACCCCCTCGCGCTCCAGCGAGTCGACGACGTCGTCATAGCCGATGCCTGCCGCAGCCAGGTCGTCCAGCACCTGCTGCGCCTCGGCGTACGTCGCCGTCACGGTGTCCCCGCGCACGACGCCGTGATCGGCGACCGCGTCGAGCGTCCCCTCCGGCATCGTGTTGACAGTGCCGGGAGCGACGAGCTCCACGACGTACCGCGTGTCGTCATAGGTCGGGTCCTTGACCCCGGTCGAAGCCCAGAGCGGTCGCTGCGGCCTCGCCCCGGCCCGCTCGAGCACCTTCCACCGGTCGCCGGCGAACACCGACTCGTAGTGCGAGTAGGCCAGCCGGGCGTTGGCGATCGCGGCCTTGCCGCGCAGCTCGGAGCCCTCGCCGAGCCGCGGGTCGATCGCGCTGTCGACCCGCGAGACGAAGAACGACGCGACCGAGCCGAGCCGGGACAGGTCGCGGCCCGCCGCCTGCGCCTGCTCGAGTCCGGCCAGGAACGCCTCCATCACCGCGTCGTAGCGCTCCAGCGAGAAGATCAGCGTGACGTTCACGCTGATGCCCTGGGCGAGCGTCGAGGTGATGGCGGGCAGACCGGCGAGGGTGGCCGGGATCTTGATGAACAGGTTGGGCCGGTCCACCAGCCACCACAACGCCGTCGCCTCGGCCACCGTGCGGTCGGTGTCATGGGCGATGCGGGGGTCCACCTCGTACGACACGCGTCCGTCGACACCGTCGGTGGCCTCGAACACCGGCGCCAGCACGTCGCAGGCCCATCGGACGTCGTAGGCCTGCAGTGCGCGCACCGACTCGCCGATATCGGTCCCGCGCAGGGCCAGGTCGCGGACCTGCTCATCGTAGGCGGCCCCCTCGGACAGCGCCTTCTGGAAGATCGACGGGTTGGTGGTGACCCCGACGACGTGCCGGTCGCGGACCAGCTCGGCGAGGTTGCCGGACCGCAGGCGCTCCCGCGACAGGTCGTCCAGCCAGACCGCCACTCCCGCTGCGGACAGGTCGGCGAGGGCATTGGTCATGGGAGCTCCCAGCAGTTGTCGGTTAGTTGCCGCTGGAGGTCATGCCCAACTTCGACAAAGACGCACGCGCCGCGGCGACAACCCGCTCGGCGGTCAGCCCGAACTGCTCGTAGAGCACGGTGTAGGGCGCGCTGGCCCCGAAGTGTTCCAGCGACACGCACTCGCCGGCGTCGCCGACCCACTCGTGCCAGCCCTGGGAGACGGCGGCCTCGACCGACACCCGGGCCCGGACCGACGGCGGGAAGACGGTGCGCCGGTAGGCCTCGTCCTGCGCGCGGAACCACTCCACGCACGGCATCGAGACCACCCGGGTGGGGATGCCGTCGGCTTCGAGCGCCTCCTGGGCGGCGACGCAGATCTGCACCTCCGAGCCGGTGCCGACGAGCAGCACCTCCGGCTGGCCGTTCGCGGCGTCGCGCAGGACATACGCGCCGCGCGTGGTGCCCTCGGCGGAGTTGAACACGGTGCGGTCGAAGGTCGGGACGTTCTGCCGGGTCAGGCACAGCCCGGCCGGGCGGTCGGTGTGCTCCAGGATCGTCCGCCAGGCGATCGCGGTCTCGTTGCCGTCGGCGGGGCGGACCACGTCCAGGCCTGGGATCGCTCGCAAGGACGCCAGGTGCTCGATCGGCTGGTGGGTGGGGCCGTCCTCGCCCAGGCCGATCGAGTCGTGCGTCCACACGTAGACGACCGGCAGCTTCATCAGCGCGGCCAGGCGTACGGCTCCGCGCATGTAGTCGCTGAAGACCAGGAACGTGCCGCCGTAGACCCGGGTCCCGCCGTGCAGGGTGATGCCGTTCATCGCCGCGCCCATGGCGTGCTCGCGGATGCCGAAGTGCAGGGTACGGCCGTAAGGGGAGGCCTCGGGCAGCGGGTTGCCCTCGGGCAGGAAGGAGTCCGCGCCCTTCATCGTGGTGTTGTTGCTCTCCGCCAGGTCCGCCGAGCCGCCCCACAGCTCGGGCAGCACGTCGGCCAGCGCGGTGAGCACCGCGCCGCTCGCCTTGCGGGTGGCGACGCCCTTCGGGTCGGCGTCGAAGCTCGGCAGCGCCTTCTCCCAGCCGGCGGGCAGCCGGCGCTGCGACATCCGGTCGTGCAGCTCCTTGCCGGCCGGGTTCTTGGCGGCCCAGGCGTCGTACTGCTCCTGCCACGTCGCCCGCTGGGCGCGGCCCCGCTCGACCACCTGACGGGTGTGCTCGACCACTTCGTCGGGGGCGTAGAAGTTGGTGTCGACCGGGAAGCCGATCGCCTTCTTGGTCAGCGCGACCTCGTCCTTGCCCAGCGCCGCGCCGTGCGCCTTGCCGGTGTTCTGCAGGTTGGGCGCGGGGTAGCCGATGATCGTGCGCATCGAGATGAACGACGGCCGGTCGGTCTCGTCCCGGGCCGCGACGAGCGCGGCGTACACCGCCTGCACGTCCTCACCGTCCTCGACCCGCTGCACGTGCCAGCCGTACGCCGCGTAGCGCGCGACGACGTCCTCGCTGAAAGCCGTCGCGGTGTCGCCCTCGATCGAGATGTGGTTGTCGTCGTAGAGCACGACGAGGTTGCCGAGGCGCTGGTGGCCGGCGAGCGAGGAGGCCTCGGCGCTGATCCCCTCCTCCAGGTCGCCGTCGGAGCACACGCACCAGATGGTGTGGTCGAACGGGCTCTTGCCCGGCGCGGTGTCCGGGTCGAGCAGGCCGCGCTCGCGGCGCGAGGCCATCGCCATCCCGACCGCGTTGCCGATGCCCTGGCCGAGCGGTCCGGTCGTCACCTCGACGCCGGGGGTGTGGCCGTGCTCCGGGTGGCCGGGGGTCAGCGAGCCCCACTGCCGCAGGTGGGACAGGTCCTCAACCGTCAGCCCGTAGCCGGACAGGAACAACTGCACGTACAGCGTCAGGCTGGAGTGGCCGCACGACAGCACGAAGCGGTCCCGGCCGGTCCAGTCCGGGTCGCTGGGGTCATGGCGGAGCAGGCGCTGGTAGAGCAGGTACGCCGTGGGCGCCAGGCTCATCGCCGTGCCAGGGTGGCCCGAGCCAGCCTCTTCGACGGCGTCCATCGCGAGCGCTCGGGACACGTCGATCGCCTGGCGGTCCAGGTCGGTCCACTCCAGGGTGGGGGTGCTGCTCTTGGTGGTGGCCATGCGGGCGGTAGCCCTCCGTCGGAGCCGGACATCTCGGGCGGGCCGGCGTGTTGAGGCTGACCCTAGCGGTCCTGGGTGTGACGGGGGCAACCCCGGTCCGCCCGGCAGGCCGCGCAGGCCTGCGGTCGGTAGGCTTCGCAGCGTGACGACGCTGGCCGACCCGGTGGCGGGAACTGCACCGGCGACCGCGCCGGGTGCGGAGCTCGCCGGGTCGTCCCGCGCCCGCGCCGCCGTCGGCGCGTACGTCGCGCTCACCAAGCCGCGGATCATCGAGCTGCTGCTGGTCACGACGGTGCCGACGATGATCCTGGCCGAGCGGGGGATGCCCTCGATCGGGCTGGTGCTCGCCACCCTGCTCGGTGGCGCGCTCGCGGCCGGCAGCGCCAACGCCCTGAACTGCTACGTCGACCGCGACATCGACGAGATGATGGCGCGTACGGCCCGCCGTCCCCTCGTCCGGCACACCGTGACGCCGCGCGCGGCGCTCGTGTTCGGGCTGGTCCTCGGCGTGCTGGCCACCGTTGAGCTGGCCGTCACCACCAATGCGCTGGCGGCGGCGCTGGCGGTGGTGGCGATCGCCTTCTACGTCGTCGTCTACACGATGGTGCTCAAGCGGCGCACCTCCCAGAACATCGTCTGGGGCGGGGCGGCCGGCTGCATGCCGGTGCTGATCGGGTGGGCCGCGGTCACCGGGTCGTTGGCGTGGGCGCCGTGGGTGCTGTTCGCCATCATCTTCTTCTGGACCCCGCCGCATTACTGGCCGCTGGCGATGCGTTACCGCGATGACTACTCCGCGGCGGGGGTGCCGATGCTGCCGGTGGTCGCGACGCCGGCCGTCGTGGCCGGCCGGATCGTCGCCTACTCCTGGGCGATGGTGGCGGTGTCGCTGCTGCTGGTCGCGCCGATCGGGCCGTCCGGCCCGCTCTACGCGGTCGCGGCCGTCGGGCTCGGTGCGGTGTTCCTGCGCGAGGCCCACCTGCTCCGCTCGCGCATCCGGTCGGGCGCGGAGGCCGGCCCGATGCGGCTGTTCCACTGGTCGATCAGCTACCTGGCGCTGCTGTTCCTCGCCGTCGCGGTCGACGCGCTCCT
>JBBSUR010000123.1:0-7622 GCA_038234255.1 Mycobacteriales bacterium | reverse complement strand
GTGGAGCACAACGTCCGCTACGACCTCGCGCCCGGCGCGATGCGGCACCGCGACCACCGCTTCGAGTGGACCCGCGCGCAGTTCCGCACCTGGGCAGACACCGTCGCGGCCGCGCACGGTTACGCCGTGCGCTACCTGCCCGTCGGCGAGGACGACCCGGAGCTCGGACCGCCGACGCAGCTGGCCGTGTTCCGCAGGACAGCATGAACGAGCTGGCCATCCCGGCCCTGTCCCTGGTCTGCCTCGTCGGAGCCAGCGGCTCGGGCAAGACCACCTTTGCGGCCCGCCACTTCGGCCGCTTCGAGGTGCTGTCCAGCGACTTCTGCCGCGGCTTGGTCGCCGACGACGAGAACGACCAGTCCGCCACCGCCGCGGCCTTCGACGTGCTGCACCACATCGCGGGCAAGCGCCTGGACGCCGGCCGGCTGACGGTGGTCGACGCCACCAACGTGCAGCCCGAGGCCCGGCGACAGCTCGTCGCACTGGCCCGCGCGCACGACGTGCTGCCCGTCGCGGTCGTGCTCGACCTACCCGAGCGAGTCTGCCTGGACCGCAACGCCGGCCGCCCGGAGCGCGACTTCGGCGCCGCCGTCGTCACGCGCCAGCGCGACCAGCTCCGGCGGTCGCTCAAGCACCTCGGCAAGGAGGGCTTCCGCACGGTGCACCACCTGCGCGGTGAGCAGGAGGTCGCCGACGCGGTGATCGTGCGGGAGCGGCTGCGCAACGACTACACCGACGAGCACGGCCCGTTCGACGTCGTCGGCGACATCCACGGCTGCCGGTCGGAGCTGGAGACGCTGCTGACCGAGCTGGGCTACACCCTCGTACGCGATGACCGGGACCGACCGGTCGACGCCCACCTGGACGGGCGGAAGGCGATCTTCGTCGGCGACCTCGTCGACCGTGGCCCCGACTCGCCAGGGGTGCTGCGCCTGGTGATGGGGATGGTGCGCAGCGGCCACGCATTGTGTGTCCCGGGCAACCATGAGCACAAGCTGGTCCGCGCCCTGCGGGGCCGCGCCGTCCGGGTCAGCCACGGCCTCGGCGAGACCCTGGCGCAGCTCGCGGAGCAGACCCCCGAGTTCCGCGCCGAGGTCGAGAGCTTCTGCGACAACCTCGTCTCGCACCTCGTTTTGGACGACGGACGGCTCGTCATCGCCCACGCCGGCCTGAAGCAGGCCTATCACGGTCGGGCCTCCGGGCGGGTCCGCAGCTTCGCCCTCTACGGCGACACCACCGGCGAGACCGACGAGTTCGGGCTGCCGGTCCGCTACCCGTGGGCCGACGACTACCGCGGCCGGGCGATGGTGCTCTACGGCCACACCCCGACCCCGGCGGCCGAGTGGGTCAACAACACGATGTGCCTGGACACCGGATGCGTGTTCGGCGGCGCTCTCACGGCGCTGCGCTACCCGGAGAAGCAGGTGGTCTCGGTCCCGGCCCAGCAGGTCTGGTACGAGCCGGTCAAGCCCTTCCTGCCCGCCGCATCGGCGGCCGCTGCGACCGGCCGGGTGGACGGGGACGACCTGTCCATCACCGACGTGCTCGGCAAGCGCGGCGTCCAGACCCGGCTCGCCGGACGCGTCACCGTCCGGGAGGAGAACGCCGCCGGCGCCCTGGAGGTCATGAGTCGCTTCGCGATGGAGCCGCGCTGGCTGCTCTACCTCCCACCGACGATGGCCCCGTGCGCCACCGCGCGCGACGGCGAGCTTCTGGAGCACCCGACCGCCGCCTTCGCGGCCTACCGCAACACCGGCGTCGCCTCAGTCAGCTGCCAGGAAAAGCACATGGGCTCGCGCGCGGTCGCCCTGGTGTGCCGGGACGAGCAGGTGGCTCGGCGGCGCTTCGGCGGCAGGGGCAGCGGTGCGGTCCACACCCGGACCGGTCGGGCGTTCTTCGCCGAAGCGCTGACCGAGCAGCTGCTCGGTCGGCTGCGCAGCGCGCTTGCCGGCGCCGATCTGTGGGAGGAGCTCCAGACCGACTGGCTGCTGCTGGACTGCGAGCTGCTGCCCTGGTCGGCCAAGGCCGAGGAGCTGCTGCGCCACCAGTACGCCGCCGTGGGAGCCGCCGCTCGAGCCGCACTTCCGGCGGCCGTCGCCGTCCTGGACAGCGCGGCGGCGCGCGGCAGCGAGGTCGCCGACCTGCTCGCCCGCACCCGCTCCCGGTCGGCGAACGCCACCGCCTTCACCGAGGCCTACCGCCGTTACGTCTGGCCGACCGACGGCCTCAGCGGTATCGCGCTGGCCCCGTTCCAACTGCTCGCCACCGAGGGCCGGACCTGGAGCGACCACGACCACGGCTGGCACCTCGCGCTGGCCGACCGGCTCGTCGAGGCAGCGCCCGGCCTCGTCCGCAGCACGCAGCGGCTGGTCGTCGACACCACCGACCCTGCCTCCGTCGACGCCGGCGTGTCCTGGTGGACCGAATTGACCGACGCGGGCGGGGAGGGCATGGTCGTCAAACCGCTGGCCAACCTGGTGACGACCGACCGGGGGTACGCCCAACCCGGCATCAAGGTCCGCGGCCGAGAATACCTGCGCATCATCTACGGCCCCGACTACACCGAGCCCGCGAACCTCGACCGACTGCGGGTCCGCGGGCTCGGACACAAGCGCTCCATGGCGGCGCGCGAGTACGCCCTGGGGATCGAGTCGCTCGAGCGCGTCGCCCGGGGCGAGCCGCTCTGGCGGGTGCACGAGCCGGTGTTCGCCGTCCTCGCGCTGGAGTCCGAGCCGGTCGACCCGCGGCTGTGAGCTGCCCGGCGAGCGCCTCGGCCGCCCCGTCCCAAGATCTTCGGGGAGTACACAGGGCGGGCACCCTGTGTACTCCCCGAAGATCTCGCTGGGCTGACGGGCTGATCTGCCTGTCAGGCGCCGAGATGGAGGCGGTAACGCCGGCCGAGCTTGTCAGTCGAGATGTCGTCGACCGTCGCGGCGAGGAAGTGGCCGCCCTCGGCCTGCACCTCGACGCGCGCACCCGGGGCTCGACAACAGCCGACTCAGTAGTCATACTTATGACCATGACAACGACAATGTCTCTGGCCGAGGCGAAGGCGCATCTGTCCGACGTCGTCAGTCGCGTCAGCGGGCAGCATGAGCGCGTCACGGTGACCGTGCACGGTCGGCCCTCTGCCATCCTGATCGCCCCCGAGGATCTCGAGTCGCTCGAGGAGACGCTGGCGATCCTGTCGGATGCCGACACGATGCGCCGGCTCAGCGCGTCCGACGTCGAGTTGGCCGGTGGCGAAGAAGAGTCCGAGAGTGATCTGACGGCCGCCATGAGGCATCGGGGGGGCCGGCCAGTCGCGTGAACGCCGCGGACGGCCGGTACACGCTGCGGGTCACCCCGACGGCGCGCCGCCAGCTCGCCGAGGTCCTGCCGGAGGCCGTCGCGATGGCTGCCCACGAGTTCATCGTGGGACCGCTACTGAGCAACCCGCACCGGATGGGCAAGCGGCTCCGACCCCCGTTGGAGGACCGGCACAGCGCCCGGCGCGGCACCTACCGCGTGATCTACCGGATCGACGACGAGCAGCAGATCGTCACCGTCGTCGACGTCGCGCACCGCCGCGACGCGTATCGCAGGGGGTCGTAGCGCACGCGTCACGGGCTATCGGGCGATCGAGCCCTCGCGCAGCGGATGAAACGGCTCGGAACGTCCGGTCTTGACGGGCCCGCTACCCCAGGTAGAGGAAGCCGTACGCCTCGTCCTTTCAACGCATCGTCGCAGGTCAGGGGCTTGCCGCACCCCCACGGTCCGCGAGGAGTCCGCAACAGCGGCAGTCCTGGCCTGCTCTGACAGTCCTTCGCGACGGTCCCCAGCCCTGCGAGTCGAAAAGCATCCGCGACGCTGCCGCCGCGCCTAAGCCCTCGACAACCGTGCCTGCTGTAGTCATACTTGTGACCATGACGACCTCGATGTCGCTCGCCGAAGCCAAGGCGCACCTGTCCGAGGTCGTGGGCCGGGTCAGCGGGCAGCATGAGCGCGTCACGGTCACGGTGCACGGCAAGCCGTCTGCCGTACTCATCGCTCCGGAGGACCTCGAGTCGCTCGAGGAGTCCCTGGCGATCCTGTCCGACCCGGACACGATGCACCGGCTCGCCACCTCCGATGCCGAGCTGGTCGCCGGCGAGGACGAGTCCGAGGCGGATCTGGCTGCCGCCATGACGCAACGGGGTCGCCGGCCCGTCGCGTGAGTGTCGAGGACGACCGGTACACGCTCAGGATCACACCCACGGCGCGCCGCCAGCTCGCCGAGGTCCTGCCGGAGGCTGTCGCGTTGGCTGCCCACGAGTTCATCGTGGGACCGCTACTGAGCAACCCGCACCGGATCGGCAAGCGGCTCCGGGCACCCTTGGAGGACCGGCACAGCGCCCGGCGCGGCACCTACCGCGTGATCTACCGGATCAACGACGAGCAGGAGATCGTCACCGTCGTCGACGTCGCCCACCGCCGCGACGCGTATCGCAGGAGGTCGTAGCGCACCGAGAAGAGCCACCCGCGATCGAGTCCTCGCGCAGCCGATCAAACGGTCAGGCTCAGCCCCGCTTGGAGCGAGTCGACCGAGGCGAACGCAGTCTCGAGCACCCGCCGGGTCTTGTCGTCGCTGGATGGCCACAGATGCGAGTAGGTGCGCAGCGTCTCCGTGGCGTTCTTGTGACCCATCCGGTCCGCTACGACGGTGACGGACTCACCGCCGTCTATCAGGAGCGAGGCATAGGTGTGCCGGAGCTGGTGGAAGGTGACGCCGGCGGGTAGACCCGCTGCCCGCAGCGCCGCGGCCAGTGAACGGTGCAGGCTCTGGCGGTTGACCGCCTGCCCGCGGGTGTTGCTGAAGATCATGCCGAACGGGCCGGGCGCGAACAGCCGAAGGTGTTCGGCGAGAGCCTCGAGGACGAATGCCGGCGCCGGCACGGTGCGCAGGCTGCTCACCGTCTTGGGCGGTCCGAGGTGCGCCACCACCCCGGGGACAGAGACAAGCTGGTGCCGGACGTGAACCTCACGCCTCAGGAAGTCGACGTCAGCCTCGCGCAGCCCCAAGGCCTCACCCTGGCGCAGTCCCGTCCCCACCGCCGTGACGACCAGGGCCCGGAAGTGCGCCGGCGTGGTGGCGACCAGTCGCTCCACCTGATCGACGGTGAGCGGGACCACCTTGGTCGGCGCCACCGGCTGCCGGCTGATCTTGCGGCACGGGCTGACGGAGATGAGCTGGTCCTCGACCGCAGCGTTGAAGACCGCCTTGATCAGGCGGTAGTGGTTCTCGACCGTCTTCGGAGCCAGCTGCTGGCTGGACGTCGTGATCATCGCCTGGATGTCGGAGCGCCGGATGGCCGCGAGCGGGCGGTCCCCGATTCGGGGGTAGACGTGCAGCCGCAAGGTCCGCGCGTAGAGCAGAGCAGTGCCTGCGCGGTGCGGCTGAGCCTCGAGCCAGGTCCTCGCAAAGTCAGCGAACGGCACCCGACCGGCAGCCGGGTCGACGTAGCTGCCGCGCAGCAGGTCGCTGCGGACCTCGTCCAGCCAGCGCTCGGCATCGGCCCGACGTCGGAAGTGCCGGGCGTGCTCCTTGTCCGCGGTGTCCCGGTATCGCGCACGCCAGCTACCGTCCGGTCGCCGCTGCACAGATGCCATCCGGAGCCTCCCGCGTCGAAAGATAGGACTCGCCGCCCGGCCGGCGGGACTCCGGCGTCGAAGCTGTGGACAGCCCAGTCCGGACCGAGGAGCTCACCTCAGCTCGATCGGGGCAAGCTCTCGCGTCAGCGAGGATCCTCAGCGAGTCTTGCCCGGAGTCTTGCCCACCGGCTTACCGGTGCCTCGAGAGTCTCGCCCGACACCCGAGGACTCTTGCCCGGACTCTTGCCCACCGCGCTTCCAGCGCTTCGAGAGTCTTGCCCGTTGCCCGGGTCTTGCCCGACGCGACGGCTGGCCTGGGAGGTCGTCCGGCCGGCCTGGCAGGCTCAGCATCCGCCGTCAGGTGCAGAGATCTCGCTCGGGCGACATGCCCCGTCTCTGACCCCTCAGTGGCAACTGCCGATACCGATCCCCCGATGACCTCCCTCGCCCCGCCCGGGTCCGGGATAGACGGTTCGAGAAATGATGCGATACTCAAAACTCTAGACGGAAGGTGAGCATGACAGTCGCAACAGAACAGGAACAGATCGTCAGCCTGTTCGAGGACGTCGAGTCACTGGAAGTGCTCGCCGCGACCTTCGACGCTCACGACGACAGGCGCGAGAAACTCAGGGAGCTGATTGCCAGAAACGTCCACCGCATCCCACCTGTGCGGCCGTCCATCGCCGCCGATCTCCTGTCGCTCAGCGAGCCCACGATCCGGGCATGGGTCAAGGAGGGGGTGCTCGCACCCGCGGCGTCCGAGCGCCGTCTGCTGCTGGATCCCGAGCGCCTGCACCAGGTTCTTCACGTCGTACAAGCACTCCGTGAGGCGGGTAAGACCCAGGGACTCTTGGACGCCGTGTACCGGCGGCTGGCGGACTCCGCCTGGGGTGACAACGACGACCTCGTCGAGTCGCTGGCCCAGATGCGTCGCGGCGAGGGCCGGCGCGTCCGGACCGCCCCAGTACCGCCCGGGTAGTGCCTGACGTCTACCTCACCGCGCTCGCGGATCGCGGAGTGGCTGCGCTGCGCGGACCCGCGAGGACGGCGTTCGAGCGGTGGCTCGATGACCTGGCCGAACGCGGCTGCCGAGCCCTCGGCTATCGGCTCGCTGGCGACCCACCGCTGGCCGAACTGTGCTGCAAGCATCTACGCGGCCGGGACCGGGCGATCGTGGCGTTCACCGGCGAGGAGGCTTGGGTGCTTCTCGTCGGACCTCACGACCGGCAAGACCAGATCGCCGACGCCTACGCGGTGTTGTATGCCCTCGTCGGCCACGAGGCCGAGGCCTTGGCCGAGCGCACGAAACCGCCCTGTTGCGGCGACGCTGGCCAGGCACCCCTGCTGGAGGCGGCGGAGGTCGACCGGCTCGTCGTTGCCGCCAAGGAACTTGTTCGACGGCGGTGAACGGCCTGGTGTAGGCCGCCGCGTCTGGTGAGGATGACGGCGTCACGTCTGTTGACGAGGGTTTGTGGGCGAAAGTGACCCCGCCGGTCGGTTGACCGGCGGGGTTGGTGGTCGTGCTGTCGTGGTGGTCGTCAGTCTGACGTGACCTCGGTGACGGCGGCTCGGGCGGAGGACTCGTCGACGATGCTCTTGTTCGTCGCGAACGCGGCGATGAGGGCTTGGACGGCGAGGTTGTTCACGGCTCGTGGGAGGCCGCGGCTGACTTGATGGATGAGGTCGGTCGCGTCGTCGCTGAACAGGGTGTCGCTGCGTCCGGCGAGCGCGAGGTGATGGGCGAGGTAGGTCTTAGTCTCGGCGGCGTCCATCCCGTTCATCGTGTAGCGCAGCGCGATCCGTTGGTCCAGGGCGGCGAAGGTCCCGAGCTTGATCTTGCGCCGCAGGGTGGGTTGTCCGACAAGTAGGCAGCCGAAGGGGCTGTGACTGTCAAGGTCGGCGTTCGTGAGCAGCCTCAGTTCTTCGAGTTGGTCGCTGCCCAGCAGGTGTGCTTCGTCGAGGATGATCAGGACGTTGCGGCCACGTTCGTGTTCCTCAGCCGCGAGCAGCTC
>JBBSUR010000122.1:0-7709 GCA_038234255.1 Mycobacteriales bacterium | reverse complement strand
TTCATCCCGGAGTACGTGGTGGGGCACTGGTGGGAGACGCTGTTGCACAACCAGAGCGCCTTGCGGCTGAAGGGCCGGCTGCTGTTCCAGCCGGGAGTGATGGTCACCAGCGTTGCCTACCAGCTGCGCTCCTCCGAACGGCTGCGGGACGACGACACGGCGAACGGCTCGGCGCCGGGTGACGCGCGCCGCTCGACGCCGCGATGACCGGTCCGGTCTCGCCGCCGGCTGCGCCGCCCCCGGCCGACGAACTGTTCGAACTGACGACCGGCGCGGTCGCGGCGGGCGGGTCGTGCGTGGCCCGCGCCCCCGACGGTCGGGTGGTCTTCGTGCGGCACAGCCTGCCCGGCGAGCGGGTCCGCGCGGTGGTGACCTCGACGACGACGTCGTTCCTGCGCGCCGATGCGGTCGAGGTGCTCGCGCCGTCACCGGACCGGGTGGAGCGCCCCTGCCAGTTCGCCGGACCCGGCCGGTGTGGGGGCTGCGACTGGCAGCACGTGTCCCTGCCCGCGCAGCGACGACTGAAGGCGGACCTGGTCGCCGAGCAGCTGCGCCGCCTGGCCGGAGTCGAGGCGCCGGTGGCGGTCGAGGAGGTGCCCGGAGCGCCCGACGGGCTGGGGTGGCGCACCCGGGTGCAGTTCGCGATAACCCCATCCGGTCAGGTCGGGCTGCGCCGACACCGCTCGCACGCGATCGAGCCGGTCGACGCCTGTCTCATCGCCTCGTCCGACGTCGAGGCCGTCGAGGTGCAGGCCCGGCGCTGGCCAGGGGTGGCGGGGATCGAGGTCGTCGCCGCCGGGGCCCAACGGCTGGTGTCGGTCACCAGCCGTACCGGACAGTGCCCGGCTCGGCGCACCCGCCCACGTCTGCCCGAGATCGACGCGGGTGTGGTCGTCGACGGCCGGGCTGTCCGGGTGCCGCACGGCATCCGGCACACGGTGCTCGGGCGGTCCTTCGAGATTGCCGCCGGCGGGTTCTGGCAGGTCCATCCCGGCGCAGCCGCAACTCTCGCGCAGGCGGTGCTCGACGGGCTCGATCCGCAGGCCGGCGAGCGCGCCCTGGACCTCTACGCCGGGGTGGGCCTGTTCGCGGCGCTGCTCGGCGAACGGGTAGGGCCGACCGGTGCGGTGCTGGCGGTCGAGCTGGACCCGCGCGCCTGCTCCGACGCGGCCCGCAACACCGCCGACCTGCCGCAGGTCCGCGTCCGCACCGCCGCCGTGGATGCCGCCGTACTGAGTCAGGCCGGACGACGGGATCTGGTGGTGCTCGACCCGCCCCGGGCCGGGGCCGGGCTGGCCGTGACGCGGGCGCTCGCCGGGCTGCGCCCGCGCCGGCTCGCCTACGTCGCCTGCAACCCGGCGTCGTTCGCCCGCGACCTGCGGGTGCTGCTCGACGTCGGTTGGGAGCTGGGTTCGCTGCGCTGCTTCGACCTGTTCCCGATGACCGAGCACGTCGAGCTGGTGGCGATCTTGACCCCGCCGTCTTCCTGACCCCGCCGCCGTCCCATTGCGTCCTGCCGGCAGGCTCCGGTGCAGGCGCTACCTGCAGGACGCAACCACGGTGCGGGCCAGGACATCGTGCGGCTCGCGGCCGGCGTCGCGCCCCTGCTGCTCGAAGCGGGTGGCGGGACGCCCGTCGCGGTCGCGGGACACGACCCCGAAGCGCGGGTGGTCGTTCAACACCCGCATCGTCTGCGCCGCATAGGCCGGCGAGTCGGTCGCCACGTGCACTCTGCCGCCGACGAGTAGCCGGCACGCGACCAGGTCGGCGAACCTCGGCGTCAGCAGCCGTCGCTTGGCGTGGCGGGACTTCGGCCACGGGTCGGGGAAGAACACCCGTACCTCGTCGAGGCTGCCCGGCGCGAGCAACCGCAGGACATCGACGCCGTCGGCCTCGCAGACCCGTACGTTCGTCAACCCGAGCTCCTCGATCCGGCGCAGCAGGCTGCCGACACCCGGCGTGTGCACCTCGGCGGCCAGCAGGTCGCGTACGGGGTCGGCCGCCGCCATCGCCGCGCTCGCCTCGCCCATGCCCGAGCCGATCTCCAGCACCAGGGGCGCGACGCGGCCGTAGACGGCGACCGGGTCGAAGGGCTGCAGGTCGACGAGCGCCACGCCGTACGCCGGAAAGAGCCGTTCGATCGCGCCGGCCTGACCACTGGTCGTCCGACGGCGGGCCTTGAAGGTATGGATCGGATCGCCGCGCTGCACCGGGTCCACAGTGTCAGACCGACCCGGTCCGAAGCGTAGGGTCCGAGTCGTGGATGCCGATCGGATCTGGCTGATCGCCGGGATCGCACTGGTCCTCACCGAGATTCTCACCCTCAGCCTGGTCCTAGGCATGCTGGGCCTCGGCGCGCTCGCCGCGTCCGCGGCCGCCTTCGCCGGAGTCGGGCCCGCCGGTCAACTAATCGCCTTTGGCGGGGCGAGCACGGTCCTGCTGGTCTTGGTCCGGCCGCCGGTCAAAAAGGCGCTCGACCGGGGCGGTACGAGCGAGCGCACCGATCCCCGGGTGCTGGCGGGTTCTCGAGCGACGGTCGTGGAGCGGGTGACCGACGACACCGGCCAGGTGCGCATCCACGGCGAGCTCTGGCGGGCCCGGCCGTACGCGGGGACGGCTCCGATCGAGGCCGGCCTGTCGGTCAGCGTGGCCGCGGTCCAGGGCGCAACCCTGCTCGTCTACTCACCTGAACTGTCCTGAGCCGCCCGCCCACTTCTTCAGGGAGCAGATCGTCATGGATGCTGCAGGGATCGTCGTCCTCGCACTGGTCGCCATCGTGGCCCTGGTGCTGTTCAAGACCGTACGCATCGTGCCGCAGGCGTCGGTATTCGTCGTCGAGCGGCTCGGCAAGTACAGCCGGACCCTGGAGCCGGGGATCCACCTGCTCGTTCCCGCACTGGACCGGGTCCGGGTCCGTACCGACATCCGCGAGCAGGTCGTCGGCTTCCCGCCCCAGGCGGTCATCACCAAGGACAACCTCGTGGTGGGGATCGACTCGGTCATCTACTACTCGATCACCGACCCGGCCGCAGCGCAGTACAAGATTGAGAACGTGGTGTCCGCGATCGAGCAACTGGTGGTCACGACCCTGCGCAACGTCGTCGGGGGCATGGCGCTGGAGGAGGCGCTGACCGGACGCGACCACATCAACGAGCGGCTCGCGACCGTGCTCGACGAGGCCTCCGGCAAGTGGGGGGTGAAGGTGAACCGGGTGGAGATCCGGGGCATCGAGCCGCCACCCACCATCCGGGACGCGATGGAGCAGGCGATGCGCGCCGACCGGGGCAAGCGGGCGGCGATCCTCACCGCCGAAGGCCAGCAGCAGTCGGTGGTCCTGGCCGCCCAGGGCTCGAAGCAGTCTGTGGTGCTCAACGCCGAGGCCGACCGGCAGGGCACCATTCTGCGGGCCGAGGCCGAGCGCGAAGCCCTGCTGCTGCGGGCGCAAGGCGAGGCGCAGGCCATCGCGATGGTGGTCGCGGCGATCAAGGAGGCCGGGGTCGACCAGACGGTGCTCGCCTACCAGCGCCAGCAGTTGTTACCGCGCATCGCCGAGGGCGACGCGAACAAGGTGTGGTTCGTGCCGACCGACATCGCCGGCGTGCTCGGCACGGCGGCGAAGGACCTCGGGCTCGGCGGGTCCTGAGACCGGTCGTTTGGAGCACCGACGGACCGGCTGGCAGGCGCGGTGACCTGGCTAGGGTCGAGCGGGCAGCAGCACCCGGACGGCGCCCGGACGCACTGTGACGGTGCACGGCAGCGTGCCTGCCGGGTCGCCGTCGGCGAACACCCGGAAGGGCCGGTCCGCCGACAGCTCGACCCGCCGGGCGGTGCGGACGGACACCGACTCGTGCTCGACATGGGTGCCGCGGAAGACCCGGGGCAGGGCGCGCATGAACTGCCACCGACCGGTCTCGGCGGTGCTCACGACGTCCAGCAGGCCGTCCTCCATGCTCGCGTCGGGCGCCAGACGCATGCCCCCGCCGTACATCCCGGAGTTGGCGACGGCGACCGACCAGCCGCGCACTTTCAGCGACTCGCCGTCGACGGTGCCGGTGAACTGGGCCGGCCGCCAGCCCAGGATGGTGGCCATGGCCCCGGAAAAGTAGACCAGGGGACCGAGCCGTAGCCGGCTGGCGAGCACCCGCTCCTGCACCGCGCTGTCGAAGCCGATCGAGGCGATGCCGAGGAAGGGCGTCTCGCCGGTGTCGCTGGTGACGACGCCGAGGTCCAGGCTCCGCTCCTGGCCCGTGGACAGCACGGTGCAGGCGGCGATGAGCTCGTTCGGGATGCCGACCGCCCGACAGAAGTCGTTGCCCCGCCCGCCGGGCAGCACGCCGAGGACGCCGTCGTGCGCCGCGACCACGCCGGCCACCCGGCCGACGATGCCGTCGCCTCCCATGGCCACGACCGTTCGCCCGTCGGCGACGGCGGTGGCGCTCAGCTCGTCGGCGTGTTCCAGCGAGCGGGTGAGAGAGACGACCAGGTCGTGTCCGGCGCTGCGCAGGGCTGCCTCCGCTGCGGGCAGCAGGCGCGCGGCCCGGCCTCCGCCGGCGGCGGGATTGACCACGAGTTGCACACGGCGCACGAGACTCCTTCGTTGCACCGACCACTTCCGCGGACGGCCCACCTGGCGTACAGTGTGACACATGCCGTCACAACGTCACAGCACTGCATCGGTCCGATCAGGCGAACCGGACCCGATCCTGACCGCGGCCCGGGCCTGCATCCTCGAAGTCGGACTCCGGCGCACCACGCTTGCCGACGTCGCCCGGCAGGCCGGCGTGAGCCGGATGACGGTCTACCGACAGTATGGCGACCTCGGCGCGATCGTCTCCGCCCTACTCACCAGCGAGCTGTTGGGACTGCTGGCCGACGCTCGCGACGAGGCGGCGTCCCTGGCCACTGCCCGCGAGCGGCTGGTCGCCGCCGGCGTGCGCGTCGTCGAACAGCTGGCCGTGCATCCCCTGTGGTGCAAGGTGCTCGACCTGGATCCCGAGCTGCTCCTGCCGCTGGTCGTCGACCGGTTCGGCTCCTCGCAGCGGGCCGCCGTCGACCAGGTGGCCGAGCAGGTGGAGTTCGGGCAGCGGGACGGCTCGATCCGCAGCGGGGACCCCCAACTGCTCGCGACCTGCCTGCTGCTCACCGCGCAGTCCTTCGTCTTCTCGGCCCGGGTCATCGCTGCGGAGCACAAGAGCCGCCAGACCGGGCAGGAGCTGCACCGGCTGCTCGACGGCTACCTGCGGCCCGAGCCGTGAGCGGCCCGCACCTGTCCGCCGCCCGCCGGGCACACGACCTCGACGTGCTCACCGGCGAGCAGGTCGACGTGCTGGTGGTGGGCGCTGGGGTCACTGGATGCGGGATCGCCCTCGACGCCGCCTCGCGCGGACTGTCCGTCGCCCTGGTCGAGCAGGCCGACCTCGCCCACGGGACGAGCCGTTGGTCCAGCAAGCTGATCCACGGCGGGCTGCGCTATCTGGCTTCCGGGGACGTCGGGCTGGCCCTGGAAAGCGCCCGCGAGCGCAACACGCTGATGACCACGACGGCTCCGCACCTGGTGCGGGCGCTGCCGCTGGTGATGCCGCTGGGCGCTGACCTCGGCCCGCGTGAGGGCGCGCTGGTCGACGCCGGCTACCGGGTGGGAGACGTGCTGCGCCGCCTGGCCGGCACGTCCCGGGCGACCCTGCCCGCGCCGCGTCGGCTGAGCGCCGCCGAGACGGTCCGCCTGCTTCCCGCGGTGCGTCGGGACCGATTGCGCGGCGGGCTGCTGACCTGGGACGGCCAGCTCGAGGACGACGCCCGGCTGGTCATCGTGCTGGCCCGGACGGCGGCCTCGTACGGCGCCCGGATCCTCACCTACGTCAGCGCGCTGCAGGCCGACGGCAACGGGGCGCTGCTGCGCGACGAATGCACCGGAGCCACGCTGCGCATCCGGGCGCGGGCGGTCGTGAACGCGACCGGCGCGTGGGCCGACCGACTCGCCCCCCAGACGCGGCTGCGACCCAGCAAGGGCGTCCACGTCGTCCTGCCGGCCGCCCGGCTCGGTCATCCCGCTGCCGCACTGACCGTGCCGGTCCCCGGGCAGCCGAACCGCTATGTCTTCGCCCTGCCGCACGCCGACGCGATCGTGCACGTCGGCCTCACCGACGACCCGGTCGACGGTCCGCTGCCGGAGGTGCCCACGGCGCAGGAGCACGAGATCGCCTTCCTGCTCGACACTTTGTCGCGCGGGCTGGAGGTCCCGCTGTCCCGTACCGACGTGGTCGGCTCGTTCGCCGGCGTACGCCCGCTGCTCGCCGGTTCCTCCGGCCGCACCGCCGACCTGTCCCGGCGGCACGCGGTCCTGCGCGGCGACGACGGCCTGTGGACCGTGCTCGGCGGCAAGCTCACGACCTACCGGCGGATGGCGCAGGACGCGGTCGACCTGCTCACCGACCGGCCGTGCCGTACGGCGCGACTGCCGCTGGTCGGTGCCGCCGGCGCGAGTTCCACGGGTGTGCCGGCCCGGCTGGTCCGGCGCTACGGCAGCGAGGCGGCAGACGTCGCCGCGCTGGCCGCTGCCGACCCCCGGCTGCTCGACCCGGTCGCCGACGGCGTGCCGGTCCTCGGCGTGGAGCTGGCGTGGGGAGTGCTCGCCGAGGGCGCGCTCACTGCGGCGGACCTGCTGGAGCGGCGCACCCGGCTGTCCCTGGTCGACACCTGGCACGAGGCGGCCCGGTCGGCTGCCGAGCAGGCACTCTACGTGGGATCGGCCTGAGGGCGAGCCTGTGGTGATGCGCGAGCAGGTGCCGCCCGGCTGGCCGCCCGAGGTCCTGCCGCCGCAGGCACCCGACTGGGAGCGCAGCGCGACGAGCTGGCTGTACGACCAGTGCCCGCCGGACTACCGCGCCCACGAGGTGCTCCGCCGGCACCCGATCGTCCTGGCCCGCTTCGCCGCCGGACACGTCGGTTCGGCGGTCGAGGCGGCCCGCGCCGGCATCCGGACGGTGCGGGCGGACCTGCGCGGTGTGGTGGCGCCGGAGGTGCTCGACGCGGCCATCGCGGCGTACGAGCGGGAAGGCCGCCGGCTGGTCACCGTGACGAGGCAGATCGCCGTGGTGGACGCCGCCCTGCGTGGTGAACGACACGTCCCTCGTCTCTGACCGTCGGCACAGAACCGGCTGGTGCGGCGTTGTCGCTCTAGACTCGACACTTCCTGCCCGCCCGAGACCAGCGGAGATCCCGACCCGTGAGCCTGCTCGATCACGTGCACGGCCCCGCCGACCTGAAGCGGCTGACACCGCAGGAGCTGCCGCTGCTGGCCGCCGAGGTCCGCGACGTCATGGTCGACACGGTCTCCCGGACCGGCGGACACCTCGGTCCCAGCCTGGGGGTGGTGGAGCTGACGCTCGCACTGCACCGGGTCTTCGACTCCCCGCGCGACAAACTCCTGTGGGACACCGGTCACCAGTCCTACGTCCACAAGCTCGTCACCGGTCGGCGTGCGCAGTTCGACACCCTGCGCAAGCAGGGCGGCCTGTCCGGCTACCCGAGCCGGGCCGAGTCCGAGCACGATGTCGTCGAGAACAGCCATGCCTCGACCGCGCTGTCCTATGCCGACGGGCTGGCCAAGGCCTTCCGGCTGCGCGGTGAGCGGCGGCACGTGGTGGCCGTGGTCGGCGACGGCGCGCTGACCGGAGGCATGTGCTGGGAGGCGCTCAACAACATCGCGG
>JBBSUR010000121.1:0-7802 GCA_038234255.1 Mycobacteriales bacterium | reverse complement strand
CGGCGACGTCCGCGGCGACGGACGAGGAGGTGGCCGGGCGGTCGTTCGATCCGCACGCCGCCACTGTGAAGACCAGCGCAGCAAACCCGGCCGCGACCTTGGTGGACGTCCGCATGAGCTTCCCTGCAGGTTGATCGTGCAGCTCGCCGGCGCGGGCGAATCGAGGCTGAGAACTGGTGCTTCCGGGCTAGCGTGTCATCTCGACGGCGCTGCGTCTGGACAACGTCGGACTCGACTGTCGCCGGCTGAGCGCGCTGATGCTGCAGTTGATCGTCAGGCGGATACGGGTGGGTGGCTCGGATCGTCGCCCAGCGTGGCACGCGGGAGTCAGCCCAGCCACCGGCGAAGCTTGGCTCGCGACACCTGCTTGCGCACCTGCGGCCACCGCGCCCCTGCCGACGACGCCCGCGCCTGTTCCAGCCCGTGCAGCCGCCCGAAGGTGAAGCCGTTCTCACCCGAGCGGCTGGACGCCGCGCCGAACTCGCGCAGCGCTTCTCTGGTGACCACCCCGTCCTGGTGCTCACCGAGGACCTCCTGCAACTGCTCCACTGCGCCGGCGAAGCGCACGGCCTTCCGGCCAAACGCCGGCTCGACCGACTCGGCGGCGTAGCGGACGTCCTTGGCCTGCTTGCGGGCCTCGTGCAGCAGCAGGTCCTGGGCGGCGCCGGACGCCTTCTCTGCCGCCCGCATGGTCCGGTCCAACTGGGTCCACGTACGCCGGACGAGCGGAGCGAGCACCTCCTGCGCGGACCCGCGCGCTCTCTCGGTGAATGCCGGTGCGGTGGCGAGTGACTCCAGGTCCTCGAGCAGCTGCAGGTAACGGGGGCCGTCGAGCTCGCCTACGACGGTCGCGTGCGCGTCGCGATAGCGGGCGCTCATCACGGTGTCGACGCGGTTCGCGACCGGCCCCAGCACCAGCTCCGCCGGCTCCTCCGCGATCAGGGCGCGGAGCCTGGCATGCATGACCTCGAGATCTCTCGCCGCGCCGAGAACACCAGCCAGCCAACGGAGTTCGTCGCGCAGCGGATCAGTGTCCCTGCGGTCCAGCAGCGGTCGGAAGCTGCGCAGAGCGCTGCGCAACCGACGGGTGGCGACCCGCATCTTGTGCACGGCGTCCGGTAGGTCGCGGCGCACCTGCGGGTCCCTGGTGACCAGCTCGTCGACCTGCGCCCGCAGGTGGGCCTGGAGCACCTGGCCCGACGTCACCGGCCGGCCCGAGGGTGCCGACCACCACGCGGCGGCACCGGGTACGGCGGCCCGCCCGGCCAGCACCCGGCCGACCTTGGACAGCGAGGACGATCGCTCCGCGCCGGCGTCGAGCAGCCGTCGCTCGACCGCGTCGAGCAGCTCGCGGCTCCCCGCCGCCAACTCCACTTCCCACTCGCGCCACCGCGCTGTCGCGTCCTCGGGGGCGCCCGGCACGACCCCGGTCACCTGGTCGTCGACGACCTCGGCGAGCACCGACCCGCCCTCTCCCACCAGCTGTCGCACCGTGCGCCGGGTGGTCAGCCGCGCGACCGGCCCCAGCGGTGCGGCGCGGACCAGCGAGCGCACCAGCGAGTGGAGCTCGCTCGGCACCGGTGCGGTCGGGTCGTCTCCGACTGACCGAATTTCCTCACGGTCCCCGCCGAGGGGGACCTTGAGGTGCCAGCCCGCGTCGCTTCCACCGCTGCGATGCCGGAGGGTGACGCCCGCCGCTCGCAGTCGCAGGTCGTCGGTGTCGACGTAGTGGGCGATGAGCTCCTGCACCTCGGGGGGCGTCACCGCGACCACCCCCGGCAGCTCGGTCAGGTCAGGGGGGACGACCGCCGCGCTGTCGACGTCGTACTTCCGTTCGATCTCCAGGACAGTCGTCGTCATGGCTGCAGCGTGGCTCACTTCGCGGCGCGAGGTCAACGCCGTGCCGCCTACCGCCGGCACCGGTGTGACGTACGCCTCCCGACCACCGCTCGTCCTACCCGCCGATGTGGGGCACTGCGAAGGCAACTCATCACGAAGGAGAGCCCATGACGAACGCAGGTTCGGCCGACGAGGCCCGCAAGGGCTTGGCCGCGTCGATCACCGGCAAGGTGAAGGAGACGGCGGGCGCGGTGCTCGGCAACGACTCGCTCGCCGCGGAAGGACAGCTGCAGCAGGCCGAAGCCGCTGCCCGCAAGAGCGCCGGTGCCACGGAAGCCGTGGCGGACGCCGAGGCCGCCGAGGCCGCCGAGGTGATCACCCGGGAGAACGAGGCTGCCGATCGGCAGAAGAACGCCGTCGAGACGGTTGCCGAGGCGCGGGAGCAGCAGGCGCGGCTGCAGGCGGGTGTCGAGCAGGTGCAGGTAGACGTCGGCGTGGAGCGGGAGTCCGCACGGGAGAAGGCCGACGTCGACCAGCGAGCCGCCCGCGACGCGGCGGCCGCAGCCGAGCAGGCCCGGGCCGCCCAGGAGCAGGCCGACCGCGACGAGCAGGCCGCCGAGGACCGCTACGAGCAGCAGCAGGACAGCGCAAAGGCGGCCGAGCAGGCGGCCGCCCGTGCCCGCGAAGCGGCCGACCGCCTCGCCACCACTTCCCAGAAGGAGAACCCGTGAACATGCTCGCCCTTCCGCGTAACGCCGCCGCCCTCGAGTACAAGGTGCTGCGCTACCCCTCCCAGCTGATCGAGACCCGGGTGGTCGCGACGTTGCTGTCGGAGGACTCCACCGTGCGGCTGGCTTTCGAGCGACTGCTCGGAGTTCTCGACAGCGCGGCCGGCTCGCTGTTCGCCGATCAGGCTCTGAAGGACCGTGGTCGGATGCTCACTCACCGGGCCGAGATCCTCGAGAAGGCGGTCAGTCTGGAGACCAAGGCGGCGCAGCGCAAGCAGCGGGCCGACGCCGAGTTGCGCGTCACGACCGAGCAGGCCGAGGCCGACAAGGAGCAGGCCCGGCAGGAACGCCAGCGCGAGCTCCAGCAGGTCAGCGCCGACAAGCACGCGGCGAAGGCCGCTGTCGACAAGGCAGCACAGGACCGCAAGGCAGCCGAGAAGAAGGCCATTGCGGCCGAGACCGCCGCCGACGTTGCCGCGGAGCGCACGAAGGCCGAGGCGCGCAAGGCGCAGATCGAGCAGCGCACGGAGGCAGCCACCGCGTCGTCGAAGGCTGAGCTGTCCAAGGCTGTGGAGGACACCCGGGCGGCGCAGCAGGAGAAGGCCGACGCGGACCGGCTCGCCTCGCTCGCCGCGGCCGAGCGGGCGTCTCGTACGTCGTAGGCCGCCTGCCTCAGCGCCGGGTCTGGCGAGCGCAGACGATGCAGGTACGCGCTGCCGGCCGGGCGGCGAGGCGCTCCGGCCCGATGGGTTGGTCGCAGTGCAGGCAGTTGCCGTAGTGACCGGCCCGCATCGAGATGAGCGCCCGCTCGGCGTCGTCGAGACGGCGGCGCGCCGCCGCCAGCAGCGCGCTCACCTGAGCCCGCTCGAAGGCGATGGTCGCCCCTTCAGGGTCGTGCTCGTCGTCGGCGTTGGAGGACTCGGACGCCGCGATCATCTCGCGCAGGTCGCCGTCGAGGCTGGCGATCTGCGCGAGTGCGCGCGCGCGTTCGGCAACCAGTGCGTCGGTCCCGGTCACGGCGCCGGCGGCCGTCGCTCGAGTGCCAACCGTCCCTCAAGTGCCAACAGCAGGCGCTTGCGGTCCGTACCGCCGGCATAGCCGGTGAGAGTCCCGTCCGCGCCGATCACCCGGTGGCACGGGACGACGATGCAGACCGGGTTGCGCCCGTTCGCTGCCCCGACCGCCCGGACCGCGGTGGGCCGCCCGACCGCGGCGGCCAGCTCGCCGTAGGTGCAGGTGGCGCCGTACGGGATCGTCCGCAGCGCCGCCCACACCGCCGCCTGGAACGCCGTCCCTGCTGTTGCTAGCGGGACGTCGAAGTCCACGAGCTCCCCCGCGAAGTAGGCGCTCAACTGCTCGCGCATACCGGGGAGCACGTCGTCCTCCCGCGCCCCGAAGGTCGCAGCCGCAGGCAGGTGACGCTGTCCGGACTGATACAGCCCGACCAGCGACTTCCCGTCGGCGACGACGGTCAGCGGCCCGACCGGGCTGGCGATCACGCTGTGACGATTCATGTGCCGGCTCCGATCGGGAGGGAATTGACGGCGTGGTCGCCGACGGCCCACAGGTGCTGCACGGCGTACGCGCGGTAGGGCGCCCAGCGCTCGGCGTGCGCCAGCAGTGCGTGTCCGAGGCCGAGGCCGAGGGTGCGGGCGGCGAGCACGACCCCCAGATCCCCCGCGAGGAAGGCGTCGGGGTCGCCGAGGCCGCGCATCGCGATCATCTCGACGGTCCAGGGCCCGACACCGGGCAGCGCCTGCAGCCGCGCCCGGGTGCGGGCCCAGTCAGCCCCGGGTTCGAGGTCGATCTCGCCGCCGGCCAGGGCGCCGGCCAGCCGCAGCATCGTCGCCCGCCGGGACCCGGGCAGGGCGAGCACCGCGGGGTCGACCTCGGCGACGCGGGCCGCGGACGGGAACAGGTGGGTCAGCTCGCCCTCCGGGTCGTGCACCGGCTCGCCGCAGGCGCGGACGAGGCGGGCGGCGTGGGTGCGGGCGGCTGCGGTGCTGACCTGCTGGCCGAGCACGGCGCGCAGCGCGAGTTCGCCGGCGTCGACGGTGCGCGGCACCCGACGCCCGGGTGCCGTGGCGACGTACGGCGCGAGGACCTCGTCCACGGCGAGCCGCTCGTCGACGGCGACCGGGTCGGCATCGAGGTCGAGCAGCCGCCGGCAGCGGGCGACGGCCGGGGCAAGGTCGCGCAGGTCGGCGAGCAGCAGCCGGCAGGCGACGTGGTCGCGGTGCGGGCGCAGCGCGACGATGCCGGTCCCGTGCGGCAGTCGCAGCGTCCGGCGGTAGGCGCCGTCGCGCCACTCCTCCACACCGGGGACGCCGGTCGCGACCAGATGGCCGAGCAGGCTGTCCGGCCAGAGCGGGGTGCGGAACGGCAGCCGCAGCGACACGCTGCCGGGGGACACGCTGCCGGGAGGGCTTGCCGAGCTGCGCCGGACCCGGTTCCGCAGCTCACCGGGGGTGCTGGCGAAGACCTCGCGGACGGTGTCGTTGAACTGCCGGACGCTGCCGAAGCCGGCCGCGAAGGCGACCTCGGCGAACCCCAGCGTCGTGGTCTCGACGAGGACGCGGGCGGTCTGGGCCCGCTGCGCGCGGGCGAGCGCGAGCGGTCCGGCGCCGAGCTCCGCGAACAGCGCCCGCTCGACCTGACGGCGCTGGTAGCCGAGCCTGCGGGCCAACTCCGCCACCCCACCACGATCCACGACGCCGTCCGCGATCAGTCGCGCCGCCCGGGCCGCGAGGTCGGACCGGCCGTCCCAGGCGGGGCTGCCGGGTGAGGCGTCCGGGCGGCAGCGCTTGCAGGCGCGCAGCCCTGAGGCCTGGGCCGCGGCGGCCGAGGGGTGGAACCGCACGTTGCGCCGGTGCGGGGTACGGGCCGGGCAGCTCGGGCGGCAGTAGATGCCGGTCGTGACGACGCCGAGGACGAACCAGCCGTCGAACCGGGGGTCCTGCGCCTGTACTGCCCGCCACCACAGCTCCTCGTCCATGGCCCCATCCTGCGGGGCCGAAGGGAGGCTGTCTGGCGGGATCGCGACACCGCTGTCAGGCGCCGAGCTGCCCGCGCTGGCGCACCCGCGGTTGCCCGAGGTCGGCCTGCCGTCCGTCGACCTGACCAGCTGCCCGCGCCCGACCGCTGATGTGGGTGCGACCCGCCCAGGGCCCCCGCCAGGCACCGCGGGCGTCGGACGCGGTCGCGTAGAACGACGACACCCGCTCGGCCTTGGCCCGCAGGACCAGGGCCGCGGACGGCTCGCCGGCGGGTACGGCTACCTCGACGACCGCCCGATCGCGCGCCGCCCGCAGCCGCTCGCCGACGGCCTGCACCCAGCCGTCGTAGAACGACAGGCGCCAGCTCTGGCCGGCCACTCCGGCCACGCGGTGCTCCCCGCGGTCCATCCGCCGCTGCGCCGCCGAGACCATCTGCACCGCCAGCGACGCCCACAGCCGCTCGACCACCTCCAGGTCGGCGCGGTGGCCGAAGCCGAGCAGGTAGGTGCTGTCGTGCGCGACGTTCACCAGCACGTCGTTGGCGGCGGCGACGACGGCGTAGAGCTGCACCCGGTGGCGGTTGCCGCGCCGACCGCGAGCGCCGACCTCGATCCGCTCCTGCACGATCGGCTCGGCGCCCCCCCGCGTCGCCCGGTCGCGCTGCCGGGCCCGGGCCAGCTCCAGGTCCACGGCGTGCTCGGTGGCGAGCTGTTGCGCCCGCTCGACGAACGCCGCCGCCTCGTGCTCGTTGTCGGTGCCCTCGGCCTGCGCCAACAGTTTGCCGATCCGGTCGACCAGTCGGTCACTCACAGCGTCCCCACCTCCACGTCGTGCTCTCCGTACGCCACCCGCAACGCGAACGCCGCCTCGGCGCCCAACGCCTGCTCCACCAGGACCAGCAGCACAGCCGGGAACGGCGGCCGGTGTCCCCGGGAGCGGCCGGTCATCTCACCCACGTGGTGGGCCAGTTCGTGCAGCAGCACGGTCTCGCGCAGCGCCCACGGCTCGCCGTGCCGGGGAACCGGCAGCGCGATCGTGCCGGGCGGCTCCCAGTGGGCGCGCGCCGCGCCGCGGCGAACCCGCAGGGCCGGTGCGGCCAGCCCCCCGAACGTCGTGCGGACCCCCGGCAGGGCCAAGACCTGCCGGGCGTACGCTCCTGCCGCCTCGAGCGAACCCATCCGGCGCTCCGCCGGCAGCACCAGGCTGCTGCCTCCCACGGTGGCCATCGCCGCGCCCTGCCGGGCCGCGTCCAGCCGGGCAGCCCAGGAGTCCTCGGCGCGGTAGACCCGGGCCCGTTGCCCGTCGCGGGTCGGCGCGACACCGGTCGACCGGAGGTCGGGTCGGGCGCACGGGGTGGAGGTCACGGCGGCGACGCTAGGCGACCGGACCGGGCGGCGCGACCGGCGCGCCCGGAGCCGCGCAAGGTTGTGGACACCGGTCGACAGGTGCCGACGTAACCTCCACAGGTGTCCCGCTCCCGCGCCTTCGCCCTGCCCGTTCTGGTCGCCCTGCCGGCACTGGTGATCGCCGGACTGGGGCTCGCGCATCCGCTCTTCCTGACGCCGGACACCGCCGAGCGGTGGCGCCTGGCTCATCTGGCGTTCTTGCCGGCGTTCCCCCTGCTCGCCGCGTCGATCTGGTTCGTGCTGCGCGGGCAGAGCGGTCCGCTCGCCTGGGCGGCCCGGGTGCTGGCGCTGGCGTACGCCGTGCTCTACGGGGCACTCGACTCGATCGCCGGGCTCGGGGCGCCGGAGCAGATCCTGCTGACCGACCGGCGGGGTGAGCCGCGTCCACCGATCGAGTACCTGTTCGAGATCGGCGACCGCCTGGGCGCATTCGGCGTCTACGCGCTCGCCGCGGCGGCGGCGATCACCGCCGTGGTGCTGTTCCTGCGCGACCGGAGCCCGCTGGCCCCGCTCGGCGGCGCCGTGGTGGTCGCCGCGTGTTACCCGTTCCTGCGCCATCACGTGTTCCCGCCCCGCGGGGTGCTGGCGATGGTGGCGATCGGGCTCGGTCTTGCCCTGCTCGAAGCCGCGCGGCGTCCTACCCCCGGACGAGGTTGAGCAGCTCACCCGGACCGTAGGTGAGGCAGATGCCGCCGGCGGTCGCACTCACCAGCATCGTGATGACCACCAGCGCGGCGCCGCGTCGCCAGCCGGACTGCTGTCCCGCCATCGCGGCGGGCATGTACGCCAGCGGCAGCAGCGACGTGCGGCCGGCCGTGAACTCCGCCCAGTGG
>JBBSUR010000120.1:0-7825 GCA_038234255.1 Mycobacteriales bacterium | reverse complement strand
GCGGACCTTCGAAGCGCGACATCTGCAGCGCCACGAGTTCCACGGGGACTGGAACTACTCGGTCCGCGACCGCACCGACCCGCAGAGCAACCCCCCTGCGACTCGCCCATGATAATCGGAGTAATTGTCGCGTGAGCCCTAAGGTGCGACGTGGCCGACTCCCCGTACCCCATCTGGGAGCAGCGGGTGCGCGCCACCCGGATCTCGCTGCCGGAGTGGGCGCCCGACGCCCCCGATCGCAGCCTGTATGTCAGTAACCCGAGCGGCACGTTCGAGCTCTACACCTGGGGCCGGGCCACCGGCATGACCCGGCAGGTGACCGACCGGGTGCACGGCACCAGCGACGGGGCGCTGTCGCCGGACGGCGAACACGTGTGGTGGTTCGCCGACACCGACGGTGACGAGTTCGGCGTCTGGAAGCGGCAGCCGTACGGCGGTGGGCCGGACATCGACGCCGCGCCCGGTGTCCCCGCCGCCTTTCCGGCCGGGCTCGAGATCGGCCGCAGCCTCAGCCTGGTCGGCGCCTCGACCGACGACGGCACGACCATCTACGTGGTGCAGCCGGACCGTACGTCCGTGCTGTACACCAGCGAGCACGACGCGGACCTGGCCGGGCTGTCCCGCTCGGAGCGCCTGGTGGCGATCGAGCACTCCGAACACGGCGACTCCCGACACCGGGCGCTGCGGGTGCTCGATGTCGACGGCGAACCGGTGTGGGAGCGGTGGGACGGCGCGGGCGTCGGATTGCACGCGGTCGGCTTCTCCCCCGTCCCGGGCGACGAGCGACTGCTCGCGATGCACGAGCGCGAAGGCCGGATGCTGCCGTTCATTGTCGACCCGGCCACCGGTCAGGAGCTCCACCCCGACCTCAGCTCGTTACCCGGCGACCTCGACACCGACTGGTACCCCGATGCCTGCGCCCTGCTCGTCCGGGCCGAGGCGCGCGGCCGCTCGACGCTGCACCGGGTCGGGCTCGACGGCAGCATCACCGACCTGCCGACACCGTCCGGCAGCGTCGGGGATGCCGCCGCGCGGCCGGACGGTTCAGTGGAGTTCGCCTGGTCGTCGGCGGCGCTGCCCACCGTCATCCGCAGCACCACCGGCGAGGTGGTGCTGACTCCGCCCGGTCCGCCGGCGCCATCCTCGGTCGCCGTCACGGACGCGTTCGTCCACGGTGCCGGCGGGACGGTGCACGCGCTGGTCGCGACGCCCACCGACGAGAAGGGCTCGTGGCCGACGGTTTTCCTGCTGCACGGCGGCCCGACCTGGCACGACAACGATGCCTTCGACGCGCAGCGCGCGGCCTACGTCGACCTGGGCTGCGCGGTGGTGCAGGTCAACTACCGCGGCTCCACCGGGTACGGCTCGGCCTGGCGCGACGCCCTCACCGGCCGGCCCGGGCTGACCGAGCTCGAGGACATCGCGGCGGTACGCGGTTGGGCCGTCGCCACGGGGCTGACCGACCCGAACCGGGTCGTACTCAGCGGCGGCTCGTGGGGCGGCTACCTCACCCTGCTCGGACTCGGGACGCAGCCCGAGCTGTGGACCGCCGGGATCGCCGCCGTGCCGGTGGCCGACTACGTCGCCGCCTACACCGACGAGATGGAGCAGCTTCGCGCCTTCGACCGGTCGCTGTTCGGCGGGTCGCCGCAGGAAGTCCCCGAGGTGTACGAGCGCTGCTCGCCGCTGACCTACGTCGACGCCGTACGCGCGCCCGTCCTCCTGCTGGCCGGCGCCAACGACCCGCGGTGCCCGATCCGGCAGATCGAGAACTGGCTCGCCGCCGCCGCCGAACGCGGCAAGGACGTCGAGGTCTACCGCTTCGACGCCGGGCACGGCTCACTCGTGGTAGACGAACGGGTGCGCCAACTTCGGGCCGAGCTGACCTTCGTGTCCCGGGTGTTGCACCCCCTCGCCGGCGCGGAGCTCTAGGACGCGGTCGGCGACGGCGCGACGCTCAACTCGATCACGGGGCTGGGGCTGCCCTTCGGCGACTTCCCGGGCTTGGAGGGTTCAGGCGTGGGCTCGCCCTTGTCGTCTTTTGGTGTCGGCGACGCCGAAGGCGACGGAGGCGGGGTCGGCGAGGGCGACGGCGACGGGGTCGGCGAGGGAGGGGGGGTCGGCGAAGGCGACGGCGACGGGGTCGGCGAGGCCGGCGCACTCGGTAGGACCTCGAGCTGGTCGGCGCCGCGGAGCACCGCCAGCGTCAGCTCGCGCAACTGGGCCTCACGCGCGGAGGTGATCTGGCCGCTGCCCCCCAGTGCGCTGATCGTGGACAGCAACTCCTGGGCCTTGCCGCGCAGCTCGGCGGTGTCCTCGCTGTTCCCGGCGGCGATGACCTCGCTCACGTCACTGCGCAACTGCGCCTCGGGGTCGGCGTTCGAGCAGCCGGCCAGCCCGAGGGTGAGCGTCACGGCGAAGGCGACGCCGAACAGGGAATTCCTCACGAGTTCACCGCTTCCCTGAGCCGCTGCAGATCCTGCTGCAGCCCCGGCGGCAGGTCCGGCCGCACCGGAGTCAGCTGCCCCGGGGCCTGGCTGCCGCCGGAGTTGACATAAATGAGACCGGCGATCACCGCAGCCAGGAGCACCGCCACCACCAGGACGTACGGCCAGATGTCGTTGCCCCGTCGGGCGGCGGCCGGCGCGACGGCTGGGCGAGCGACCGGGGAGACGGGAGCCACGGTCGTCGCCGGCGCAGCGGTCGTGCCGGAGATGACCTGGGTGCGCCCCTCCGGCGGCGCGGCGACCACCGCCGTGGTGGCGCTGCCTCCGCCGGCGATCCGAGCCAGCTGCTCGGCGACCTGGGCCGGCTGCGGCCGCTCGGACGGGTGGCGCGACGTCATCGCGGCCAGCAGCCCCGGCCATCCTGCCGGCAGGCGGCCGGGAATGAGCGGCTGGCGCTGCAGCCGGGCCAGCGCCACCTCGACGGTGCTGCCGGCGTACTCGCGCTCTCCGGTCAGGCACTCCAGCAACATCAGCCCGAGGGCGTACACGTCCGCAGCCGGGCCGACCGGCTCCCCGGCGACCTGCTCGGGCGCCAGGTAGGAGGCGGTACCGACCATCATGCCGGTGGACGTCACCCGGGCGGCGTCGACCAGCCGGGCGATGCCGAAGTCGGTCAGCCGCACCCGATCGGCCTTGCCCATCAGCACGTTCGCGGGCTTGACGTCACGGTGCACCAGACCCTGGCTGTGCACGTAGGCCAGCGCCTCGGCGAGAGATCGGCCGATCTCGGCGGTGCGGGTCGACGGGATCGCTCCCCGCTTGACCGCATCGGCGAGGGTCTCGCCCTCGACCAGCTCCATCACCACCCAGGGACGGTCGCGCTCGTCGGTGCCGGCGTCGTAGACCGGCACCAGTCCGGGGTGATTGAGCCGGGCGAGCAGCCGCGCTTCGTCGCCGGCCCGGGCGGCACTGTCGTCGGTCGGGACAGTGACCAGTTTCAGCGCGACGCTGCGACCGAGCGAGTCGTCCTCGGCCCGCCAGACCTCGGCGGTGCCACCACGACCGAGCAGGGTGACCAGCCGGTAGCGACCGGCGACCACGGTCTGCTCCGGACCCCCGGTCGCCATCGCTTCGGTCCGGTCGCTCATGTGGACTCCCTCGTCATCCTCGCCGCGAGCAGCTCGGCGATCTGCACGGCGTTGAGCGCCGCCCCCTTGCGCAGGTTGTCGGTGCTGACGAACATCGCCAGGCAGTACGGGCCGTCCTGCCGCAGCCGGCCGACAAACGCGGGATCCCGGCCGGCGGCGTGCAGCGGCGTCGGCACTTCCCGGAGCTTCACCCCCGGAGCGGCAGCGAGCAACGAGGTCGCCTGCGCCACCGAGAGCGGCTCGGAGAACTCGAGGTTCAGCGAGAGCGAGTGGCCGGTGAGCACCGGCACCCGCACGCAGGTTCCGGAGACCCGCAGGTCCGGCAGGTCCAGGATCTTGCGGCTCTCGTTGCGCAGCTTGTGCTCCTCGTCGGTCTCGCGGCTGCCGTCGTCGACCACCGAACCGGCCATCGGTAGGACGTTGAAGGCGATCGGCGCGGTGTACTGCTGCGGCGCCGGGAAGTCCACGGCCGCACCGTCGAGGACCAGCGCAGTCGCGCGGTCGGCAACCTTGCGCACCTGACCGACGAGCTCCTCGACGCCGGCCAGGCCGCTGCCGGAAACCGCCTGGTAGGTGCTGGCGACGATGCGGACGAGCCCCGCCGCGTCGTGCAACGGCTTCAGCACCGGCATCACGGCCATGGTCGTGCAGTTCGGGTTGGCCACGATGCCCTTGCTGATCTGTTGCAAGGCGCCAGGATTCACCTCGCTGACCACCAGGGGCACATCTGGGTCCATCCGCCAGGCCGAGGAGTTGTCGACCACCGTCACTCCGGCCGCGGCGAACGTCGGAGCGAGCTCGCGCGATGTCCTCGCCCCCGCCGAGAACAGCGCCAGGTCCAGTCCGGCCGGGTCGGCGGTAGCCGCGTCCTCCACCACGATGTCGCGTCCGGCGAAGCACAGCGCCCGCCCGGCGGAGCGCGCGGACGCGAACAGCCGCAGTTCGGACAGCGGGAACCCCCGCTGGGCCAGCACCGACAGCAGCACGCCGCCGACCTGCCCGGTTGCGCCGACGATGCCGACCCGTACGCCGTCCGTCGAAGGTGCGCTCATCGACCCGACCCGCCGTAGACAGTCGCGCCCTCGCCACCCAGATCGCCCAAGTCGAAGGCCTCGTGCACCGCACGTACGGCGGTGGGCACGTCGGTGTCGCGGCAGACGACGGTGATGCGGATCTCGGAAGTGCTGATCGCTTCGGCGTTGATGCCGGCGCCCGCGAACGCCTCGAAGAAGGTGGCCGTGACGCCCGGGTGCGACTTCATCCCCGCCCCGATCAGCGACACCTTGCCGATGTGCTCGTCCGACAGCAGCGACTCGAAGCCGACGGCGGCCTGGACCTTGGACAGCGCCGCCATGGCCACCTGTAGGTCGCTGATCGGCAGGGTGAAGGACATGTCGGTGCGGCCGGTCGCACCGGAGACGTTCTGCACGATCATGTCGATGTTGACCTCGGCGTCGGCGACGGCCCGGAAGATCGACGCCGCCTCGCCCGGCTTGTCCGGCACGCCGACCACGGTGATCCGCGCCTCGGAGAGGTCGTGGGCAACCCCGCTGATGATGGCCTGCTCCATGACGGCGCCTCCTGAGATGGTCGTACCCGGCCGGTTGCTGAACGACGAGCGCACCACCAACTGCACGCCGTAGCGCCGGGCGTACTCCACGCACCGCAGGTGCAAAATCCGGGCTCCGCAGGCGGCGAGCTCGAGCATCTCCTCGTACGACAGGGTGGGAAGCTGCCGGGCGCCGGGCACGATCCGGGGGTCGGCGCTGTAGACGCCGTCGACGTCGGTGTAGATCTCGCAGGCGTCGGCGTCGAGTGCGGCCGCCAGCGCGACGGCGGTCGTGTCCGAACCGCCGCGACCCAGCGTGGTGATGTCCTTGCTGTCCTGGCTTACGCCCTGGAAGCCGGCGACGATCGCGATGTGGCCGGCGGCCAGCGCCTCGGTGATCCGGCCCGGCGTCACGTCGATGATCCGCGCCTTGCCGTGGACGGAGTCGGTGATGACCCCGGCCTGGCTGCCGGTGAAGGACCGCGCGGACAGCCCGAGCGACTGGATCGCCATGGCGAGCAGCGCCATCGAGATGCGCTCACCCGCGGTCAGCAGCATGTCGAGCTCGCGACCGGGCGGGAGCGGGGACACCTGCTGGGCAAGTTCGAACAGCTCGTCGGTCGTGTCCCCCATGGCGCTGACCACCACGCAGACGTCGTGGCCGGCCTTGCGGGTGGCAACGATGCGTTCGGCCACCCGCTTGATGCGCTCGGCATCGGACACCGACGAGCCGCCGTACTTCTGCACGTACAGGCCCATGAGGGGCAAGTCTAGACGGGGAGGCGGCCGCTTTTCCGGACTACTGCGCCGGGGCAGGGTCACACCCCGTCGGGCACACCCTCCGGCCCGGCATCGAGGCGTACGTGGGCGACCACGCTCTGCAGCGCACGCAGTGCGGCGCCGGCCGACCCACCCCAGGAGTTGAGGTAGGTGTACTGCCACCACCACAGCGCCTCGCGGCCACGGGCCGCGTCGTAGTGCTGCAGCCCCCGCAGCAGGTCCTGTCCCATGTCGGCGAGGTCGTCGGACAGCCGGTACGGGACGGGCGCGTCGTCGGCGTAGGGGTCGAAGACCTCCAGGTAGATGTCGATCGGGTCCAGTTGCGCGGCGAGGCCCTCGCGGAACCGGTCGAGGTCGAGCGCCTGGTCGAGCGCAGGCTCGACGTTGCTGTCGAGGATCACGTCCGTACGCGCACCGAGATGCGCCCCCGCCACGCACATCTGGGCGACGTCCAGCAGCAGCAGCGCCACCGACTGCGTACCGGCCCGGCCGGAGGCGACCAGTTCCAGGGTCGCCAGGAACGACCGGGCATCCCGGGCGATGTCGGTCGCGAGCTCCAGATCCTGTGCGGGTTCAGCCATCGACCTGCCTCCTTCCCTCGAACGCCCGCCCGAGGGTGACCTCGTCGGCGTACTCCAGGTCGCCGCCGACCGGCAGACCGCTTGCCAAGCGCGTGATGCGCATGCCCATCGGCCCGATCAGCCGGGCGAGGTAGGTGGCCGTCGCCTCCCCCTCCAGGTTCGGGTCGGTCGCGAGGATCAGCTCGGAGATCGCGCCGTCGCGCAGCCGGACCATCAGCTCGCGCACCCGAAGGTCGTCCGGTCCGATTCCCTCGATCGGGCTGATCGCGCCGCCCAGGACGTGGTAGCGCCCGCGGAACTCGCGCGTCTTCTCGATCGCGACGACATCCTTGCTCTCCTCGACCACGCAGATGACGGACAGGTCGCGCCGCGGGTCGCGGCAGACCCGGCACTCGTCCTGCTCGCTGACGTTGCCGCAGATGGAGCAGAAGCGCACCTTCTCCTTGACCTCGGTCAGCGCAGTGGTGAGCCGGCGTACGTCGGCGGGGTCCGCGGCGAGCAGGTGGAAGGCGATGCGCTGCGCGCTCTTCGGGCCGACACCGGGCAGCCGGCCCAGCTCGTCGATCAGATCCTGTACGACGCCTTCGTACACCTACATGCCAGGCAGGCCGAGGCCGCCCAGGCCGCCGGCCAGCGGACCCATCGTGGACTGCTGGAGCTCCTGCGCGTTGGCCGCCGCGTCCCGGATCGCGGCGATGACCAGGTCCTCGAGGCTCTCCACGTCGGACGGGTCGACCACCGACGGGTCGATCTTCACCGTGAGGACCTCACCGGCTCCGGTCACCGTGGCCGTGACCAGCCCACCGCCGGACGAGCCGGTGACCTCGGCCTCGGCGAGCTGCTGTTGCGCCTGCGCCATCTGCTGCTGCATCTTCTGCGCCTGCTTCATCAGCTGCGCCATGTTGGGCTGCTGGTTGTGCGGGGGACCTGCCACGTCGCTGCCTGTCTGCTCGCCGGTGCGCTGAGTTCCCGATCGCTGTGCATCACGACCTGCTCGGCGCGAGCCTAGTGGTCACGCCCGTTAGTTCGTCGGGGGTGTGATCCAGGCGGTGGGGTCGCTGAGGTAGCGGCCGTACGCGGTGTCCAGGGCGTCTTCGGGGTTGCCGGCCAGGCTGCCGCGGAGCGCCGTCGGCTGGCGGAGCCGAGGTAGCGGAGCCGGCACAGCGGGAACTGTGCCAACCGTCGGTGGTGTCGCCGGTGGTGTAGGCGAACCCGGCGGGGTGCTTGACCGTCACCGCGGTCAGGGCGGGCCAGCGCTGCTTCGCGCGCGCGGCTTCTGCTCCAGCGACGCTTGGTCGAGTTGGGAGCCTTCACCATGGC
>JBBSUR010000119.1:0-7891 GCA_038234255.1 Mycobacteriales bacterium | reverse complement strand
CGGCGCGCTTGCTCACCCGAGTCTCGCGGACCAGATAGCGGCGGTAGGCCGCCCCCAGGCGCACCTCGGCCCGGCGCAGCGCGCCGTCGTCCACGACGTCGTCCTGCTCGAGCGCCACGCGCACCATCAGCGCCTCGCGCAGCGCCTCCCCGGCCGGGCTGCCGTCGGGGTCGAGTTCACCGGATCGGAAGGCTTGGAGGGCGGTCAGCGCGTCGCCGTCTGCCTCGGCGTCTGCGCCCCGCAGGGCCACCGGGCCGAGCGTCCGGTCCCGCCTGGCTCGGGCGCGCCGGGCCCATCGCCAGACCAGTGCTGCCGCCCATGGCAGCGCCAGGACCGGCAGCAACCAGACGAGCAGACCGGGTCCCCGCGTGTCCGGACTCAGCAGGATGAACGGCCCGTAGCGGTCGACGAAGTACTGCCGAACCTCGTCGGGCGTGCGGCCCTGCGCGAGCTGCTCCTCGACGATGGCCCGGGAGCCGCCGGCCAGTACGGACGGGCTGTCCTTGATCGACAGGCCCTGGCAGGTCGGGCACCGGATCGTCGCCGACACCGCGTCGGCCCGCTCCTGGGCGCTCGGTGCGCCGGCGCCGCTGGCCCGGACCAGACCGGCACCGGCCAGGGCCAGGACGGCGAGCAGGACGACCCCGACCGCCCAGCGGCGGCCGACCGCCCAGCGACGGTCGACCGTCACGGCGCGACCGACCCCGCCAGCAGGGGAACCACGTTGGCCTGGATCCACATCGCGTCCAACTCGCCGACCGCCTTGGCCACGATGATGCCGTCCCGGTCCACCAGGTAGGTCTCGGGCAGGGCGAACGTGCCCCAGTCGACCGCGTGCCGGCCGTCGGGGTCCATCACGCTGGGCCACGGTGCCTGGCCGTAGCGCTGGAGGAACGCCTGGGCCGACTCCGGCTCGTCCTTGACGTTGATGCCGACCATCTTCAGCCCACGGGGAGCGAGCTGCTCGTCGGCGGCCACCAGCAACGGCTGCTCGCGCTGGCACGGGATGCACCAGGACGCCCACACGTTGACCACGACGACCTGGCCCCGCCACTGCTCGAGGTCGAACGTGCCGCCGCCCAGGACGGGCCCGGCCAGCGGTGGGGCCGGCCGGTTCAGCAGCACCGAGCGGGTCGGCGCAGGGCCGCCGAGCCGGCTGGCCAGCAGCGTCCCGGTCAGCGCGACGACGGCCAGCAGGACCAGGGCCTGCGTCGTGCGCCGGCGCCGCCGGCCCGGCTCGGGCGGCTGGGCGGCGGTTTCGGCGTCGAGAACGACGGTCACGCGCTGACCGTGTCACGCTGCGGCGCTGCCGCCGGGGCCGCCGGGGGCGCCGGGGGCGCTGCGCCCTCCGGCTCGACGGTGCGCCGGCGGGGACGTGGCCAGGCCGCCGCGACCGCGCCCGAGACCATGACGCCGACCGACAGCCACAGCCACAGCACGAGCGGGTTGACGGCCAAGCGCACAGTGGCGACGGCCTGCGACGCGTCGATCTCGGTCAGCACCAGGTAGGCGTCCTCGGTGAACCCCGTGCGCACCGAGGGGGTGCCGATCGACTGCTGCAGGTTCGGATAACTGCTCAGCGCGGGCTGGTAGACCCCGACGTCGCGACCGTCCCGCCGTAGCCGCAGGTCGGCGACGACGGAGTCGCGGCGGTCCGTCTGGACGGTGCGCACCCCTTCCAGGGTGGCCGTCCAACTCCCCACGGCAACGCTCTGGCCGACGACGAGGCGCTGCGCCTGCGAGATGGAGTAGGTCGACGAGGCCGCCACCGCGACGGTCGCGAGCACGAAACCCAGGTGCACCAGCAGCCCGCCGTAGGTCCGGCGCTGCTGGCGCAGGGTCCGGCTTGTCGCGAGCAGGGTGCTGGACCGCGTCGTGCTGCGGGTGCGTCCGACGTCCAGGGCGACCCGGGTGCCGGTCGCGACGACGACGAAGGCCGCCAGCCCGAACGTGAGCAGCGCGCTCACCCCCCGCAGGCCGGTCAGTCCCAGCAGGCCGGTCACGAACAGCCCCGTTACCGTGGCGGGAAGCAGCCGTCGTCCGAGCTGCGGCCCGGACGCGCGTCCCCACGGCAGCAGCGGTCCGACGCCCATGAGCAATACGACCAGCAGCGCGAGCGGCACAGCCATCCGGTTGAAGTACGGGGCGCCGACGCTCAGGCGGTCCCCGGTGAGGGCTTCCACGATCAGCGGGAACACCGTTCCGAGCAGGATGGTGAACGCCAGGCCGGCAAGCAGCAGGTTGTTGCCCAAGAACGACGTCTCGCGCGACAGGGTAGGCAGCAGCGCGTCGTCGTCGCGCAGCCGGTCCGAGCGCCAGACGAACAGCGCGCCGACCGCGAGCAGTACCAGGATCAGGTAGGCCAACAAGACCGGTCCGATCGTGGACTGGCTGAACGCGTGGACGCTTTGGATGACGCCGCTGCGGGTGAGGAAGGTCCCGAACAGCACGAGCAGGAAGGTCGACACCGCGAGCACGAGGTTCCACAGGCGCAGGGTGGCCCGCCGCTTCTGCACCATCACCGAGTGCAGCAGTGCGGTGGACGTGAGCCAGGGCAGGATCGAGACGTTCTCGACCGGGTCCCAGCCCCAGTAGCCACCCCAGCCCAGCACTTCGTACGCCCACCAGCCGCCCATGACCACCCCGGCGGTCAGGAAGGTCCACGCCACGAGCGTCCAGGTGCGTACCACCGCCACCCACGCCGGCCCCGTCCGGCCGGTGATGAGCGCGGCGACGGCGTAAGCGAAGGGCACGGTCAACCCGATGTAGCCCAGGTACAGCAGCGGCGGGTGCACACCCATGAGGGGGTGGTCCTGCAGCAGCGGGTTCGGCCCCGGCCCGTCCGCAGGAATTGGGGTCACCCGGTCGAAGGCGTTGCCGGCGAACAGCGCCAGCCCGAAGAAGAATGCCCCGATCGAGGACAGCACCGACATCGCCCACGGGTGCAGGTCCCCAGCGCGGGGGTGCACCCGCACCATCGCCACGACCGTGACACCGGTCAGCACCAGCAGCCACAGCAGCAGCGAGCCCTCCAGGGCCGCCCACAAGCTGATGACCGTGTAATAGGTGGGGACGGCGCGCCCGCCGTTGTCGGCGACGTAGCGGACGGCGAAGTCGTGCTGGACCAGGGCGTTGACCATCGCGAAGACGGTGATCAGGGACGCGATCAGGGCGCCCTGAGTCGCGACGCGTGCCTGCCGCGCGGCGGTCGAGCCAGTTCCGCGCCGGGCGGCCAGCGCCCACCAGAGGGTGGCCGCGCAGGTCAGCAGCAGCCCGGCGGTGAGCCCCGCGGGTCCGAGCAGGTACCTCACGAGCCGGCCCCGGTCGATCCTGCGACGCTCCCGCTGTCAGGAGGGCGGTAGGAGTTGCTGTGCTTGACCAGGAGCAGGTCCGAGCGGAAGACGCCGTCGGCGCCCCACACTCCCTCGACGAGCGCGCCCTGGCCCTCCTGGAAGACGCCGCGGGGCTGCCCGCTGTTGACGACCCGTACGTCCTGGACGCCGTCGGACAACAGGAACGACACGCCGTCCGCGTCGCGGGAGACCGACGCCGGCAGCACGAGGCCACCCAGGCGCAGCCGCTGGCCGTGCAGGCCCGGGTCGGCCACCAGCTCGCTGGTCGTCTTGTAGTAGACGACGTTGCCCTGCAGGCCGGCGCCGGCCAGCACGCCCACCGCGCTGAGAGTCACCACCGCGACCAGCAGCAGGCGCCAGGGCAGTCGACGCGAGCGTCCGGTGCGGGCCTGTCCGGAGGGAACCAGCACGCCCTGAACGCTCATCGCCGATCCTGCCGGGTCGGTCGGCTCCAGGTCAGATAGCCGACCCAGGTCCCGGCGGTGAGCAGGTAGCCGGCGACGACCCATCCCCAGCTCGTCACGGCGACGACCGGCTCAGCACGACGAGCGGGGCGCGGTCGGGCGCAGCAGGAAGGGCCGAAGACTCCTCGCCGACGGCCTCGTCCGTATGGGCCAGCTGGCGCACCCTGCGGCGCAGGACCAGCCAGCCGGCCAGCGAGAAGGCGATGACGGCCAGCAGGAGGGCAGCGGCCATCCGGCTGTCCATCGGCGCGGGGTCCGGCGACAGCACGGAGGCTGGCTGGTGCAGGGTCCGCCACCACACGACGGAGAAGTGGACGACGGGCACATTCACGAAGCCGACGATGCCCAGCGCCGCTGCACGACGCGCCCCGACGCCGCGGTCGTCGCTCAGACCGCGAACGCTCAGGTAGCCGGCGTAGACGAGCAACAAAACCGTGGTCGTCACAAGCCGTGGGTCCCAGACCCACCAGGTCCCCCAGACGGGACGTCCCCACAGGCTGCCGACCACGATCGCCAAAGCCGTCATTCCCACGCCCAGCTCTCCTGCCGCCTGTGCCCGCCGGTCCCAGCGCAGGTCCCGGGTGACGAGGTAGGCGACGCTGCCGACCAGGACGGTCGCGAAGCAGGCGTACGCCAGCCAGGCGGCCGGCACGTGGACGTACATCAGCCGCTGCGCCTGGCCCTGTACGGCGTCGGGCGGCGCGACGACGAGCGCAAGGACCAGCGCGGCCGTCGAGGTCACCGCGGCGCCCAGCCCGAGTATGCGGTCGGGGGTCCGCGGCCGGGTCGGTCTCAGGTCCGTCATGGCGGCTACTCCTCCAGCAGGGCGGGGAAGACCGCCCACGAGGCGGTCAGCAGGACGGCGGCGTACACAGCCATCATGACGGCCCACGGCCCGGCCGGCACCGCGGGAGTGCTCAGCTGCGTGCCGGCCAGCAGAGCGGGCAGGCCGGCGGGCAGCAGCAGGGCCGACAGCAGGCCGCGGCGGCGGACCCCGGTGGCCACCAGGACGCCGAACACCGTCGCTACGGCGGCCAGGGCCAGAGTGCCGAACAGCCCGGCCCACAGGGCCGTCACGGGGGGCGGGGCGTCGAACAGCAGGGCGACAGCCACGGACGTCACCGCCCACGTCACGACCAGGGCTGCCCAGGTGGCCAGCAGCTTGCCGGCGAACAAGGCCCCCGGGCTCGTCAGTGCGCGCAGGACGTCCCAGCTGTCCTCGGCGACCTCCGCAGCGGCGACGGATCGGGCGATGACGACCCCGGCGACCAGCACGGCCAGCCAGATGGTGCCTCCTGACGTGCGGGCCAGCGTCAAGGGCGCGGGACCGAAGGCCAGTCCCGCGAGGACGACGAAGGCGGCGACGAAAGGAATCGTCGTAACCGTGACCTCCCGCCCGGCCCGCTCGACCGCCCACTCCCTGCGCAGCACGGCCAGGACCTGGGTGCGCACGGACACCGCCCGTCGCGTGGTGAGAAGAGCGGGACTGCAGGCCGGAAGGGGCGGACGCGTGTCGGGCCGGCTCATCCTGCGGCGACCAGGTGCCGCGCCTCGAAGCGCAGGTGCATGTCCGCCCCGGACAGCAGGCGCTCGGGCTGGTGGGTGGCGACCAGCGTCGCGCACCCGGCCTCGCGCATGACGCGCAGGACGCCGACGAGGTCGCTCACCCCCCGTTCGTCCAACACAGCAGTCGGCTCGTCCAGACAGAGCACCGCCGGTTCGGTGGCCCAGGCCACGGCGAGCGCGATCCGCACCCGCTCGCCGGCGGACAGACTCCCGACCCGACGGGACTCCCAGCCGTGCATGCCGACCAGCGCCAGGGCAGCGGGCGTGCGGGCGCGGCACCCGGCCAGACCCGCCACGGCCGCGACGGCGTCGGAAACCGTCTGCGCGCTGCGCGGGCCTGAGCCTCCGCGTACGTAGAGCGCCCGGCCCGCGCAGCGGCGGACCCCGGTCGAGGGACGCAGCAGACCCGCGGCGAGCCGCAGCAGGGTGCTCTTGCCGGAGCCGTTCGGACCAGTGACCACCGTGGTGGTCGCGGCGGCGAGATGCAGGTCCACCGGTGTCCAGACCGGCCGCCCCCCGTAGTTGCGGGTCACCCCCGCGAGCTCGAGGACCGGCAGCGACGACGCCCGGCTCGGCTCGGGCACAGGATCGTACGAGCCGCCGGTCACCGGCCGACCGTACGCGCCTGCGGCTATCCTGAATATATGAACACCTGTACAGACAACAGCCACCGCGACTCTTTCGCCGTGCGCGGCGCCGACGCGCCGCGGATCGCGGCCGTGCGCACGCGGATGCCCACCGACTCGGCGCTGGCTGACACGGCAGACGTCTTCGGGCTGCTGGCCGACCCAGGGCGGCTGCGGCTGCTGGTTGCGCTCCTCGTCGGGGAGCTGTGCGTCTGCGATCTCGCGACCGTCTGTGGACAGTCCGAGTCCGCGGTGAGCCACGCGTTACGCCTGCTGCGGGCGCACCGGGTGGTGCACGTGCGACGGGAGGGTCGGCGCGCCTTCTACAGCCTGGACGACGCGCACGTCCGCATGCTGCTGGACCTGGCGCTGACCCACATCGACCACGCTGGCGCGGTCCGCGTCCTGCCACCCACGATCGGCGACTGATGTCCACTGACACCAGTCCCGAGAGGCAGGGGCACGGGCACGGGCACAGTCACGGGCCCCGCCCCGGCTCGGCGGCCGCCGAGCACCTGCGCCCTTTGACGATCGCTTTCGCTCTTACCGCCGGCTACATGACGGTGGAGATCATCGGTGGCCTGCTGTCCGGCAGCCTGGCCCTGCTGTCGGACGGGGCACACATGGCCACCGACGCCCTGGGGCTCGGCCTGGCCCTCGCGGCGATTCAGCTGAGCCGGCGCACCAAGGCGACCCAACACACGTACGGCACGTACCGCCTCGAGGTGCTCGCCGCTGTGGTGAACGGGCTGCTGCTGTTCGGTGTCGGCGGCTACGTCCTGTTCGAGGCGGCCCGGCGACTGAGCGACCCGCCGGAGGTCCCCGGCCTCACCGTCGCGGTCATCGCCCTGGTCGGCTTCTCGGTCAACCTCATCTCCTTCCTGCTGCTGCGGGCCGGCAGCAAGAACAGCCTCAACATCCGCGGGGCGTTCCTGGAGGTCCTGGCCGACATGCTGGGCTCGCTGGGTGTCGTCCTCGCCGGGATCGTCCAGTACACGACCGGTTGGCCCTACGCCGACCCGATCATCGCCGCCCTGATCGGCCTGCTCGTGCTCCCCCGCACTTACACCCTCATGCGCCAGGCTGTCCGGATCCTCATGGAGGTCGCGCCGCCCGGCTGCGACGTCGCGAAAGCCGAAGCCCATCTGGCCTCCCTGCCAGGCGTCGCCTCGGTGCACGACCTGCACATCTGGACCGTCACGGACGGCATCGAGTCCGCCTCCGCCCACGTCGTCGTGCAGGAAGGCGCCGACTGGCACGGGGTCCTCGACCACACCCGTCAGGTGCTCGAACAGGACTACGGGGTCACGCACGCCACCATTCAGGTCGAGCCGCACGACCACGAGGAACACCCCGCGGCGGTGTAGCGGACGCACGCGGCAGAGGCAGCCGTAGTCGCCGACCGTCGGGACGACGGGGGTCATGTCGTGGGCAGGAAGGAGGGCGCAGGGCTCGCTAGAGTTTAGCGGTGACGACGAGTCCGCCGCCGGGTGCGCAGCATTCTGGGATGGCGCAGTCCCGGTCCGCTCGGCGCCGGCTGCCAGCAGCTCAGCCGCTACGGGCCCTGGTCGTCCTGGGGGCCTATGTGGCGGCAATCGCCGTGATCACTGCCGGGCTGCTCACCGTCGCAGCGACGCCGATGGCGCTGCTGCTGACCATCGGGTTTGCGCTGCTGGGCACGGTGCCTGTCGCGGTGCTGCTGCCGACGCCGCGTCCTGCTCAGGAGCGTGTCCACGACGCGCGACCAGTCCTCATGCGTTCGGGAAAACCGGCCAAGGCGATGCGGAAGGGGCCGAAGTCGACCGGTCAGCCGGTGAGCAAGCCGGTCCCTCCGAGCGTCGGGCCGACCTGAGCCAGGTGCGGAGACGGCGGTTCGTGCAGG
>JBBSUR010000118.1:0-7968 GCA_038234255.1 Mycobacteriales bacterium | reverse complement strand
TGCTGAACCGGCCGTACGGCGGCTTCCCCTGGCTGATGATCCCGCCGGTGCTGTTCGACGACTTCGCCAACAGCCACAACGGCTACGGCGACTTCGTGGACCTGGAGAGCTCGACGCTCGACGACGCCCGGCAGTTCTTCGACCGCTACTACGCCCCGGGCAACGCGGTGCTGACCGTCGTCGGCGACATCGACACCGCCCAGGTGCTCGGGTGGGTGCATCAGCACTTCGGTGACATCGCCGCCCGCGCCGTCCCGGAGCGACCGTCGTTCAGCGAGCCGCTGCCGACCGCCGAACGGCGCACCACCGCGTACGACGCACTCGTCCCCACGCCGGCGGTGGCCATGGCCTGGCGGGTTCCGGACCCGGCCGACCTCGCCGCCTACCTGCCCTACGCGGTGCTGGCCGAGGTCCTCACCGACGGCGACGCGTCGCGGCTGCAGGAGCGGATGCTGCTGCAGGACCGCTCTGCCACGAGCATCAGCGGCTATCTCGGGCTGCTCGGTGATCCGCTGGACGCCCGGGACCCGACCCCGTTCCTGCTCGAGGTGCACCACCCGGAGTCGACCGGGATGCAGACGATCGTGACCACCGTGGACGCCGAGCTGGCCCGGTTGGCGGCCGATGGGCTGCAGGCCGACGAGCTCGCGCGCACGGTCGCCCGCATGACGGCCCGCTACCTGCGTGAGGTCGATTCGGTGCTCGGCCGGGCGACGACGATGTCGGTGTTCGAGCAGCAGCGCGGCCGGGCCGAGCTGATCAACGAGCTGCCGGACCTGCTGCGGCAGGTGAGCGCCGAGGCTGTCCAGGCCGCTGCTGCGACCCTGACCCCGCAGACCCGCACCCTGCTCGAGCTGCTGCCCGGCACCGATCCGGCGGTCGCCGCATGAGCGCCGAGCTGTCCCGCCCCATCCCGGCGTTGGCCACGCCACGCCCGGTCAGACTGCCCAGCGTCGCCGAGCGCACCCTCGACAACGGCCTGCGGGTGTTGGCCGTGCGGCGACCCGGAGTGCCGCTCGCCGAACTGCGGCTGCGCATCCCGTTCGCCGGTCCCGCCGGCCGCAAGGGCGCCGCCAGCCTGCCGTCCTTCCGGGCGCAGTCCCACCTGCTGGGCGACACCTTGCTGTCCGGCACCGACCGCCGCACCGCCGCGCAGCTGGCCGCCGACGTGCAGGGGCTCGGCGGGCAGCTCGCGACCAGCACCGACGCGGACCTGCTGGGCTTCGGCGGCTCGGTGCTGGTCTCCGGTCTGCCCGGATTGCTCGAGGTGCTCGCCGACGTGCTCACCGGCGCGCGCTTCCCCACCCGGGAGGTGGTCGGCGAGCGCGACCGGCTGGTGCAGGAGCTGGCGATCTTCCGCAGCCAGGCCGGCGTCGTGGCCCGCGAGGCGCTGATGGCCCGGCTGTACGGCGACCACCCGTACGGCCGGGAGATCCCCTCGGCGCCGCAGGTGCAGGAGGTGACCGCCGCTCAACTGCGGGCGTTGCATGCCAAGCGCATCGCCCCCGCCGGGAGCATCCTGACGATCGTCGGCGACCTGACGCCGGCCCGGGCGCTCGCTGCGGTGGAGACCGCGCTGTCGGGCTGGACGGCGACGTCGAAAGCGGCTGCCACCCCGGCGCTTCCGGCCCGGCACGTCGCGCCGGCGCTGTTGATCGACCGTCCCGGGGCGGTGCAGACGACGATCCTGATGGCCGGGCCGGCGCCGACGCGGACCGACCCGGGCTACGCCGCCTTCGGCCTGGCCAACCTGGTGTTCGGGGGCTACTTCTCCTCGCGCTGGGTCGCCAACATCCGCGAGGACAAGGGCTACACCTACAGCCCGCACGCCCAGGTCGAGCACCCGCCGGCCGGGTCGCGGGTGAGCCTGAGCGCCGACGTGTCCACGCCGACCACCGCGCCGGCCCTGCTCGAGACCTGGTATGAGTTGGGTCGGGTCGCCACGCTGCCCGTCACGCAGGCCGAGCTGGACCAGGCCCGGCGCTACGCGATCGGCACCTTGTCGCTGTCGACGTCGACCCAGGCGGGGCTCGCGTCGACCCTCAGCCAACTCGCCGGCGCCGGACTGGGCGTCGAGTGGCTGCGCGACTACCCCCGACTGCTGACCGCGGTCACGGTCGAGGATGCGCTGACTGCCGCCGCGACCTATCTGGCGCCCACCGCGCTGACCACCGTGCTGGTCGGCGACGTGGCCCAGGTCGAGGCGCCGCTGCGGACGCTGGTCGAACTCGAGCGCCAGTGACCGGAACCGCGGCCACGACGGCCAAGCGAGCGCACCGCAGCGACGCGGTGCACGGACTGGGCCGCAGCGGGATCGCCGCCCGCGGCCTGGTCTGGCTGGTCATCGGACTGCTCGCGCTGTCGGTCGCCCTCGGCGATGACCAGCAGACCGACCGCGGCGGGGCGCTGCGGGCGCTGGTCGATAAGCCGTTCGGCGAGGTGCTGTTGGTCGGCCTGGTGCTGGCGTTCCTCGGCTACGCCGCCTGGCAGCTGTTGTCGGCCGCCGTCGGGCACCGCGATAAGGACGGCGTGAAGCGCACCGGTTCTCGGGCGCGATCGCTGGGCGCCGGCCTGCTCTACGGCGGGCTCGCCGTCAGCACCGTGCAGTTCCTGGTCCGCGGTGGCGGCCAGGACCAGACCGGCTCGCGGACAGCCGAGTTGATGAGCCGCTCCGGCGGACGGACGGCGGTCGGCGTGATCGGGGTGGTTCTGGTGGTCGTCGGCCTGGTCCTCGCCGGCCGGGCCCTGGTCCAGAAGCACAGCGACCGGATCGAGTCCTACCGCGTACCGGCTCGGCTGCGACGTCCCGTCGTCGTCGTCGGCGTCGTCGGTCTGGTCGGCCACGGGGCGGTGTTCGCACTGATCGGCTGGTTCCTCGTCCGGGCCGCCGTGCGGTTCGACCCGAACGAGGCCAAGGGCCTGGACGCCGCGCTGCAGACGCTGGCGGCGCAGCCGTACGGCCGGGCGCTGCTCGGGCTCGCCGTGGTCGGGCTGCTCGGCTACGGGCTCTGGTCGTTCTGCGAAGCGGCGTACCGGAAGGTCTGAGCCGTTCGACTGGCGCTGTGCGGGCTCAGCGCCGCCCGGCCAGTTCCGGGGGGAGCGGCACCGCGGGGTCGGTGGTGGACATGACGACCTCCCGCGCCAGCTCGTGCACCTTGCGACCGCGCGAGCGAGCCACCTTGCGCAACCGCTCGAAGCCCTGACGAGGTGAGCTGTGCTGGCGCTCGGCGAGGACGCCGATGGCCTGCTCGACCACGACCCGTGCGGCCAGGGCGTGCTCGAGCTGCTGCACCGAGATGCGCAGCTGCGCGGCCTCGTCCAGTGTGGTGTCGGCCCTGGCCGGACGCGTACCCGGGGTGAGCTCACCGGCGAGCAGGTCGGCGAGCACCATCGCACTGGTGAGGTCGCCGGTGGTGTGCTCGCCCACCGACCAGCCGCCCTCGGCGGATCTGCGGATGACCAGGCCCTCGGCGATCATCGGACCCAGGTGGGCGGCCAGCACCTGGGCCAGCCGGCCCAGGACCTCCAGGGTGGAGTCATTTACCTCCACCGCGCCCCGGTCGATCCCGCACAGCGTCGCCACGACCCGGCCCGAACAGTCGCGGATCGGCACCCCCACGTAGGACGTGATGCCGAGTTCACTGCGCTTGGGTGCGTCGCGATAGGCCGGGTCGTGGGCGGCGTCGGACGTACGGGGGGGAGCCCCGGCGAGCAGCCGATGACACAGCGAGTCACGCCGGTCGGCGGTGATGCCGGCGGCAACGCCGGGCCACTCGGCGGTGGCCCGGACCCGTTCGAAGGTGAACGTGTCGTCGGTCAGGCCGCCCAGGAAGACGATCTCCATGCCCAGCAGCGAGGATGCGGTCGACATTACGGCGTCGATCGCCGGATGGGCGGAGAGCTCCAGGGCCATGACGCGGCCTTCCTTCTCAGGCGATCGGATCGGGATGGTCCCTGCCTCCCGACGGTGCGTCCGCCATCTTGCCCGACTTCAGCCGGCGAGGCGGGCCTTGACCTGCGCCAGACTCGGGTTCGTCAGCGCCGTGCCGTCGCCGAACACCACGGTGGGCACCGTCTGGTTTCCCCCGTTGACGCTCATGACGTAGTCGGCCGCCGTCGGGTCGTGCTCGATGTCCACGACGGCGTAGCCCACCCCGTCCCGATCGAGCTGACGCATGAGCCGGTGGCAGTAGCCGCACCACTGCGTGCTGTAGATGGTCAGCGGCTCGGGCATGCAGGCTCCTGGAGCTTGTTGAGACGGGGTCAGCGAGATCAACAGCCGGCTGGGCCCGGCCCTTCCCGGCCGCCCGGCCTGGGAGACTGCAGCGGTGAGCCCCGACCGCACCCCGGACGCCATCCTGGCGGCGCTGGACCCCGAGCAGCGCGCGGCGGCCAGAGCCGTCTGCGGACCGGTCTGCATCCTCGCCGGCGCCGGGACGGGCAAGACCCGGACGATCACCCATCGCGCCGCGTACGCCGTCGCGTCGGGCGCGGTGCAGCCCAGCGCCCTGCTGGCCGTCACCTTCACCGCCCGCGCCGCTGGCGAGATGCGCACCCGGCTGCGTGCCCTGGGCGTCGGCGGGGTGCAGGCGCGGACCTTCCACGCCGCCGCGCTGAAGCAGTTGAACTACTTCTGGCCACGGGCGGTGGGCGGAGCGCCGCCCCGCCTGGTCGACAACACCTTCGGTCTCGTCGCGAATGCCGCCGCCCGGGCCCGGCTGCGTCCGGGCACCAGTGAGATCCGCGACCTGTTGTCGGAGCTGGAGTGGGCCGGCAGCACGCTGGTCGGTCCCGAGGACTACCCGGCGTCGGCGGCCCGCGCGGGCCGGCAGGGCCCCTACGACCCGGCGGTGGTCGCCCAGGTCTACGAGGCCTACGTCCAGCTCAAGCAGGCCCAGGGGATCGCGGACTGGGGCGACCTGCTGCTGCTCACCGCGGCGGCCCTGGAGGAGAACAGCGCCGTCGCGGCGGAGTTCCGCGCGCGCTATCGCTCCTTCGTCGTCGACGAATACCAGGACGTCACGCCGTTGCAGCAGCGGCTGCTGGACGCCTGGCTCGGCGGCCGGGACGACCTGTGCGTCGTCGGTGATCCCCAGCAGACCATCTACTCCTTCACCGGCGCCGCACCGGACTACCTGCTGGGGTTTCGCCGCCGCTACCGCGACGCCGTCGAGGTACGCCTGATCCGCGATTACCGGTCCACGCCCCAGGTGGTCGCGCTCGCCAACGCGGTGATCGCCGGCGCCCGCGGCGGCCCCGACCGGCTGGAGCTGCTGGCCCAGCGCCCGCCCGGTCCGGCTGCGGCCTTCTGCGAACACGCCGACGAGCCGGCCGAAGCCGCACAGGTCGCGCTGCGCTGCCGCCAGCTGATGTCGGCCGGCACCCCGGCGAGCGAGATCGCCGTCCTCTACCGGGTCAACGCGCAGAGCGCCGGCTACGAGGAGGCGCTCACCGACGCGGGCGTCCCGTACGTCATCCGGGGTGGAGCCCGCTTCTTCGACCGGGCCGAGGTCAAGCAGGCCCTGCTGCTGCTGCGCGGCGCCGGTCGGGCGGCGGACGACGGTGCGCCGGCCGAGCTGGCGGCCCGCGTGGCCGACGTACTCCGGTCGGGGATGTCCTGGTCGGCGCAGGCACCGCCCGCCGGCGCCGGCGCAACCCGGGAGCGATGGGAGAGCCTCGCGGCACTGCACCGGCTGGCCGGAGACCTGGCGAGCACGCAGCCGCAGGCGGGACTGCGCGAGTTGGTCGCCGAACTGGAGGAGCGGGCAGCTGCCCAGCACGCCCCGTCCGTCGAGGGGGTCACGCTGGCCTCGCTGCACGCGGCGAAGGGGCTGGAGTGGGACGCCGTCTTCCTCGTTGGCCTGGTCGAGGGCACGATGCCGCTCGTGCACGCCGACACCCCCGCCGCGGTGGAGGAGGAGCGCCGGCTGCTGTACGTCGGGATCACCCGCGCGCGCAGCCACCTGTTTCTGTCCTGGGCTCTGTCGCGCTCCCCCGGGGGCCGGGGCAGCCGCCGGCCCTCTCGCTTCCTCGACGGGCTGCACGAGCTGACCCGGCCGGCTGCTGGACCGCCGGGCAGTGCCGGGGGCACGGCACGTCGTACGCGCCACGGTCCGGTGCCCTGCCGGGTCTGCGGAACGTCGCTGACCGCCGCCGTCGACCGCAAGCTCGGGCGCTGCGCGGGATGTCCGGTCGACCGCGACGAAGCCTTGTTTGAGGCGTTGCGGGCGTGGCGTTCCGAGCGAGCGAAAGGCCTTGGCCAGCCGGCGTTCTGCGTGTTCACCGATGCCACGCTCATCGCCATCGCCGAGCAGCGCCCCGGTGACGTGGCGGCGCTGGTCGCCATCCCCGGAATCGGGCAGAGCAAGCTGGACCGCTTCGGGTCCGAGGTCCTGGGCTTGGTCGGGGCCAGCGCGCCCGGCTGAGCGTTCTCGTTTAATCACTTGCGCGCTCCCGGCCGCGCCCCTTACCTTCCCCTCTGCCGGCAGGTGCCGGTGGCTTACCCGGTGGTTGACAGCGACGCGACGGTGACGGAGGTGGACGACATGGAGAGCTTCCTGTGCACGCCCGCCATCGGCTGGACGCCGATCGCTGTGCGCCGGCGCGTAGTCGGGGCGCCGAATGTCGGCGGCTACGCCACCGGTGTGCCCTTCGCCGGGCACCGCGCGACCGCCACCGCCCACCGCGCCACCGCCCCGGTCGCCGCCCCCCACGGCGCCCGCTCCACCGATCTCCCGGGTCTCCCGGCTCGAGCCGCACCGGTCTGACAACAGACCGACCAGCGCCTCGAGGCCGCGGAACCCGATCAGGGATCCGCGGCCTTGTTCGTTTTTCCGGGCCACACCCTCCCACTCGAATGGCCCGAACGGGCCGCACCTGACAGAAGGCGAACGGCCGTGCTCACCGCTTTCGATCCGACTTCCCCCGCTCGTTGCTCTACCGATCCGGTCCTGCCCTGCTGGACCGAGGACCCCGACCTGTGGTTCGCCGAGTCGCCCCAGTCCGTCGAGGACGCCAAGGCGCTCTGCCTCCCCTGCCCCCTGCGCGAGGCCTGCCTGGCCGGTGCGCTGGACCGGCAGGAGCCCTGGGGCGTCTGGGGCGGCCAGCTGGTCGTCGCCGGTGTCGTGGTCGCCCGCAAGCGTCCACGCGGCCGTCCCCGCAAGGTCGACCCGTCCGCCGGCAGCGCCGCTGCCTAGTAGGCCCCCCTTCTTCCCTCATCGTTGACTCAGGAGAACGACCATGTACGACATCACCACCCACCTGCTGCTCGCCCAGGGCGAGCAGCGCGAACGACAACGGCAGGCCGCCGAGTACGCGCTCGCCTCGCGGATCGTCCGGCTGCGCCGGCTCGACCGCCGGGCGCAGACCGCCGCCACGCGGGCCCGTCTGGTCCGGCTCGCGCTGCAGTAGCAGGGAACTGCCTGGCCCGCCTACGCTTTCCCCGTGCCCCTGCCCTCGCGCGACCTGACCGCCGGTGCGATCGTGCGCGCCGGGCTGCACTCCGCGGGACTGCGCGACCGGGCCCTCGACGTGCTGCTCGACCCTTCCCTGGCATCCGTGGTCGACCTCGTCTGCTGGTGGGAGAAGGGCCTGGTCCACGTTGCCGACAGCGGCGGTCACGTCGCGCTCGGCCCGACCGGCGAGGCGACGGTGCTCGCCGGGAGGAACCCGGTCTTCGACGGCGATCCGTTCGCCGAGACCGGCTACCCCTTCGCGGCGGTTCGGCTGCATTCGCTGTTTGCCGACCCCCGTGCGCCGGACCTCGTCGTCGTGCACACCGGGGCGCATCATTGGCCCGAGCGTGGTGGGCATCTCGGCGAGCACGGTTCGCTCAACGCCCTGCAGTCACGCGCGCCCTTTCTGCTGTCGGGGCCTGGTGTCGATGCCCGCGGGGTGGTGGAGCGGGTCGCCCGTACGGTCGACGTCGGGGCGACGCTGGCTCACCTGGCAGGCGGCTCGTACGACGAG
>JBBSUR010000117.1:0-8044 GCA_038234255.1 Mycobacteriales bacterium | reverse complement strand
TCTCGGCGACCGCGACCAGCACGGCCTCGTCGTCGGCGGAGACGAGGAACACGGTGCCGGCGTCGCCTTCGATGTAGACCTGGGAGAGCTCGCCGCGGCCGAGGCCCTGCGCCGCACGCTCGCCCAGCGACAGCAGCGCGGCGCTCATCGCCGCGACCCGGTCCTCGTCCATCGACGGCGGCAGGGCCGAGGCCATCGGCAGCCCGTCGAAGGAGACGACCGCGGCCGCCTCGATCTCCGGCGTCTGCGACAGCAGTGCGTGGATGGTCCGGTCGAGCCGGTCGGAGCGGGACAGACCGGAGGCCGGCGCAGCGGGCTGCCGGTCGGTGCCGCCGTGCATGTCGGCCATCGGGGCTCCTTCGCATGGCGGGGTTCCGCCTGTGGAAGTCCCATCGGCCAGGTCGCGGCGAGCCTTGAGACCGAAGTGGGGACGACCGATCTCCTACTGTGCGCTCATGGCGCTGACCGATGACGAGCTGCGAACTCTGCTAGCCGATCTCGAGTCCGATCTGGTCGAGCGCAAGTCCTCTCTCGACACAGACCGGGCAAGCCAGGCGATCTGCGCCTTCAGCAACGACCTGCCGGGACACGATCGGTCGGGGGTGCTTTTCATCGGCGTCGATGACGCTGGCGTCCCGACCGGCTTGGAGGTCACTGATCAGCTGCTGCTCGACGTGGCGGGGCTGCGCGATCGCGGCACGATCCTGCCCACGCCGTCCTTGGTCGTCCGTGTCCTGCCGATCCAGGACCGGCGGATCGTGGCAGTCGAAGTCCAGCCCGGACTGACTCCACCGGTCCGCTACAAGGGCGTGGTGTGGATCCGGGTCGGACCACGCCGCGCCATGGCGTCTCCCGACGAGGAGCGGCGACTCAGCGAGCGCCGCCGATCACTCGATCTGCCGTTCGATGCCCGGCCCATGCAGGGCGTCGCCGTGGAAGAACTCGACGTGGAGCTATTCCGGCGGGTCTACCTTCCCTCAGCTGTCGCGCCTGACGTGCTCAAGGAAAACCGCCGCACGCAAGCGGAGCAGTTGGCCTCATTGCGGCTCGCGGACCTGCATGGCACGCTGACGACCACGGGACTGCTCCTGCTCGGCATCTCGCCCCGCGAGCACCTGCCGGCTGCTTACCTGCAGTTTCTTCACATCGACGGGCAGTCCCTGTCGGATCCGATCCGCGACGACAAGGTTCTGGATGGCCCGCTCATCGACGTCCTCCGACAGTTGGACGAGATACTTGCTCTCAACATCACAACGACTGTTGATGTGCGCTCCAGCCCCGAGCTGCGCCGTCCTGACTACCCGCTCGTAGCGTTGCAGCAGCTCTGTCGCAACGCCTTGATGCACCGCACCTACGAAGGCACGAACGCGCCGGTCCGATTGACCTGGTACTCCGATCGGGTGGAGATCTGGAGCCCAGGCGGACCTTTCGGGCTGGTCACCGAGAAGAACTTCGGGCAGCCGGGAGTGACCGACTATCGCAATCCCAATCTTGCGGGCGCACTGCGCGCCCTCGGATACGTACAGCGCTTCGGCGTCGGAGTCGAGACGGCGCGACGCGCATGTCGCGACAACGGCAATGCTGAACCTGTGTTCGAGGTGCGACCCGAGTACGTCGCGGCCACGGTGCGCAAGGAGGCGACATGACCGCTCCGGTGGTGACCTTCTTCAACAACAAGGGCGGGGTTGGAAAGACATCCCTCGTCTACCACCTCGCGCACATGTATGCCGAGAAGGGACGGCGAGTGGTGGCGATCGACCTAGATCCTCAGGCGAACCTCACGGCCGCCTTCTTGGAGGAGGAACGGCTCGAGCAGCTGTGGCCCGCGACCGGAACACGTCGCACCGTGTACGGCAGCATTCTGCCCCTACTGCGCGGGATCGGGGATATCTCATCCGCCCCGCTCGAAGAGATCGGCGATCGCTTGGCTCTCGTACCTGGCGACCTCGCACTGTCCAACTTCGAAGACGAGTTGTCACAACAATGGCCTGACTGCCTTGATGGAAAGGAGCGTGCCTTTCGCGTTATTTCGGCCTTTTCCCGTCTCATCGGTTCCGCGGTGCAGCAGCACCAGGCCGATATTGCGTTGGTCGATGTGGGACCCAACCTCGGCGCCATCAACCGCGCCGCCCTGGTGGCATCCGAAAGCGTGGTCATCCCGCTCGCTCCAGACTTGTTCAGCGTCCAGGGGCTTCGCAACCTGGGACCACGACTGCGATCGTGGCGCGCCGAGTGGAACGAACGGCTTCCGAAGAACCCCGATCCAGATCTCGACCTTCCGGCCGGGACAATGCGTCCCGTCGGATATGTGCTGCTGCAGCACGGTGTGCGGCTCGGCACACCCACCAAGGCCTATCAGCGGTGGATGGCCAGGATTCCCGCTGTCTACGCGGTCGACGTTCTCGCCCAGCCGGCGCCGTCCAGCGCCGACGTGGCCGACGACCCGCGATGCCTCGCTCAGCTCAAGCACTATCGGAGCCTCATGCCCATGGCCCAGGAGGCGCACAAGCCGGTTTTCGCGCTCCGGCCCGCAGACGGCGCCTTCGGCGGGCACCAGCAGGCGGCCCGACGGGCCTACGACGACTTTGCGGCGCTGGCGCAGCGGATAGCAGATCGGGTGGCGGAACCGGAACCGGAACCCGTCGCCTCAGCGTGACTGCGCGAACCGCATCGCCTCCAGCGGCGCGGCCCGTCCGGTCATCAGCTCGACCTGCGCAGCGGCCTGGTGCAGGAGCATCGCCGCGCCATTCACCACGATTCCGTTACACGCGGCGGCGAGCCGGGTCGGCCACGGGTCGTACACGACGTCCAGCAACGCGGGCACATCGCGGACGTACGCCGCGGCGCCGTCCGCGGCACCTGCCGGCAGCGCGCTGACCACCAGGTCGCAGCCCTGGAACACCTCCGGCGAGAGCGCCGTCACCGTCGGGCGTACGCCGAGCCGCTGCGCCGATGCCAGAGTCTCGACAGGTTCTGAGCGCACGACCAGCACCGGTGCGCAGCAGCCGAGCTCGATCAGCGCGGCCAGCGCCGACCGGGCGGTGGCGCCCCCGCCGAGCACCACTGCACGCCGCGCCGAGGTGATCCCGGCCTCGCGCAGCGCCGCGACCATCCCGGCGACATCGGTGTTGTGCCCGTGCCGCCGCCCGCCGGTCAGGACGACGGTGTTGGCGGCCGCGACGTCCCGGGCCAGGTCGGTGCAGGTGTCCAGCAGCGGCAACACCGCCTGCTTGAGCGGCATCGTCAGCGACAGCCCGGCCCACTGCGGACCGAGCCCGTCCAAAAAGGCGGGCAGCCCGTCGGCGTCGAGCTCGATGGCGTCGTACGTCCAGTCCAGGCCTAGCGCGGCGTAGGCGGCCCGGTGCAGCCGCGGCGACTGGGAGTGCACCACCGGCCGGCCCAGGACCGCGGCCCGCACGGGGCTAGAAGACGCCTTCTGCGCGGGACTTGTCGCGCTGGCGCAGAAAGGCGTTGTAGTCGGCGGTGAAGAAGGTGCGACCGTCGGCGGTGGCGAGGACGTAGTAGAGAAGGTCACCCTCGACCGGGTTGAGCGCGCCGCGCAACGTCGCCTCCCCCGGCGAGGCGATCGGCGTGGGCGGCAACCCGGTCTTCCGGCGGTTCTCGTACGGCGTGTCCTTGGCCAGGTCGGACCTCGTCAACTCCCCACCGGCGGTCTTGCCGACACCGAACAGGACGGCAGCGTCGATGCCCAGCGGGATGTTCTTGTCGAGTCGGTTGTAGACGACGCGGGCCACCTGGCCGTACTCCTCGTCGCGCTTGACCTCGCGTTCGATCAGGCTGGCGACGATGACCACCTCGTACGGCGTGAGGCCGAGCTCGTCCGCGCCCGCCTCCAGGCCCGTCGCCTGCGCCGCCTGCTCGAAGCGGTCCACCATCATGGACAGAACCTGCTGGGCGGTGCGGTCCGGCTCGACGTCGTAGGTGGCGGGGAACAGGAAGCCCTCGAGTCGCCCTTGCGCGTAGTCCGGCAGGCCCAACGAGGGGGGGGCCTTCGCCGCCGCGGTGTAGTCCGCGAGCGGGATCTCGGTGTTCTCGGCGAGCACTTTCAGCGTCTGCTCGACCGTCAGCCCCTCGGGCACCGTCACCCGTCCGACCAGCCGTGCACTCGGGTCCAGCAGGAGCGTCAGCGCAGCGTCGGCGCTCATCTGCGCCTTGACTCGGTAAAAACCCGGCTGCAGCCCCAGTGCCCGCGGGTCGGCGCTGGCGACCTCGAAGAAGGCCCGCCGGCTCTTGACGACGTCCTTGGCGACCAATACATCGGCGATGTCGCCGGCGGTGTCGCCCGGCTCGATCTGCACCACCGCCTCGCCGGTGCCCTCGCCGGCGTAATCCGGAGCGGCGGGGGTGAACACCTTGCGTACGGCCAGGGCGCCGCCGACACCGAGCGCGGCGAGCAGGACGAGGACGAACAACACCGCGAGCAGCCGGCCCACGCCCCGGCGCGCGGACCGCTGCGGACGGCGACGGTCGTCCTCGGTCAACCCCAGCAGATCGGTCACGGAACGCAGACTAACCGCCTCGGCTGGGCTGGCGGTCGAGAACTCCCTGCAGCAGCGCCACCGCAGCGGCCTGGTCGATCACGGCCCGGCCCTGCTTCGCCGAACGCCCGGCGGCACGCAGGGCGGTGGTCGCGGTGACGGTGGTGAGCCGTTCGTCCACCAGCAGCACCTGGACGGGCGCGATCAGCGGGGCCAGGACCGACGCCCAGTCGCGGGCCATGTCCGCCGATGCGCTGAGCGCGGCCCCGGACAGGGAGGTCGGCAGGCCGACGACGACCAGGACGGCCGCCCGCTCGGCAACCAGTTCGGCCACCCGAGCCTGACCGGGCGCCGGCACCGTCTCCACCGGCGAGGCAAGGATGCGGTGCGGATCGCTGGCGGCAACCCCGACCCGCACCGTGCCGACGTCGACGGCAAGCACCACTCCCGGAACGCTCATGCGACCGAGATCTTCGGAACTTCCCCAGCACCACAGTGCTGGGGATCGTCCGAAGATCTTGGATGGGTGGTCATTTCCCGCCGGTGGCCACCCGGGCGATGAGCTGCCCGGCTCGCCGCAGCGCCTCCGCGATGCCGGCCGGGTTCGACCCGCCACCCTGGGCGACGTCGTCGCGGCCACCCCCCTTGCCGTCGACCGCGACAGCCGCCGCACGCAGCAGCGCGTTCGCCGACAGTCCGCTGGACTGGCCGGCCTCGTTCACCGCCGCGACCAGCGTCACCCGCGCACCGCCGGCGGCGACGAGCACCGCTCCCGGGCGCCCGGCGGCCAGCCGTCCCCGGATGTCCAGGGCCAGCTGGCGCACCAGGTCGGCGGGGGTCCCCGCCGGGGCCTCGATCCCCACGTAGGCGACCTCGCCGATCTGGCGCGCCGCAGCCGCGAAGGCGCCGGCCTGCTGCAGCACCTGTGCCGCACGCAGCGCCGCGAGCTCCTTCTCCACCTCGCGCAGCCGGGCCACGGTGGCCGCGACCCGGTCCGGGACCTCCGCCGCCGGCACCTTCAGCGCCGACGCCAGCTGCGCGAGCAGCACGTGCTCACGGGCGAGATAGGTGTAGGCGTCGAGCCCGACCAAACCCTCCACTCGGCGCACCCCGGCACCGATCGAGGACTCCGACAGCAGCTTGATCGTGCCGAGCTGACCGGAACGGGAGGCGTGTGTCCCGCCGCAGAGCTCGCGGGCGTAGTCGCCCACCTCCACGACCCGGACGGCGTCGCCGTACTTCTCCCCGAACAGCGCCATCGCGCCGATCCGGCGCGCCTCGTCCTGCGTGGTCACAAAGGCCCGGACCTCCAGGTCGGCCAGCGCGACCTCGTTGATCTCCTGCTCGACGTCGGCCAGCACCGACACCGGCACCGCCGAGGGCGAAGCGAAGTCGAAGCGGAAGCGCCCCGGCCGGTTCTCCGAGCCGGCCTGCGTGGCGTGCTCGCCGAGGGCAGCGCGCATCGCCGCGTGGACCAGGTGGGTCGCCGTGTGTGCCCGCGAGATCGCCCGGCGGCGCTCCACGTCGACATCGGCCAGCACGCCCGCACCGACCCGTACTTCCCCGGACAGCACCCGCGCCCGGTGCACGGTCAGCTCGGGAAGGACGCGCTGGACGTCGCGGACCTCCAGCACGGCGCCGCCGGTGAGCACCAGGCGCCCGGCGTCGGCGAGCTGGCCACCGGACTCGGCGTAGAACGGGCTGCGGTCCAGCACCACGTCGACGTCAGCGCCCTGGCCCGCCGCCTCGGCGACCGCTCCGTCGACCAGCAGGCCGCGCAGCACCGCCTCGGAGCTGACTTCGTCGTAGCCGGTGAACGTCGTGGTCCCGGCCGCCGTCAGCAGCGCCCGGTAGGCGGAGGTGTCGACCCCGGCCGACTTCTTGCCGCGGGCGTCGGCCTTGGCCCGGTCGCGCTGCTCGGCCATGAGCGCACGAAAACCGGCCTCGTCGACGCTGAGCCCCTGCTCGGCCGCCATCTCCAGGGTCAGGTCGATCGGGAACCCGTAGGTGTCGTGCAGCGCGAACGCCTGGGACCCCGACAGCACCCCCCCGCCCGACCTGGCCGCGGGCACGGCGGTGTCGAACACCACCGCCCCCTTGGTCAGCGTCTCCAGGAAGCTGCCCTCCTCCGCGACCGCCACCGTGTCGATCCGGCCGCGACCGGACACCAGCTCGGGATACTGCGGCCCCATCGCCAGGATCGACGCCTCGACCAGCGAGGACATGCTCGGTTCGGCGCCGCCGAGCAGCCGCATCGCCCGGACGGTGCGCCGCAGAATCCGCCGCAGCACGTAGCCCCGGCCTTCGTTGGACGGCGTCACCCCGTCGCCGATCAGCATGACGGCGGTACGCGCGTGGTCAGCCACCACCCGCAGCCGGACGTCGGCGGCGGGGTCCGCGCCGTAGGACACCCCGGCCAGCGCCGCGGCCCGGTCCAGGATCACGCGGGAGGTGTCGATCTCGTACAGGTTGTCGACGCCCTGCAGCACGGTGGCCATCCGCTCCAGGCCCATGCCGGTGTCGATGTTCTGCGCCGGCAGGTCCCCGATGATGTCGAAGTCGACCTTGCTGCGGACCGCCCCGAGCTGGTACTGCATGAAGACCAGGTTCCAGACCTCGAGATAGCGCTCCTCGTCGACGATCGGACCACCCTCCCGGCCGTACGCCGGTCCCCGGTCGTAGTAGATCTCGCTGCACGGGCCACCCGGGCCCGGAACGCCCATGTGCCAGTAGTTGTCGGCCTTGTCACGGCGCTGGATGCGGTGCTCGGGGACGAAGCGGCGCCACAGGGCGTACGCCTCGTCGTCGTCGAGGTAGACGGTCGGCCACAGCCGGTCCTGCGCCAAGCCGTACCCGCCGTCCGCGACGCTGCCGGTCAGCAGCTCCCAGGCGAAGGTGATCGCACCGTCTTTGAAGTAGTCGCCGAAGGAGAAGTTGCCGGCCATCTGGAAGAACGACCCGTGCCGGGTGGTCTTGCCGACCTCCTCGATGTCCAGGGTCCGGACGCACTTCTGCACGCTGGTCGCGCGGGCATAGGGAGCCGGCGACTCGCCCACGAAATAGGGCTTGAACGGCACCATGCCGGCGTTGACCAGCAGCAGTGTCGGGTCATCGGCGATCAGCGACGCCGAGGCAACGACGGTATGGCCGCGACGATCGAAGTGGGCGAGAAAGCGACGGCGGATGTCGTCGGACTTCACCGGTAACCGGTCTCCCGGACGTCCGGCTCCAGGCCGCCGGTGGAGCCGGGGGTGTCGACCACGTCGTGCGAACCGTCGAGGCCCAGCGTCACCCGCAGTTCGTCCTCGCGCTCGGCCATCGCCTCACGTAGGTCGGCGGAGAAGTCGCGGATCGCCTCGGTGAGGCCGCCGAACGTGCTGGCGAGCGAGCTTTGCACCCCGGCAGGGGTGAACCGCTTCGCGGCGGTGGTGGCCTTGCGGACCACCAGCACGCCGACCGCCGCGCCGAACGCGATGTAGACCAGGCGGCGGCTCACCGGCGGGACTTCCGGGTGCTCTTGAGCTCCTCGCGGACCCGCTTGTTGA